>NZ_JAFCTZ010000004.1:0-335098 GCF_049896285.1 Pseudomonas sp. DWP3-1-2 | reverse complement strand
CGGCTTCGAAATAGCCGACCACCACTTCCATGCCGACCCGGGGGATCATCACCGCGCCGTACCGGTCGTGCGCCCAGCCGGTGGCGACCCGCAGCCAGCAACTGGCGTGCTCGTCGCGCCCGCCTTCGCGGTCCCAGTAGAACTTGACCTTGACCCGACCATACTCGTCGCAATGCACCTCTTCACCCGCAGGGCCGGTGACGATGGCGTGCTGGCTGCCGAGAATCCGTGGTTTGGGGTGTCTGAGTGGCGGGCGAAACGGCACCAAACCGGGAATGGCTTCAAAATGGTTGCGGTAGCCCTGGGTGAACGCCCCCGGCTGAAAGGCCTGCGGGCTGTGTTCTTCCAGCACTTGCGGCTGTTTGCCTTCGTGCACAACGGCGGTGATCAGCCATTGGGCGTTCCAGTCCTCCCGGGGGTGCTCGCTGAGGGTCAGCAAATGGCCGCTGAGCAGCGCCGGTTGATTGCTGTGGCCCGCGGCGAGTTGATAGTCGCTGCGATGCCGCTCCAGGACGACTTGGGCCTGACGCGCCCCGATCTGCCGTTCTTCAAAAGGGGCCGGATAAGCGTAATCCTCCAGATCCCGGCGCCCGTCCGGCTGTTGGGCGCTGCTGAGCAGGTCCAGCGTGGGTTTCTGAAAGTGGTAAGTCTGGCGGCTGACCTTGCCGGTGCGGGTGGCCAGGCGCACGCTGAACTGGCTGATCACCGGCTCCTCGGCCACCAGCCCGTTGCCTTGCAGGTAAGGTGTAGGACGCGCCAATACAGGCAGTGCGATAGGGTCGTCGGCAAACACCAGCAGGTGTTTGTCGCGGGCATGTTCAAAGTGAAAACTTAATCCGCTCTCCTCACACAGCCTTCGGATGAAAAACAGGTCGCTCTCGTGATATTGCGTGCAGTAATCACGGGGTGGGCAGGTCTTGCGGTCCAGCCTGAAAACAAAGTCCCCGGCCAGAATACCGTGATCCTTGAGCACCAGGGCGATGATGTCCGGCACGCTTTTGTTCTGGAAGATCCGGTGATTGTGCCGGTGCTCCAGGCGCAGCAGATTGGGCACCAGCCGGATGAAGTAGTGAGTAAACCGCTTGCCGGAATCCCCCTGCGCCACCTCGCCGATCTGCCCGTGCATGCCGTTGCCCTGGGCGTCAAACCCCAGAAACGCCTGACGATGCAGCACATCTTCAAGCTTGAGGTTGGCCCGCTCGCTGACCAGTTCGATGCGCACACTGAACGGACGGCTGACGGCTTCCTTTGCGGTGAAACTCAGCACGCGCAGCGAATGCTCGACCTGCTCGATCTCCAACGTGAAAGCGGCTTGGTTGGCGGGGTTGAGCATGGGCGAGTCCTTGGCCTGGGGGAAAGGCAGGACTTTGCAGGGGCACGCTCAGACTGTCAGTCAGGATTGGAGACGGGATTTGTGGGATGTTTCCGATAGAACACACCTGATCCGGGAACTTCATCAAACAAAGTTCGAATCTTGCGTCTGCCACGCTGCCTAACCCTTACCCCAATCGCAACGGAGACCGCCCAAATGACTCAGGAATCGAAACGCGAAGACCTGGACCACAAGCCAGAAAATGCCGGGAAGGTCGGCGAAAAGAACAAGGAAATGAACAAGCAAGGGGAGCAGCCGCGTCCTGGTACGCCGCCTGATCCCAAGGAGCGTCCGGAAGACGTCTGAGTCTGGGTGCTCAAAACAATCACTGCTTCGGCTACGGTGTGGCTGCTCGACATATCGGGTGTTATGACGCTCTGGTCGGCACCCCCGCCGCACGGTCAGTCGCGCCCTCGTTGACGCCCTCGACACCCAGCCACCAGGCGTGCCCGCGGCTTGGGTAATCCATGTAGAAAGGCTGCCCCATCTGCGGCGTGGTAATGGAGACATTTTTCTCCCAGGCCAGGGAGATGATGCGGTCGAACGGCTCATGCCAGGCATGCATCGCCAGATCGAAAGTACCGTTGTGAATCGGCAGCAGCCATTTGCCCCGCAGGTCGAGGTGCGCCTGCAGCGTTTCTTCGGGCTGCATGTGAACGTTGGGCCAATCAACGTTGTAGGCCCCGGTTTCCATCAGGGTCAGGTCGAATGGACCGTAGTGTTCGCCGATAGCCTTGAAGCCGTCGAAGTAGCCGGTGTCGCCGCTGAAGAAGATCCGTTGGCTTTCGTCATGGATCACCCATGAGGCCCACATGCTGCGATTAGCGTCGCGTAACGACCGCCCGGAAAAATGCTGCGCCGGGGTCGCGACAAACTGAATGCCATGCACCGCCGTCGACTGCCACCAATCCAGCTGCTGAACTTTCCCGGCGGGCACGCCCCATTCGATCAGGGTATCGCCCACGCCGAGCGGCGTGAGGAAGTGCTCGGTTTTGGCCATCAGCGCCTGGATGGTCATGTAGTCCAGATGATCGTAATGATTGTGGGAAAGGATCACCCCCTTGAGCGGCGGCAGGTCTTGAAGACTGATGGGCGGCTGATGAAAACGCTTGGGCCCGGCCCACTGCACGGGCGACGCACGCTCGGCGAAGACCGGATCGGTCAGCCAGAAAACGCCCTTGAGCTTGAGCAACACCGTGGAATGCCCCAGGCGAAACACACTGTTGTCAGGGGCCGCGAGCAGTTGTTGGCGCGACACTTCCTGCACCGGAATCTCCCCTGCCGGGCGGGTGTGCCCGGGCTTGTTGAACAGCGCATTCCAGAACACGCCCACGGTCCTGAAAAAACCCAGACGGCTCATGGGCGCGTTGTTGCGATAGCGTCCTTGATGCTTGTTCAAGGTCGGCAAGGCGGGGGCTGGCGAGGTTGGGTCGGTCTTGGCCATGATCTGCTGACTCCGGGGAGATAGTGCGTCGATCCTGTCGAGCGATTGAACACTGGCAACAGTGACAAGGATATGTAACTGTGTATTACACTACACGGTGTAGTTTCAAGCTTGCATGACGATCGATGGCAAGTAAACTGCCGAGTGTAATTTTCTCTAAACGCACGTTTGAAGCGAGACCTATGACGACTTCCCTGCGACTCACCGACCGTAAACGCGAGGCCATCGTTTTGGCAGCCATTGCGGAGTTTGGCGATAACGGGTTTGAGGTGACCAGCATGGATCGAATCGCGGCACGGGCGGAAGTCTCCAAGCGCACGGTCTACAACCATTTCCCGAGCAAGGAGGAATTGTTCGCCGAAATTCTCCAGCGCCTGTGGTGCCGTATCAGCGAACTCCCTGACTCGGCTTATCGACCCGGCGTTGCATTGCGGCCACAACTGCGGGCCATGCTGCAAAACAAAATGCTGACCCTGAGTGACAGCAATTGTCTGGACCTGGCACGCGTCGCCCTGGGCGCGACTATACATTCGCCGGAACGCGCTCAGGTATGGCTGGCACGCCTGAATGAACGCGAAGAAACCTTCAGCCTCTGGATTCGCGCCGCACAAGCCGACGGCCGACTCAAGGCAGTCGATCCGGCCTTTGCCGCCAACCAGATGCATGCCCTGCTCAAGGCGTTTGCCTTCTGGCCACAGGTCACGTTCAACGAGCCGGTATTGAGCGCCGAAAAACAGCGGGAAGTCATCGAGTCGGCTCTGGACCTGTTTCTTGGCTGGTATGAAATCACGGACAAAACCCCGGCAAGCCCTGCTTAAACTGCCCCTGGGGCTACCCGTTTGACGACAGCCCGACGTCGCGCCATCGCCTGCTGTCCACGCTCAAGCGCCCTCTCGACCACCCGGGCTGGTGCCGTATCCGGATGGCCTGCCTCAAACGGTGGCGCAGGGGCGTATTCAAGCTGTAACTGGACGGTCTGGGCGTGAGCCTCGTCGATCAACTCGCTGGCCATGGTCAGGGCGAAGTCGATACCGGCGGTCACACCGCCTCCGGTCAACAGGTTGCCATCGCGCACCACTCGCTCATGCACGGCAATCGCCCCGAAAGACTCCAGTAAATCGTGAGACGCCCAGTGGGTGGTCGCACGCTTGCCGCGCAATAACCCCGCAGCCCCCAGCACCAACGCGCCCGTACATACGGACGTCAGGTATTTCACTGACGCTGCCTGTTGCTGGATGAACGCCAGGGTCTCGTCATCTTCAAGTAACGCATCAATACCCAAACCTCCGGGAATGCACAGCACATCCAGCACAGGGCAATCGGCAAAAGTCCGGATCGGTTTCAGGGCAAGGCCGGTGCTGGAATGCAGCAGGTCGAGGTTCTTCCACAGCAAGTGCACGCTCACGCCCGGCAGCGTCGCGAACACTTCGTAAGGACCGGTGAGGTCCAGTTGTTGAACGTTCGGGAACACAAGCAGACCGATATGGAGGGTCATGGGTAGCTCCGTTGCAAGGGCGATATCCGGAGTGGACGCCCTTTAAAGTAGCGGGTTAGGATCTGGCTGTTTCGCCATATTACCCACCAATTCCGCCAAATACAGGTTGGATGCCAGCATGACCCACTCACCGAAGACCGTTCACATCCTGGCATTCCCTAACGTGCAACTGCTGGACGTTTGCGGGCCGTTGCAGGTCTTTGCCTCGGCCAATATCCAGGCGGGTCAGCAAGGCTTGCCGCCGGCTTATACATTGAAAGTCATCGCCGCCGAGCAACGCGGGGTGGAATCCTCTGCGGGTCTGGGACTGCACACCTGGCCATTGCCCGATGCGGACGAATCAACTCATACCTTGATCGTCGCCGGAGGTCGTGGCGTGCATGCTGCGGCAGAAGATCCGCAACGGGTGCAATGGCTGCGAGAGCGAGCGCAGCAGGCGCAACGCGTGGCATCGGTGTGCACCGGTGCGTTCCTGCTGGCGGCGACCGGTTTGCTGGAGGGTCGTTCGGTGGTCACTCACTGGAACAGTTGCGAAGCGCTGGCGCGCCGCTATCCGGCCTTGCGGGTTGATCCTGATCCGATCTTCATCAACGATCAGCACTTCTGGACCTCGGCCGGCGTGACGGCGGGGATTGACCTGGCCCTGGCGTTGGTGGAGGCGGATCTCGGCCACGCCATGGCGCTGGCTGTCGCTCGGGATCTGGTGGTCTTTCTCAAGCGCCCGGGGGGCCAGTCGCAATTCAGCAATGCGCTTTCCCTGCAGCACGCCAGCGCTAGCGACAGTCGTTTCGCCCGCTTGCACAATTGGGTCAACGAGCACCTGGCCAGTGACCTTTCGGTGTCAACGCTGGCGGCACACGTCGGCATGAGCGAGCGCAGTTTCGTGCGCCACTACCGGGCCCAGACCGGTATCACCCCCGCCAAGGCCATCGAGCAACTGCGTGTCGAAGCGGCGCGACGTTTGCTGGCAGACAGCTCAATGCCGCTCAAGCGTATCGCTGCATACTGCGGCTTTGGCACTGAAGAGACCTTGCGCCGCAGCTTTCTGCGGTCGCTGGCGGTGACACCCCAAGGCTACCGCGAGCGGTTTAGCCGGGTTTGAGGGCGTGTCGCTCAACACTGTTTCACTCAGTGCCCCGCTGCTACCGAGGTGGTGGCAAATCCGGGTAAGCATTGACTCCAGGCTGTCAGCAATCCGGCATTGTTTGCAACATGCCCCTCCGACACCTAACCCTCAATCACACCCCGACATTCACCGAACCCGATGGTCACCTGCCCTTCTCGTTTGCACCGGGCCTTCAGGATGACTTCGTCACCGTCTTCCAGAAAGCGCCGGACTTCGCCGCTCGGCAACTGAATGGCGTGCTTGCCGCCCTCGGTCATTTCCAGAAGGCTGCCGAACTGTCCGGTCTGCGGCCCGGACAAGGTGCCGGTGCCAAACAGATCACCCGGTTGCAGCTTGCAGCCGTTAACGCTGTGGTGGGTGACCATCTGCGCCAGCGTCCAGTACATGTTCAGGGTATTGCTCAGCGCCAGACGTTCAGCGGGCACGCCTTGCGCCTTCATTTGCCGAGTCAGCAGCAGCACTTCCAGTTCGACATCCAGCGCCCCGTTGTGTTGATCCGCCGGATCGAGCAGATAGGTCAGCGGTTGCGGATCGCCTGCCGGGCGCGGGGGTTGCGCGCTGCGAAATGGCGCGAGGGCTTCGGCAGTGACCACCCACGGCGACACGGTGGTGGCAAAGCTCTTGGACAGAAACGGGCCCAGCGGTTGGTATTCCCAAGCCTGGATATCCCGCGCTGACCAGTCGTTGAGCAGGCACAAACCGGCGATATGCTGCGAGGCATCAACGATGTCGATGGCGTCGCCACTGGCATTGCCCGGCCCGATCCACACGCCCATTTCCAGCTCGTAATCCAGACGTTTGCAGGGGCCGAACTGCGGCACCTCCTGGCCCGGCGGCAGCGTCTGGCCATTGGGACGTTTGACGGGCGTGCCCGACACACACAGCGTCGAGGCGCGGCCGTGATAGGCAATCGGCACGTATTTATAGTTGGGCAACAACGGATTGTCCGGGCGAAACAGCTTGCCGACGTTCATGGCGTGATGAATGCCCACATAGAAATCGGTGTAGTCCCCGACATGCGCCGGCATGTGCATCTGGCACTCGCCCATGGGATGCAGCAACACCTCGGCTTTTGTTTGCAGACGAGCACTTTGGGGGCTGTTTTCATCCAGCAGATGGAGCAACTCACGACGCAATGTCTGGCGTGCCTCAGCGCCCAGCGCAAAGAAGTCATTGAGCTGATCGCGACTGGCGGCCTCGGCGGCGGTCCGTGCCGCGCCATTGAAGAACCCTGCTTCAAGGGCGGCCTGCAGATCGAAAATCCAGTCACCGATGGCAACCCCCCCGCGCGGGGTCAGACCTGAGCGGCTGAACACGCCAAAGGGAAGATTCTGCAACGGAAAGTCGGCATGGCCGTTGGCGGATTCGACCCAGCTGCGAGTGTTTGCGGAGGTGCTCATTGCGGCATTTCCCTGTTGAAAGTCTTGGCCATGCCGGTCCAGCAGGCATCATAGTCAGGCTGCAGTTGCACACACTCAAGGGCATGGCGGCTCGGGCGCAAGACCTTGGCGGTTTCGAACATGAACGCCATGGTGTTTTCGATCTTGTGGGGCTGCAACGTCGCAGCGATGGCTTTTTCCGCCGTGGCGTTGTCCGGTCCATGGGCGCTCATGCAGTTATGCAACGAGGCACCGCCCGGCATGAAGCCTTCAGCCTTGGCATCGTAGGCTCCGTCGATCAGTCCCATGAATTCGTTCATCAGGTTGCGATGAAACCACGGTGGGCGGAAGGTGTTTTCCGCCACCATCCAGCGCGGCGGAAAAATCACGAAGTCGATATTGGCTTGCCCTTCTACTGATCCCGGAGCGGTCAGCACGGTAAAAATCGAAGGGTCCGGGTGATCGAAGCTGACGGTGCCAAGGGTATTGAAACGGCGCAGATCGTATTTATACGGCACGTTATTGCCATGCCAGCCCACCACGTCAAAGGGCGAATGATCCAGCTGCGTGCTCCACAGTTCGCCCAGGAATTTCTGCACCAGGGACGTCGGCCCATCGCTATCTTCAAACCAGGCCACCGGCGCCTGAAAATCCCGTGGGTTGGCCAGCCCGTTACTGCCGATAGGGCCAAGGTCCGGCAAACGCAAGGCAGCTCCGTGGTTCTCACAGATATAGCCGCGCGCGCCGTTGTCGAGCAACTGCACACTGAATTTCAGGCCCCGTGGCAACACGGCGATTTCCTGCGGCTCGACGTCCAGCAAACCCAGCTCGGTCACGATGCGCAATCGGCCCAACTGGGGCACGATCAGCCATTCACCGTCAGCATTGAAAAACGCCCGCTGCATCGAGGCGTTGGCCGCATAGTTGTAAACGGTGACCCCTTCTGCCTGCTCCGCCGATGCCGTGCTGGCCATGATTAGCAGCCCGTCGATGAAATCCGTGGGCTGGCTCGGCAGCTCAAAGGCATCCCAGCGCAGACGGTTAGGCGTGATCGGGCCTGTATCACTGCCGGCGATCTGTCGCTCAAGACGCTCGAATCGAGGGTGGCTGGCCGAAGGTTTGATGCGGTACAGCCAGGTCCGACGCCCTTGCGCACGGGGAACCGTGAACGCGGTACCCGACAGCAATTCAGCGTAGAGACCCAAGGCATGTTGCTGCGGGGAGTTCTGGCCGATCGGCAATGCGCCGGGCAGTGCTTCACTGCTGAAGTGATTGCCGAAACCACTCAGGTAGTTCAGCGGTTGGGCGTGAGGATGACTGCGCATCTCGACCTCTTGTCATGTTCTTCGACCCAGCGAAAAACAATAATCGTAATTGAGTTACGCATAACGTAATTTGAGTTTGGAATCGGGTCAAGCTATAAAGCAGCCTTCCCAGACCGGCGCACACTTTGTAATGACCGTTGAAATAGAAACGCCTCCAGGCGGGCGCCAGCAAAAGGTTCAAGCCGCCGAAGTCGGCGTGGGTATTCTCAAGGCGCTGGCTGAATTGGCGCCCGCCACGTCGCTCACCCGGCTGGCCGAGCACGTGGGAATGCCCGCCAGCAAAGTGCACCGCTATCTACAGGCATTGATTGCCAGCGGCTTTGCCGAACAGGATTCCGTCACCCATCATTACGGCCTGGGTCGCGAGGCGTTGTATGTCGGCCTGGCGGCGGTGGGTCATCTGGATGTGCTGAAAATCACTGCGCCGCATCTGGCGACCCTGCGCGACGAGCTCAACGAAACCTGCTTTCTGGCGGTATGGGGCAACAAGGGGCCCACGGTGGTGTATGTCGAGCCTTCCAGCGGCGCGGTGACGCTGGTGACCCACATCGGCTCGGTCCTGCCCTTGCTGGGCTCATCCACCGGTCTGGTGTTCCACACGTTTCTCAACGCCCGGGAAACCGCCGAGCTGCACGATCAGGAATCGGTGGGCCTCACTGCCATGCAACGCCAGGAAATCGAACAGCATGTCCGGGACATTCGCAGCACGGGCGTGCATCAAATTCACGGGTTGTTGATGGCCGGGGTCAATGCCGTGTCCTCACCGGTGTTCACCGTCGGCAACAAACTGGCCGGGGTGATCACCATGGTGGGCTCGGCGTCGGTGTTTACCGACACCGTGCAAGCTGATGCGGCGCAGCGCTTGCGGGCGACTGCGCAGGTGATCAGCGCGAGGATGGGCGCGGATGCAGGATTGTTCGGCGCTTGAGAACCCTCAGTGAGTTGAATCCGCCGTCAACACGCCACGCTTGATCTGATCACGCTCGATGGATTCGAACAACGCTTTGAAGTTGCCTTCGCCGAACCCGTCATCGCCCTTGCGCTGGATGAATTCGAAGAACACCGGGCCCATCAGGGTTTCCGAGAAAATCTGCAACAGCAGACGTCGCTCGCCGCCCTCGGAAGTGCCATCGAGCAGGATGCCTCGGGACTTGAGTTCAGATTCCGGCTCGCCGTGGTCAGGCAAGCGGCCCTGGAGCATTTCGTAATACGTTTCCGGCGGCGCGGTCATGAAGCGCATGCCTAGGGCTTTCAGGGCGTCCCAGGTTTTGATCAGGTCATCGGTGAAGAACGCCACATGCTGGATGCCTTCGCCGTTGAACTGCATCAGGAACTCTTCGATCTGCCCCGCGCCCTTGGATGACTCCTCATTCAAGGGAATGCGGATCATGCCGTCCGGTGCGGTCATGGCCTTGGACGTCAGCCCGGTGTATTCACCCTTGATATCGAAGTAGCGAAGCTCACGGAAGTTGAACAGCTTCTCGTAGAAGTTCGCCCAGTACGCCATGCGCCCGCGATAGACGTTGTGGGTCAGGTGATCAATGAATTTCAGGCCCGCCCCCACCGGATGGCGGTCCACGCCTTCGATGAAATTGAAATCGATGTCATAGATCGACGTGCCTTCACCGAAACGGTCGATCAGGTACAACGGCGCGCCCCCGATGCCCTTGATCGCCGGCAAACGCAGTTCCATGGGCCCGGTGGCAATGTCCACCGGCTGCGCGCCCAACTCCAGCGCCCGCTGGTAGGCCTTGTGGGAATCCTTGACGCGAAAAGCCATGCCACACACCGACGGCCCATGCTCGGCCGCGAAGTAGGAAGCAACGCTGTTCGGTTCGTTATTCAGGATGATGTTGATACCGCCCTGGCGATACAGCGTGACGTCCTTGGAGCGGTGAGTGGCGACCTTGGTGAAACCCATGATCTGGAACACGGGCTCAAGGGTATTGGGCGTCGGCGAGGCGAACTCGATGAATTCAAAGCCCATCAGGCCCATCGGGTTTTCGTATGAATCAGCCATGGTCTGGCTCCTTGCAGGAAAGTGGGATGCTTGCTGTCAGATCACTTTCCAGCGGGTGGCGCGCAGGGGATTCCACGCACGCTGCGAGCGAGGAAATCACCGAATATCAGCTGCAAGCCAAGAATTTTCATAAGGCCAAGACTACTCCGGCTTGTCGGGTTGCGCATCGGGATGCGCTTGCTGGAACGCCTGATGTGCCAAGGCCAGCTTTTCGACCCGAACAATGCGTGGATAGGGGCTGAGGTCGACGTTGAAACGCCGGGCGGCATAGACCTGAGGCAACAGGTAGACATCGGCCAGGCTTGGGGACTGACCAAAACAGAAGCCCTTGGAATCAATCAACTCTTCGACGGCGGCAAATCCCTGGTTGATCCAGTGGCCGATCCAGTCGCCGATGTCGTTGTCGTCGTGACCCAGACCGCGCAAACGATTGAGCACCGAGACATTGTGCAACGGGTGGATATCACAGGCGATCAACGCCGCGACCGCTCGCTGGGTGGCGCGGGTTTCAAGGTCCGCCGCCAGCAACGGGGGCTGGGGATAGCGCTCTTCCAGGTACTCGATGATCGCCGGGGACTGCGTCAGCACCCAGCCATTGTCCAGGCGTAACGCAGGCACTCGGCATTGCGGGTTGATGGCTTTGAAGTCGGACTTGAGGTGTTCGCCGCCGTCGCGCAGCAGGTTGACCGGTATCGCCGTGACGTCCAGCCCTTTCAAAGCCAGCGCGATGCGCACCCGATAACTGGACGTGGAGCGGTAGTAAGTGAAGAGGTCCACGGCAAATCACACCATTGTTATTTTCGTAATCGATTTACGTAATGCGTAAGCTGCGCGATTGCCGGGGCAGTGTCAATAGAAAGGGATCTCGTTAGACGGAGTTTCACACCCACCCTTCAAGCCGCAACGTGGCCCGCACCAGACGCTGTTCTTCGTTTTCAATCTCCCGCAGGTTTTCGCAGATGCTTTGAATATGGGCGACGGCTGCCTTGCGTGCCTGTTCCGGCAGACGACCGGTGACGGCGTTGTACAAACGGGCATGCTGGCGATCGATCTGGCGCTTCTGTGGCTCGCGGTGATAGAGGTTGTTGACCGAAGCGAACACGGTGCTGAGCAACAGGTCCGTCAGCGAACGCAGGGTCTGCACCAACACCGGATTGTGGGACGCCTCGCAGATCGCCAGATGGAACGCGTGGTCCAGACGGGCATGCCCCGAAGCATCCAGCTCACTGCCGTGAGCGGCGACCAGCGCATCGTAGCTGCGGGTGATCAGCACGAAATCGGCTTCGGTGCCGCGCAAGGCGGCCAGTCGCGCCGACTCGCCTTCCAACAGGCTGCGCACCTCGAACAGGTCATACAACGTGCGCGGCTGAGAACCGAACAGGTGCATCAGCGGTGACGTGGGCTGATGGCTGTTCATCTGGGCAACGAATGATCCCTTGCCCTGTTCGGTCTCGATGATGCCTCGGGCACGCAGCAGCTTCAGGCCCTCGCGCAAGGCCGTGCGCGACACCCCGAGTTTTTCCGTGAGCCGCCGCTCGGAAGGCAGCAATTGCCCGACCTTGAGCACGCCATCAACGATTAAGCGTTCGATACGCTCGCACACCACATCCGCGACTTGGGGTGCCCTGGGTTTTGCCGTGTCATTCATTACGGTACTCACTGGTATGACCAGTCAACAAGAGCAAACAAACAGGCCCTATTAACAATCACAAGCCACTGTTTTAATTTAATTTAATCTTTATTAACTGGTTTTTAGTTCCAAAAAACTGGTTCGACCACTGTTTCCAGTCGTAGACAGTAAAGCCCGGACGGCCAATGATGCAAGTCAGCCGTTCAATGCCTGACTTCAACAGAACAGTCCCCTATAAAAACAACGCAGGGTTATCAACCCACCATGAATATCCTCTACGACGAACGTGTTGACGGCGTATTGCCTGCCATCGACAAGCAAGGGTTGCTGCAAGACCTGCAGCGCCAATTGCCGGAACTGGACATCCTGCACCGTCCCGAAGAACTGCGCCCTTACGAGTGCGACGGGCTGTCGGCCTACCGCACCGCTCCCATGCTGGTTGCCCTGCCCCGCCATCTGGAAGAAGTGCAGACGCTGCTGAAGATCTGCCATCAACGGCATGTACCGGTGGTGGCCCGTGGCGCAGGGACCGGGCTTTCCGGGGGTGCCTTGCCGTTGGAGAAAGGCGTGCTGCTGGTCATGGCGCGGTTTAACCAGATCCTCGACATCGACCCCGCAGCCCGCGTGGCGCGCGTGCAACCCGGCGTGCGCAATCTGGCGATTTCCCAGGCGGCGGCTCCGTTCGATCTGTATTACGCGCCCGACCCGTCCTCCCAGATCGCCTGCTCCATCGGCGGCAACGTCGCGGAAAACGCAGGCGGCGTGCATTGCCTGAAATACGGCCTGACCGTACACAACCTGCTCAAGGTGGACATCCTTACCGTTGAAGGCGAACCCATGACGCTGGGGTCGGACGCTCTGGATTCACCGGGCTTCGACCTGCTGGCGCTGTTTACCGGGTCCGAGGGCATGCTGGGCATCATCACCGAAGTCACCGTCAAGCTGCTGCCCAAGCCGCAGGTTGCCCGGGTCTTGCTCGCGGCGTTCGATTCGGTGGAAAAAGCCGGTCGCGCCGTGGGCGATATCATCGCGGCGGGCATTATTCCTGGCGGGCTGGAGATGATGGACAACCTGGCGATTCGCGCTGCGGAAGACTTCATCCATGCCGGTTACCCGGTGGACGCCGAAGCGATTCTGTTGTGCGAACTCGATGGCGTCGAAGCCGACGTGCATGACGACTGCGCCCGGGTTCGGGAAGTGCTGACTAACGCAGGCGCCACCGAAGTACGCCAGGCGAAGGACGAAGCGGAACGGGTGCGATTCTGGGCAGGACGCAAGAATGCGTTCCCGGCAGTCGGCCGCCTTTCGCCGGATTACTACTGCATGGACGGCACCATTCCGCGCCGGGAACTGCCAGGGGTATTGCGCGGTATTACGGCGCTGTCCGAAGAGTACGGGCTGCGGGTCGCCAACGTATTTCATGCCGGCGACGGCAATATGCACCCACTGATCCTGTTCGATGCCAACCAACCCGGCGAGCTGGATCGCGCCGAGGCGTTGGGCGGCAAGATCCTTGAACTGTGCGTAAAGGTCGGCGGCAGCATCACCGGCGAGCACGGCGTAGGCCGCGAGAAAATCAATCAGATGTGCGCCCAGTTCAACAGCGATGAGCTGACCCTGTTTCATGCGGTGAAAGCGGCGTTCGATCCAGGCGGCATGCTCAATCCCGGCAAGAACATTCCGACCCTGCATCGCTGCGCCGAATTCGGTGCCATGCATGTGCACATGGGCAAACTGCCCTTCCCTGAACTGGAGCGTTTTTGATGGCGGCCGACATTAACGTTCATGACCAGGACGCCAGCGAGCAACTGCTGGACCAGGTCAATCAGGCGCTGCAAAACGGCCTGCCCCTGCGCATTCAAGGGGGCGGCAGCAAGGCGTTTCTGGGTCGCGAAGTGGCAGGCGAGATTCTGGACCTGCGCACCCATCGCGGCATCGTCAGCTACGACCCCACCGAACTGGTCATCACCGCTCGCGCCGGTACACCATTAAGCGAACTGGCCGCTGCGCTGGACGCGGCCGGGCAAATGCTGCCCTGCGAGCCCGCCGGTTTTGGCGAGGCCACGGTGGGCGGTATGGTGGCCGCTGGCTTGTCCGGCCCGCGCCGGCCATGGTCCGGTTCGGTACGCGATTTTGTGCTGGGCACTCGAGTGATTACCGGGCTCGGCAAACACCTGCGTTTCGGCGGCGAAGTGATGAAAAACGTCGCGGGCTACGACCTGTCGCGCTTGATGGCCGGAAGTTACGGATGCCTTGGCGTGCTCACCGAAGTGTCCCTCAAAGTGCTGCCCAAGCCGCGTCTGTGCAGCAGCATTGCACTGGAAATGAACAGCGAACAGGCCCTGCGTCGTCTGGCCGAATGGGGACAGCAACCGATTCCCATCAGTGCCGCCAGCCATGACGGACGCTTGTTGCGCCTGCGTCTTGAAGGTGGCGAAGGCTCAGTGGCGGCAGCCCACGAACGCTTGGGTGGCGAACGATTGGACCCGGCGTACTGGCAAGACTTGAACGAGCAGCGCCTGGCGTTTTTTACTGATGGCTTGCCATTGTGGCGCTTGTCGCTGCCCAACAACACCGGCGTACTGAATGTACCGGGCGAGCAATTGATCGATTGGGCGGGCGCTCAGCGCTGGCTGAAATCCGACGCTGACGGGGCAACGATCCGCACCATTGCCGACACCGCAGGTGGCCACGCGACATGCTACAGCCATGGTCTGGAGGACAGCCCTTTTCATCCGCTGCCTGCGCTACTGCTGCGCTATCACCGCCAGTTGAAGGCGCAACTTGATCCGCACGGAATCTTCAATCCGGGCCGGATGTACCCGGAGATCTGAACCATGCAGACCACCCTGAGCGACAAAGCCCGACAGTTGCCCCGCGCCGAGGAAGCCGAAAGCATTCTGCGCAGTTGTGTGCACTGCGGCTTTTGCAACGCCACCTGCCCGACCTATCAATTGCTCGGCGATGAACTGGACGGTCCACGCGGGCGTATCTACCTCATCAAGCAAGTGCTGGAAGGCAACGAAGTCACGGAAAAAACCCAATTGCATCTGGACCGCTGCCTGTCCTGTCGCAACTGCGAGACCACCTGCCCGTCCGGCGTGGATTATCACAACCTGCTGGACATTGGCCGTGCCGTGGTCGATGCCGCCGTGCCGCGTCCGTTGGGCCAGCGTTTGCTGCGCGAAAGCCTGCGCGCCGTGGTGCCCAACGCAGCCTTGTTCAAATCCCTGACGCAACTGGGTGCAACCTTTCGCCCGCTGCTGCCCGGCAGCCTGAAAATCAAGCTGCCCGCGCAGATCACCCCCGCCAAAGCGCGACCCGCCGTTCGCCATGCGCGCAAGGTGTTGATGCTCGAAGGCTGCGTGCAGCCTGGCCTGTCGCCCAACACCAACGCCGCGACGGCGCGGGTTCTGGATCGGCTCGGCATCAGTGTCACGCCCATCGCTCAGGCCGGTTGCTGTGGTGCGGTGGATTACCACCTGAACGCTCAAGAGGCGGGCCTGAACCGGGCGCGGCGCAATATCGACGCCTGGTGGCCCAGTGTCGAAGCCGGTGCCGAGGCCATCGTTCAGACCGCCAGCGGCTGTGGCGCTTTCGTCAAGGATTACGGGCATCTGCTCAGCGACGATCCGGCCTACGCCAGCAAAGCGCAGCGTATCAGTGCGCTGACCAAGGATCTGGTGGAAGTGCTGCGCGACGAGCCTTTGGAGAACCTTGGCGTTGCCAGTGATCTGCGCCTGGCGTTCCACTGCCCCTGCACCTTGCAGCACGCGCAGAAACTCGGCGGTGCCGTGGAAAGCGTACTGGCGCGGCTCGGCTTTAACCTCACCGCCGTGCCGGATGCGCACCTGTGTTGTGGTTCGGCGGGTACGTATTCCATCACTCAGCCGGAGCTTTCCCAGCGCTTGCGCGACAACAAATTGAACGCCCTTGAAAGCGGCCGGCCCGAGGTCATCGCCACCGCCAACATTGGCTGCCAGACCCACCTGGCAGCGGCAGGCCGCACGCCGGTGCGGCACTGGATCGAACTGATCGAAGAAGCCTTGCACTAAACATCAATCGTCCAACCCACTTTTTGGAGACACCGATGAAAACCAAAGCTGTCCTGACCCAGACTGAAGTCACCCAGATCCTCGCAGCCGCACGTGCCGAAGCCAACGACAACAGTTGGGCGGTTTCCATTGCCGTGGTGGACGATGGCGGCCACCTGCTGGGCTTCGAACGTCTGGACGGTTGCGCACCGATCGGCGGCTACATTGCCATCGAAAAAGCCCGCACCTCGGCGCTGGGCCGTCGCGAATCCAAGGGTTACGAGGAAATGGTCAACGGTGGCCGCACTGCCTTCCTGTCAGCGCCGCTCCTGACGTCGCTGGAAGGCGGCGTGCCGGTGATCGTTGACGGCCAGGTGATTGGCGCGGTGGGGGTGTCCGGGGTCAAGGCCGATCAGGATGCACAGGTGGCCAAGGCGGGTGTGGCGGCGATTGGCTGATTCTGCCTCGGCTCCGTAGGAGCGAGGCTTGCCCGCGAATCGGTATTCCAGTCGACCTGTTTATCGCCTGAAATAAAGCTTTCGCGGGCAAGCCACGCTCCTACGAATCGCATTCCAAACAGATGGTCAAGCGCAGCTTGCCCCAACAACCGGAGAACCCGAGATGACCGATTTCGTTCAATGCCAACGCCTGAAGGTTGCCTTCAATCTGCAACGCTTCGTCAACGATGACGTACTGCCGGGCACGGGCCTGGATCAAGACGCCTTCTGGGCCGGGTTCGATGCACTGGTTCATGAGCTTGCCCCGCTCAACCGCACCCTGCTGGCCGAGCGCGACCGCTTGCAGACTGAATTGGACACGTGGCACAAGGCTCATCCCGGACCGATCAAGGACATGCCGGCCTACCGCGCCTTCCTTGAATCCATCGGCTACCTGTTGCCCGTTCCGGAACAGGTCGCCGTCACCACCGCCCATGTTGACACCGAAATCAGTGAGCAGGCGGGCCCGCAGCTTGTCGTCCCGGCCGTCAATGCCCGGTACGCACTGAACGCCGCCAACGCCCGCTGGGGCTCGTTGTACGACGCGCTGTACGGCACCGATGCGATTCCCAGCGATGAAGGCGCTCATGTCAGTGCGGGCTACAACCCGTTGCGCGGTGCCAAAGTGATCGCTGCCGCCCGCGCACTGCTGGACGAAGCCGCTCCGCTGCTCAAAGGCTCCCACGCCGACGCGACGGGCTACAGCATCGCGTCCGGGGCGCTGAGCGTCACCCTGGCCGACGGCAGCGTGACGTCCTTGAAACAGCCGGAAAAATACATCGGTTACCGGGGCGAACCGGGCCAACCCGAAGCGGTTCTGCTGAAAAATCACGGCCTGCACATCGAGATCCAGATCGATCCGCAAAGCGCTATTGGCAGCACCGATCCGGCGGGCGTGAAAGACCTGCTGCTGGAAGCGGCTGTCTCGACGATCATCGACTGCGAAGACTCCGTGGCCGCGGTGGATGCCGACGATAAAGTCTCCGTTTATCGCAACTGGCTGGGCCTGATGAAAGGCGACCTGACGGAAGATCTGGTCAAGGGCGGCAAAACCATCACCCGTCGCCTCAATGCCGACCGCCAATACACCCGCGCCAGTGGCGGCGAGATGACGCTGCATGGCCGCTCGCTGCTGTTCATCCGCAACGTCGGCCACTTGATGACCAGCCCGGCCATTATCGACGGCGAAGGCAACGAGATTCCCGAAGGCATTCTGGACGGCGTGATCACCAGCCTCATCGCGGTCCACGATCTGCAACGACGCGGCAACTCGCGAACCGGTAGCGTGTATATCGTCAAGCCGAAGATGCATGGTCCGATGGAAGTGGCGTTCGCCGAGCAACTGTTCAGCCGCATCGAAGACCTTCTCAAGCTGCCGCGCAACACCTTGAAAATGGGCATCATGGACGAAGAGCGGCGCACCAGCGTCAACCTCAAGGCATGCATCAACGCCGCGTCAGCTCGGGTGGCTTTCATCAACACAGGCTTTCTGGACCGGACCGGCGACGAGATCCACAGCGCCATGCAGGCAGGACCCATGCTGCGCAAGGGCGACATGAAAAACACCCCATGGATCAAGGCCTACGAGCGCAGCAACGTGCTGGTGGGCCTGGCGTGCGGTTTGCGTGGTCGCGCGCAGATCGGCAAGGGGATGTGGGCCATGCCTGATCGCATGGCGGACATGCTGGAGCAGAAAATTGCCCACCCCAAATCAGGCGCTACCACCGCCTGGGTGCCCTCGCCCACCGCCGCCACCCTGCATGCCTTGCACTATCACAAGGTCGATGTCAGGGCGATTCAGGAAGCACTTGAACAGGTCAGCCTGAACAGCGTCAGCGAAGACATCCTCAATGATCTGCTGACCATCCCGGTAGCCGACGAGCCGACGTGGACCGTCGAGCAGATTCGCGAGGAAGTTGAAAACAACGCGCAAGGCTTGCTGGGCTATGTGGTGCGCTGGGTCGAGCAAGGCGTCGGTTGCTCCAAGGTGCCGGACATCCACAACGTCGGCCTCATGGAAGACCGGGCGACGCTGCGGATTTCCAGCCAGCACATGGCCAACTGGCTGCATCACGACATTATCAATGAGGGGTACACCCGCGGCATTCTGGAGCAAATGGCCAAGGTGGTGGACAAGCAAAACGCCGGCGATTCGCAGTACACGCCGATGGCACCGGACTTCAAGAAATCGGTGGCCTTCCAGGCGGCGTGTGCGTTGGTGTTCAAGGGGCTGGAACAACCCAGTGGCTACACCGAGCCGTTGCTGCATGAGTTCCGGCTGGCGTTCAAGAAAGCGCCGTAACACCCCGCTGGAACGCCGACCGCTCCAACGGGGATTTTAAATCGCCTCAAGAACTCTCCCGCACCACCAACTCAAACCCCAGGTCCACCTGGGGTTGCTGCGTCACGCCATCGATCAGCCCCAACAACAACTGCGCAGCGCGCTGACCGACCTCCTCACGCGGCGTGCGGATCGAGGTCAGGCGCGGCACCATGTGCGCCGACCCTGGCAGGTCGTTGAAGCCGATCAACGACACCCGTTGAGGAATCGCAATACCGTGGCGTAACGCCTCAAGGGCTGCGCCTTGGGCAAGGTCGTCATTGCAGAAAAACACACCGTCCACGTCCGGGTGCCGCTCCATCAGTTGCATGAACAGTTCGCTGCCCAGCCCTATGGACGACGGCAGGGGCGACATGACTTGCAGCTCGGGATCGTCAACGCCCGCCTCTTGCAGCACTCGGCGAAAGCCCTGACCGCGCTGTAACACACGCGGGTCAAGCTGCGCAGCGATGTAAGCCAGACGCTTACGCCCACGGCCCAACAGATGCCGCGCCGCTTCGGCGCCCGCCTGCTCCTGGGAAAAACCTACACAGTACGCCCCGCGCACCGTGTCCAGTTCCATCATGTGCACGCAGGGCACGCCACTGGCGGCCAACAACTGGCGCACCGCCGGGGTATGGTCGAAACCCGTCAACAACAGGCCTCGGGGGCGATTGACCAGATAGTTTCTGAGCAGGTTTTCTTCTTCCTCGGGGGAGTAGTGATAGTTGCCGATCACCACTTCCAGGCCCCGGGTGCGCATCACGTTTTGAATCGCCTCCAGAGTTTCGATGAACAACTGGTTGGACAGCGACGGGACCAGCACCACCACCGCCTGACTCCGGGACGACGCCAGGGCCCGGGCGGCCGGGTTGGCGACGTAACCCAGGGTCTGGGCGGCAGCGCGAACTTTTTCGACAAGGTCGGGCGTCACCGTGGCGACTCCCCGCAACGCTCTCGACGCGGTGATCGGGGAAACAGCCGCAAGACGTGCGACTTCGTTAAGGGTCGGTCGACCAGTGGAACGGGAACCAATGCGTGTCATTCGTTGCCAACTAACAGAGGAATAAGCAAAGGGTTGCCAAATGTGGCGAATGAGCTCTAAGGTAGCGCTGTCTTTCGGCCCCTACAATGCTATTCGCACGTCATGTTACTGACGCGAGAAGCTCCGATGACAACCGACGTAACTAAAACAATGACAATAACTGGAAACAGTCCTACCTGTTCTTTCGTCCAAGATGACAAAGACAGCGCTGTCTCCAGCAGAGGTGGACAATGGTGACAACTGCGAATTCTGCTATTTCCGCCCTCGTGGTGATGGGTGTTTCCGGCTGCGGCAAAAGTGTTGTCGGTGCCGAAATTGCGCTCAACAGCGGCGGCGTACTCATCGAAGGCGATGCTTTCCACCCGCCGGCCAATATCGAGAAGATGAGCGCCGGACATCCCCTCAACGATGAAGACCGCGCCGGATGGCTGACCCTTCTTGGCGAAGCGATGGCCACTGCCCTCAGCGAGGGCAAACGTCCCATCCTGACCTGCTCCGCCCTCAAGCTGATTTACCGTGAACGCCTGCGCGAAGCCGTGCCAGGGCTGGGCTTTGTATTTCTGGAGCTGACCAGGGAAGTCGCCACAGACCGCTGCTCCCACCGGCCCGGCCATTTCATGCCCGCCAGTCTGGTCGACAGCCAGTTCGCCACCCTTGAACCGCCGTACGGTGAAGATAAAACACTGGTGGTCGATGCGACGCAGTCTGTCGCTGACATTGGCAAGCAAGCCGCCATCTGGTGGATGGCGTCCCAAGCCAAATAAAGGCGTGAGCGCAAAAGACAGCGCTGTCTTGACGGACGAACACCCTTCACAAGACAGCGCAAGACAGTAGCTCCATAAAACAAAGACAACCGGAGAGGCATCCAATGTTCGGCATGAGCCATGACACATACCTGTTGGTCGATGCGTTAGTAACCATCATCGGCCTGATTCTGTTGATCACGAAATTCAAGGTTCACCCGTTCGTCGCCCTGACGATCGCCGCGGGCTTTCTCGGTCTGACTTCCGGCATGCCAGTGGACAAGGTCATGAAGTCCTTCCAGGACGGCTTTGGCGGTGTCCTCGGCTTCGTCGGCATCATCCTTGGCCTGGGCACCATGCTCGGCAAACTGATGGCTGACTCCGGGGGTGCCGACCAGATTGCGCAAACCCTGATTCGGGTGTTCGGTAAGCAGCGTGTGCACTGGGCGATGATGTTTGCCGCGTTCCTGGTGGGCATCCCGTTGTTCTTCGAGATCGGCTTTGTCCTGCTGATCCCGCTGGTGTACATCGTGGCGCGTCGCACGGGCGTGTCCATCGTCAAGATCGGCATCCCGTTGCTGGCTGGCCTGTCCGCCGTACATGGCCTGGTTCCTCCACATCCGGGCCCGTTGCTGGCTATCGGGATTTTCGGTGCCGACATCGGCAAGACCATTTTCTATGGCCTGCTGATTGCCCTGCCGACGGCGATCATTGCCGGTCCGATCTACGGCAAGTGGATCTCCAAATATGTACCCGGTACGCCCTCCCCTGAACTGATGGAGCAGATCGGCAAGGAATCCAGCGCCGATAACCTGCCGGGTTTCGGTATCACCCTGGTCACGATCCTGTTGCCGGTGTTTCTGATGCTGCTCAAGACCTTCGCGGATGTGGTCATGCCGGATGGCAGCACCTTCCGTATCTGGATGGACTTCATCGGTCACCCGATCACTGCCCTGCTCGCGGCCCTGCTGCTGGCGTTCTACACCTTTGGCGCGGCTCGCGGTTTTGATCGCAACAAGATCATGAAAATGCTGGACCAGAGCCTGTTACCGGTCGCGGCCATCGTGCTGATCGTGGGTGCTGGCGGCGGCTTCAAGCAGATGCTGGTTGCCAGCGGCGTGGGCGACCTGATCGGTCACATGGCGGTGCAGGCGCAGATCAACCCGATCATGCTGGCATGGCTGGTGGCGGCGGTGATTCGCGTGGCCACCGGTTCTGCAACGGTGGCGACCATTACCGGCGCGGGTATCGTCGCGCCAGTGGTCGGCCTGATTCCGGGGGTAAACCGCGAGCTGCTGGTGTTGGCGACGGGTGCGGGTTCGTTGATTCTGTCGCACGTCAACGACGCGGGTTTCTGGTTAGTGAAGCAGTACTTCAACATGACCGTTGCGGAGACCTTCAAGACCTGGACGGTGATGGAAACCATCCTGTCTGTGGTGGGCATCATCTTCATCATGCTGTTGTCGATGGTGGTTTGAGTTCGACCCACTGACACCTTTGCGAGAAAGCTCGCCCCCTCAGGACTCATGCCGAATCGAGATCCTGTTGGAGCGAGGCTTGCCCGCGAAGAGGCCGGTACATCCGCCGAAGCTTCCAACCAGAAACGACGCATTCGCGGGCAAGCCTCGCTCCAACGAGCCGGAGCCTGTCAGGAAAAGCAAAGGTGTCGTGGGGTGGTGCGACCGGCCTGAATGTCGGCGAGCGCCGTCGGGCCATGGATGGCCCCTCGGCGCATACCCCACTCAAAACGCCGCACCGGCAACACAAAACCTCACCGCCTCATCCCGATCCGCCTGCGCATATCCGCCGTAATCGTCTGCCTGACCTTCCCATACCCCGCCCACGGATCATCCTGATCAGCCAGCCGTTCCAGAACGTTATGGATATTCCACCCATTGGCGCTTTTGAGTCGGGCAACTTCTTCGCGCCGTACCGGCACTGAAATCGGCAAACCCTCGCGGGTGCGTGCCGAAAACGCACAAATCGTGGTGGCACCCTGGCTGTTGCGCAGGTAATCAATGAAGATCTTGCCCACCCGGTTCTTCGGGCCGGACACCGCGGAGAAACGCTCCGGCAGTAACGTCGCCATGTGCTTGACGATGGCCTGGCTGAAGGCCTTGACCTCATCCCAGTCAGCCTTGGGTTTGAGGGGCACGACAATGTGAATCCCCTTGCCGCCGCTGGTTTTCAGGAATGACTGAAGGCCCAGTTCATCCAGGATGGTCAAGGTCAATTGAGTGGCTTCGACCATAGGTTTCCAGGGCAATACCGGGTCGGGGTCCAGGTCCAGAATGAAACGATCAGGGTGCTCCAGATCAGCCAGGGTTGCATTCCAGGTGTGCAACTCGATGGTGCTCATCTGTACCGCGCCAATCAGGGCTTGAGGATTATCGATGACCATGATCGGCTGACCGCCGTGCTCTTTCCCCAGGCTGATCAGCCCTGGAATCGCCAGCGTGTCGGCGTTTTTCTGGAAGAACAATTCGCCTGCGATGCCTTCCGGCGCCCGGACCAGTGCAACGGGGCGGTCCTGCAAGTGCGGCGCGATCCAGGGGAACACCTGTGCGTAATACTCCGCCAGCTGCATTTTGGTCGCGCCGCTGCTGGCATCGATGATGCGTTCAGGGTGGGTGATGCGAATCTTGCCGTCGCCGGGCGCACTTGCACCAGCGGTAGTACGGGGTGACGGCGACGCCGATTTCCGGGGTTTGACCACAGGCTTCTCGGCACTGCCCGGCTTCGGCTTCGCCACGTCCGAGGCCGGCCGGGGCTGTTCCTCGCTGATTTGCGTGGCCGGTTTGTCGTCACGCAGCCCCTGAAACACCGCATGCCGCACCGAGCCTTCCCGGGTCATCTCGGCAAACGCCACTTCAGCCAACAACTCGGGGCTGAGCCAATGCACACCTTTGGCCTCAAGACCGGTGGGCGGGTTGACCACGGGTGTGGTTTTGATCTCAAGTGGCTTGAGGCGTGCGTGAATGCTGCGCAAGGTGGTCTCGTTGAAGCCAGTGCCCACTTTGCCCGCATACCGCAGTTCCCCGCTGTCGGCATCATGCAGCCCCAGCAGCAAGGCACCGAAAGCGCTGCGACTGCCCTTGGGCTCGCTGAAGCCCACCACCACGAACTCTTGACGGCGTTTGCATTTGAGCTTGATCCAGTCCGTGCTGCGCCGGGACTGGTAAGGACTGCCGACGCGCTTGCCGATCAAACCTTCCATCTTCATCTGGCAGACGCTGTTAAGCAGGGCATCCGCCGATTCGCTGAAGTCCTCGGAAAAACGCAGCGCGTCATCGTTGCCGCGTTCCAGCACGGCGGCAAGAGCAGCACGGCGTTCTTCCAGCACTACGTTTCGCAAGTCCATGCCATTGAGATAAGGCATGTCAAACAGGTAGAACACGATGCTCTCGTGACGCCCGCTTTCGAAGGCGTTTTGCAGCGCCTGAAAATCCGGCATGCCCTCGTCGTCGGCCACCACCACTTCGCCGTCGAGCCAGGCGGATTCCAGCCCGAGGCTTTCCAGCGCCTGGACCTGCCGCGGCATTTTGTTGCTCCAGTCATGGCCGTTGCGCGTCAATAGGCGAACCTGGCCATTTTCGATGCGCGCCATGATGCGGTAGCCGTCGAGCTTCAGCTCATAACGCCAATCCCCTTCGGGAGCGCTGTCCACCAACGTTGCCAGTTGCGGCTTGATGGAGTCCGGCATATCGGCAAGCTGAGCGCCATTCAACGGGATGGCCTTCGGGGATTTCGCCTTCGCGGTTTGTTTTACAGTCTGTTTCCCGGATCTGGACGGAGTTTTTTCAGCGACCGGCGCTCGTGTGATCAACGTACGTTGGCTCAAAACGCTGTCGGGCTGGGCTTCGACAACGTCGAACTCAGCTTTGGGGCGAGCGAAGGCGTCTTTGGATTTGATCAGAAACCACTGCTCCTGCTTGCCCTCCAGATGAGTGCGAACCAGATTCCATTGGCCACTGAGCTTTTCCCCTTCGAGCTGGAACTTGAGCCGGCCCTTGTCATAAGCCGTCTGGGGATCACCCAGGGGAATCCAGATGCCGCGATCCCAGACAATCACATCACCCGCCCCGTAATGGCCTGCCGGGATATGACCTTCAAACAAGGCATAATCCAGTGGATGATCCTCCACATGCACCGCCAGGCGCCGCACGGCCGGGTCCAGGCTCGGGCCTTTGGGCACAGCCCAGCTTTTGAGTGTCCCGTTTATTTCCAGGCGAAAGTCATAGTGCAGGCGAGTAGCGTCGTGCTTTTGGATGCAGAATTGGAGGGCGTGGTCGGTAGACACCTTCCTACGTGACCCAGCGCTTTTGCCTTTGCTTTTTCCAGAAGGCTCCGGCGTAGCGTCAAAGTCACGCCTACGCTGATACTCGTCCAGGGATCGGTTCATGGCTCACCTCTGCGCATTGCAATAAAGAGCCGAGAGCCAAGCGATAGTTCAGCGCCCGAAAATGAAAGCTTTTTTATTTCCCCCAGTAAACTCGGGCATTTGCGAGCAAAAACAGGCAGAATTGGCGCACTCGACACGTCAGTGATTCAAATACTCGTGACAGAAGAACGGGCCAGGGGAATTATATTCACCTCGGCACCGTCATACTGTTGGGCGCATTTGGATGTACTCGGCAATATCCACCACGCAAAGGCAAACGCCAGCCTCTTGGTAGAGGCGTTTCAAGAGGCCATCAAGGAAAAGATTATGTTGATACTCACCCGCAAAGTAGGCGAAAGCATAAACATCGGTGACGAGATCACCGTGACGATTCTTGGCGTTCAGGGTCTTCAGGTCCGGCTAGGCATCAATGCTCCAAAAAATGTTTCTGTGCACCGCGAAGAAATCTACAAACGCATTCAGGCAGAGCTTGCACCGAACCAAGACCCACAATGAATTCATAGCATCACCCCAATCCAGGCAAATCTGCCTCCCCGACGCGGGCAGATTGGCCGCACGGCGTCCTCTATGACGCCGTTTTTTATGCCCGCTGTTTATCAGACGTTTCCTTTTGCGCCTCTTCCTCTGCTACTGCGGCTTCCTGCCGGTCGGTCCCGTTGACGCCTGTTGCTGCCTACCATTTGTCCGAGATTCAGAACTCTGCAAAAAAAACACCCCTCCACTTCAGGTAAGCATTGAGATTGATGCTGAGCCCGTTGTCGGTTGTGAGCTGAGCACGTCTTCTTTTGGTGAAGCGCAATGGAAGGTGAACAACACATGAACACAACCTCTGAGAACTCGACTGGCAACGTCGAACACAAGAATGCGCCGCCCGAGGCACATCTGCAGCATCTGCAGGAAGACGCAAAGGCTGCCCTCGAGAGCGCAAAGGAACACGGGACGGCGCAGTTCGAGCAATACCGTGACACCGCCGCCGAGCAGATCAAGACGCTGGCGCAAGGTGCCGAGTCCGCTGCGCAACAGATGCAGGGCAGCGATACACTCGGCTTGTCTCACTATGTCACTGATATCGCGCAGAACATGACGGCGCTGGCCGACAATCTGCGGGGTAAAAGTGTGGACGAGCTGTTGCAGCAAGCGGGCAAACTGGCGCGTGACAACCCTGTGCTGTTTCTGACGGGCAGTGTCGCGGTGGGCTTTGGAATTTCCCGCTTTCTAAGGGCCTCCAGTTCCGAGTCAACGTCCACGATGGCGTCTTCGCAGCCCAGTGGCCCGATGGGCGACCGTTACAAGACCGAAATCAGTTCCGCCATCGCTGCTGATGAAGAGCTGCCCGTCACCCCGCCGCATACCGATGACGTTTTTCACGGCTCAAGGCCCGGCATTCCGGATCGTTCAGCGTCTCCGAATGCCACGGGCGCATTCATCCCCACTGACCCATTGGGCAGTTCGGCAACTTACCCGGACTCCCAGCATGACAGCAGTTTGTCCGATATCGACCGCCCACAGGATGACGCGCCCAAAACCGTACCTTCCAGAGGAGGTGTGTAATGACCACGACACCCCCTACCCCTCCGACCGGACCCGAGAACGAGACTTCGGTGCTTGGCCTGATTCGCCAACTGGCTCACGAAGTGCCTGCGCTGGTCACCAAGGAACTGGCTTTGGCCAAAGCGGAACTCAGGGAAACGCTCGCGACGACCAAGGCGGGCGTGGCCGCCGTCAGCGGTGGTGCCATCGTGATGCTGGCGGGCTTGATCATCGTCTTGCTGGCGGCGGTGTATGCCCTAGCGATGATCATGCAGCCATGGCTGGCCGCGTTGATCGTCGGCGTGGTGGCCATGATCGTGGGCTTCATCATGATTCAGTCAGGCAAGAAACAGTTCGAAGCCTCAAACCTGACCCCTGATCGCACGGTTAACTCACTGCAGAAAGACAAGGCAGCCATACAGAGGAAAGTCTCATGAGCATTGATAGCAGCTTTGAAACCCCGGAGTCATTTAAGGCTGAAACTGAAAAAAGTCCGGAAACCCTGGAGCGGGAAATCGACGCCCAGCGATCGAGCATCGGCAATATCGTCGAAGCACTGGAAAGCAAATTTTCCCCTGGCCAATTGGTGGATCAGGCGCTGGCGTATGCCAAAGGCAATGGTGGCGAGTTTTTCCGCAATTTGGGTAGCACCATCAAAGCCAATCCGGTGCCCACGGTACTGACCTCCGTTGGCCTGTTGTGGCTGATGATGGGACAGAATCGCAGCGCCGCACCCTCTTCAGGCACTTCCACCCTGGGCCATCTGGGCGAACGCATCAGCGATATGGCCAGCAATGTAACAGACACATTGGGCGGTGCCCGGAGTCGGATTGAGGAGACCGTCCATCGCATGAAGGACAAGGCCAGCGACGTGACCGATAAAGCTGGCAACCTGGCCAGCAGTGTCAGCGACAAGCTGTCATCCACTGGAGAGCGCCTGAACAGGAGCTCCCACGACGCCAGTGACACACTGCAGGGCCAGGCCAGGCAGGCTCAGTCGACGTTCAACTACCTGCTACGTGAACAACCCCTGGCGCTTGCTGCCATCGGTATTGCATTGGGCGCAGCGATGGGTGCCGCACTGCCTTCGACCCGACGGGAGGACCAACTGATGGGCCAGACCAGCGACCAACTGACCGACAAGGCCAGACAGGTCGCAACCGAGGGCTATGAAAAGGTCAAGGAGATGACCAAAGACGTGACCAGCGACGCTAAATCGGCGGAACCGGCGTCCACTGCAGTCAATCCGACCCAGCGTGAAGAGTTTGAAAGCCCGACCAGCATGGCTCCCAATGCCGGGACCGGGCTGGGCTGAACCTGAAACTTAAAGGGCGAGACACCCGAAAATCGGGCTGCAACAGCCCGATTTTTCGATAACGCCTGTTACTCGGGAAGGGTCAGGCGCTGAACAATCTTGTCCTTGATCAACAACCGTTTTTCCTTGAGCTTCTTCAGATCCTCATCGCTAACATTGCCAGCCGAACCGGACTCGGCATCGAGCACGTTATTATCTATCTGCCCATAGTCGCTGAGCAGCTGGTTGAGTTTCCTGTCTGCTTTACTGCACTCGGCAACCTGCTCTTTGGTGAATCCCAGATCTTTGTACAAATCGTGTTTGACGGGCATAGCCACACCTCTCTTCTGACTGCGATGGATCGTAAGGTTATGAGGCTGGGCGTTGTCACAGGTTCGACCCAAGGGATCAGTGCCCGTGCAGACGCCGCGCTTCGTAGGCCTTGAAGTGAGTGTAGGCAAACTCAAGCACTGACAACTCGCCTGACGTCACGCTGTGTGCATCGCGCCGCATCAGCAGATCCCCGAGCACATGGTCCGCTTCAGTGGGCGCCCCGCGTTCAACATCACGCAACATGGACGCCATCATTTTCGATCCGGGAGCGGTAAGCAATTTCAACAGTCGCTGACGCACCGGTTCACGCAAGGGATAGCCGCACGCCTTTGCCACATTGGCACATTCAGCGAATAACTTCACAATCAGCGGCCTTCCCCCGGCCGTCAGCACATCTCCCAGGCTGGCCCGCATGGAGCCGCTGATGCCGGCAGCGGTGGCGATGAAGCACCACTTCTCCCACATCTCCTGCACGATGAATTGGCTGAGACTGGCCTCGAAGCCTGCATCGGCCAGGGCTTCGGCGACGCGCAGGATGCGGGTGGTCAATGCGCCGCTCAATTCGCCAAAGGACAACTGATGGGTGTCATTCAAATGAAGGATTGCGCCGGTGATGTCCCTGTCGAGAGAAACCAGGCACTGGCCGCCCAACAGATTTGCCTCGCCGAAGCGGGCGCCAAGGCGATCCAGATGCGCCATACCGTTGAGTAATGGCAGGATCGCCGTGTCAGGACCCACCGCCGCCGCGAACGCGTCCATTGCGGCGTCCAGATCATAAGCCTTGCAACTGAGAATGATCAGGTCATAGGGATCGCCGAGCATCTGCGTCAGCACATGGGGTGGCGACGGGTAATGAATATTGCCCAAAGGGCTGCGCACGACCAGGCCACTCCGATCCAGCTCTTCTGCACGGCCGGGGCGCACGAGAAATGTCACATCGCGACCCGCCTCAAGCAACCTGCCGCCGAAGTACCCCCCTATCGCCCCGGCCCCAACGATCAGAGTCCGCATGATTTCGCTCTCCTGTCAGTCAGTCTGATAGCGCCACCCAAGGGTCGAGAGTAGTGGATGTCAAACCGGTGCTCAATGAATGATAAGCAACACAGCGTACCGGTAGCCCTGGCGGGCACCGTTAACCACCGTGTTCTGTTACATGGGATGAGGCAAAAAAAATCCCGGACAGCCACCACGCTGTTCGGGATAGATGACAACCGTTCACCGCTACCGCTGTCAGAATCAGGTTTTAGCGTTGGTCAGCCCGGGAAAGAGGAACGGCAGCCCCTTTTCCAGACGCTCTGCAAGGCTTCGACTGGGCACCGGTTCTGGCGCGGCAGCCTGTTGCAAACGGGCGATCACCGATTCGATCACGGCCCGGCTGGCGTCATTGTGAAACTGCCAAACGCCATAAATGCGCCCATCAAAGGACGGCTCGCTGCCCAGCCGTGGATCGATGCCCAGTCCGGACCCGAGCCCGAACATGTGCAAACCGTGCAGGCGCAGGCCCGTGGTGTCCACTGGGCAGCCTGCGGAGTCCGAATCCACCCCGCCTTTAACTTCTCGCAGTGTAATGGGCGTGCCATCCGGATGACTCATGACGGGAAGGTTCGCTTGATACCCCATGCACTGCACCACCGAATGGGATTCAAGCAGCGCCTGGGCCGCCGCTTCGAAGTCACCCGGCGCGCCGCCTTGCGTCTGGAATGCCTTGACCCGTACCCCCGTCTTGCCGACCCGGCGGTGTTCAATGACAGCGCGGCCTATGTCCAGGGCACGGTAACGCAAACCACCGGAACGATTGACTCTGCCGGACACTGGACACACATCGTTGTACGGATCGAACGTATAGCCTGCGGCCGTGGCCAATTCGGCACTTTCATAGAACAGCCGGATGGCGGAACGGTGAATCAAGGTGATTTCCTGCAAGCCGGCGAACTCCAGGGCATCCGCCAGATTTTCGAGCATGGAGAAGGCGCTGTGCGAGCCGCCGACCAAGGTGATACGCCCTGCACAAGCCAGCGCTGGCGCAAATATCTCGCGCAATTGAACGGCGTTCATACGCAGCAGTTCGTCGGCGCTGTGCAGGGTGGCGGATCCGGACAAAGACAAACCCTGCTGCGCCAGCCCTCTGACCATATGCTGCGGGTCCTGCCGCCCGCCCAGATTGAGAATCAGGGTGCTGCAACGTATACGCCGGGTTCGGCCCTGGGCCTGGACCCAGACGAAGAACTCGTCATCCTCGCGGATCACCTCGGTAATGGTCGTGCTGCTCCAGAGCTTGGCCCCATAGCGCTGAACAATGAAGTCCAGCACCAGCCGTGAGGCTTCGGCCAGCAACGCACCAATATCCGATAACTGGGGCGCATGTTGCGCCTGGTGACGTATGCGCCAATAAGCAGGCGATTGCTCAAGCGGTGCGAAAACAGGTTGCAGGGCGGGGTCGCGCAAACAATCCAGAATCACGTCGCCCACCGAGTTTGCCGTGATGCGGTAGTCGCCAAGGCGCCCGGCACCTGGATTGGCGCTGGCGTCGACGATGATCAGCCCGCCTCTGGCCAACTCGGACAAGGTCCCGCTTTTCAAAGCGTTGAACAGCAGCCCCATACCCGCAGGACCCGCCCCGCCGATCACACAGCCGCACGTGGTTTCCAGATAATCTCCAAACATAATGACGCTCCTTGGTTTGATAGACGAGTTGATGCAATCCAACAGTCCCTCAACGACCAGTGGTCACGCGTGTTACTTGCATACTCAATGGGGCCGCAGAAGAAGGCGCCGCCTCTTTGAAGGGCGTGCAAGAGAACGGCTGCACAGTTCCAATCCCGGCACAGTGACGCTGGATTGCAGATGCGCAAGGACGATTACCAATACGCCAAAACCCGCCTGTTAATTCCCTGTTCAATACACAGGCAACGCTACCGCCCTATGCAGTTGCGAAGGCTGTCTGGAGTAAAAAATGACGACACAAGAAAAACAGTCGGCGGTGTTACCGGCCATTCAATTGCCTGACGTCGGAACCCGGGGCTCAGGAAGAACGCGCAATCTTCCCGCCGGGACTACTTGAGGCCAGTGCTGATAGAGACGTTGCCGACTGTTGTGGCCCGGGAAACTTTTTTCGGGCCTGAAGGGATAATTCCAAAGAACATCGAGAGTGTCAAATTTTCGCTCGCGCATGAATAATAACGAACAGAATTAATAACCTATTGATTATCAACGTTATTATTTTTTGACATCGGTTTATCCAACTAAAAAACCACGGGTCAATCGTATTTTTTCTTCATTGTATTTTCAACAGCTCACCGTCAAACAGATAAAAGTCCAGCGCCATCCACTTGACGGTTAAAACGGAAGACCCAGGCTCTGTCGCCCTTCAGTTCTGACGCATGGGCATCGCATCGATAATCACAAAAAACTCTGCAAGCTTCACGGGCCCGCCGCGCTCAACTTTCTTGCCGCCATCCTTGCCGATCAAAATGACCTTGGCGGGTCCATGGGCATCAACGTTCAACGCGTTGATCAGGGCACTGGTCTGGTCCGGGGTCAGGGGTTGATCGTTGCGGCTACCCACTCCCGCCACAATGGCGTACAGCACCATGTCGCGCTCAACAAAGGCTTCGCGGTTGGACGTCGATTCCAACGCCTGACGCAGGCTGTGTAGCGCTGGGTCGTTAACACTGGGAACGACGATCACCAGGGGCCGTGTTTTCCAGCGCTCTGCAATCAAGGGGTTTAAAGCGTCATTGGCCAGTGCCACCCCCACTGTGGCAACGGCGATGGTGAAAAAGAGGCTTAACCGAGCGAAGAGACACTTCATTGGGTGATTCCTCGTGCTGGAGTCAGAGCGTTGACCTCGGGGGCCGGAATAAAGTTCTTCAGCGGCTTTCAGCCCACCGAACGCGCCCTGAAAGGCTGAGACCAGACACCGCCGTATCGGCGTTCGAACAACGGCGCATCGGGTGATGCGCAAAGAATAGAACTATTCAGATGGATAGATATCAATGATTTACGAGGGGATAACGTTGTAGATTCTGGAGTGAGTGACATGAATATCGAAAAAGACTATCGGGTGGCCATCGCCGAAATCGACTATTCACGCGACACCCTTTTTGGTCCGATTCCCATGCAGGCGACGTGCAGGGTCCGGCTGATTACCGTAGAACAGGACGGGCACCGCTTGCGAGAGCTGACGATTCTGGGGGATGTACCCGATTACCTGTCCAAATCAACGGTCATACGGGTTGCCTTGGAGGGTCGCATTGAAGCTGGCCCTGTTCGCGACCATTTCTCGGTACGGGATGCGGATGAAACGCAGTTCAAGTTGCTGTTTGAAAATGAACATCGGCGGGCGATGCATTGACCGATGAGCGGTCCCGCCGGCTGACTTCGGACAATCAATTGAGATGTCCGACATGCAACAACGTTGTCCCTCTGGATAACGTTGAAGGCCGGTCAAGTCGTATGAGAAGGGCGATACGTAAGCCGGGATTCACTCAAAAGTGAAACGACGTACTGCATCAATCCCTTTCGTCAGGGACAGAATACGTCGAATAGCCTTTCTGCAAGGCAACACTATTTTGAGCACGGGCTTACCCACCGGTTGCTCACGACGCCCAGCGTTACCCTCAAGCGCTTTCAACCGGCAGCACGAAAAGGCATGTGCAGTTGCTTGCCACGATCCAGGTCGGAACGCAACTCAGCCACCAGCTCGGCAATTTCACGGCTGGTATCGAGTCGATCCAGTGGAATGCCGGTCACAAATAGTTCAATGCGTTCGGACTTGGGGTCAACAACTTGCACGGTCATTGATGAATCCGGGGCAATGGTGCACGTACAGCGCAGAGGCAGGAAAGCACCCTCGATAATACTCCTTAGCTCAAGCGTGGAAAGTCTATAGGCAAACATGTGCATCTCCTTTTTTTAGCAAGTGAGCGACGATACCGCCGCCAATGAAAACATTACTAATTGTCCCCTTTTATTGAACATCGCTTGCATGCCACATAAACGTCGTCATTTAATTTTCAAACAAAGGCACAGTTCTTTATACGCCGCTCTGCCCTGCAAACGCAACGTTATTGTCGCACCCCTGAAAACGACTAACTTATTGAACTTTCAAAGGAATCTACTGCAGAATCGATTCACTCAATTGTTGCCATATGTAATTCACCTGACGTGAATCAAGTCAGGTGAATGCCGGTGGCTGGAGACATCCGCACAGCTGAGGAGATAGCGTGGCCCTGAGCGATTTCAATCCTCGCTGCGAGGCAAGCGGAAATGTATCAGTGCCACCCGGCCACCTTGCTTGTCCCGACGCTCGTCCACGGCGTAAGGCCGAAAACCCAGTTTCGGGTAAAAAAGCAGGCCCGGAACGTTATGGTTGTAGCAGGACGCCGTCATCTCTGCAGCCTCGTGCTTGTCGAAAGCCAGGTCCTTCATGCAACCGATGAGGTACCGCCCCACTCCACGCGCTCTCATCTTCGGCGCGATGATCACATTGCCCAACGAACAGCGTCCGCGAAAGTCGCTGCGAGAAAAATTCGCGTAACCCACGACTTCGCCCTTCATTTCCACGACCGTGGAGTCGGAATGATTGTCCAGGGCGTCCTTGAGTTGAGAAGGTGTCAGGGGGTAAATGGCGCGGGGGAACATATAAAACAGCTCGTCGACACTCTGAGGCATTGCGCACACGGCCTCGATGTCTTTTTCTTCCAGTGGACGATGTAAGAACATTTAGAAATAACCTCTCGAAATAACCCAATAACATGCACTAGACACTATATGCGATTTGGCGCGATACGCACCTCCCTCAGGCAAATCTACCAACGGCTTAAACCATCGGCCGGGAGTCCGGTCGAAAGAAATGCGCCCCTCAAAACGACAGGAGTAACTATGAACATCCCACGGTACCTGAGTATCTGTTGCTGCATGGTCATGCTCGGCGGCTGCTTTGACAGTCCGGATGACCAGAGCACGAAAGACAACACCGACGGCGCCAAGTCGTCGATCCAGATGAATGCGCCGGCTGACAAAGGCGACGCCAAGTAGTAAGCGGCGGCGTCAGGGCGCGGGTCCATCCGAAAACAACACAAGATGGCCCGCGCTGACCCGCACTTGTTTCAGCCTGCGCAGCGTCTCAAGTTCGTGACGTAAACCCTTGATGAAGTTCAAAAATACTGCTCATGCATTACGCCCGCCGAAAGTACTCGCATCTTGCAAATTGCATGAAGCACCTCCCGTTTTTATTTTTAACCCCTTGAATTTACTGGCTTTTATTTATAAAAAAGTTGGCATGCTGACTGCAACACTGTGAATGGAAAGATGTAATTACATTATTCATGGAGCAGAACAACAATGATCTCATCCCCCGATACTTACCCAACTGCCGTGCAGGATTCGCAAAACAACTCAGGCGTGTCCTGGGGTGCGGTTTTTGCCGGCGCTGCCGGTGCCGCTGCGTTATCCCTCATCCTCGTCCTGCTGGGCTTCGGCCTCGGCTTTTCCGCTGTATCGCCATGGGCGGACAGCGGCATAAGTGCAAAAGGACTCGGCATTTCAACCATTATCTGGCTGGCGTTTACCCAAATCATTGCATCCGGTCTCGGCGGTTATCTTGCAGGCCGATTGCGAGTTCGCTGGGCCAATCTGCATGGCGATGAAGTGTATTTCCGTGATACGGCTCATGGTTTCCTGTCGTGGGCTGTTGCCACACTGGTTGCCGCCACGCTTATCGTCGGCTCGGTCGGCAGCATGGTAAGCGGAGGCTTGCAGGCCGGCGCAAGCATGGCTTCCGGTGCAACAGGTGCGGTGGCACAGGTTGCAGGCAGCGCCGCCAGCAACACTAACGGCCAGGATTACGGCTACTTCATCGACAGCCTGTTCCGCGATGATCGTCCGGCGGCTGTCAGCGATGATGCCGCTCATGGCGTGGTGTTCCGGATTTTCGCCAAAACCCTGAACAACGGCGGCGACATGGCCGCTGAAGACCGCAGCTACCTGGCGCAGATGATTGCCCAGCGCACCAACCTCAGCCAGGCCGATGCGGAGGCTCGTGTCGATAAAGTCTACGGTCAGGCTCGTCAAGCAGTTGAAGATGCAAAAGTCGCTGCCAAGAACGCGGCTGACACTGCTGCAAAAGTGGCTGCATGGACGGCCCTCTGGATGTTCGTCGCACTGCTCTGTGGTGCGTTCTTTGCCAGCTACGCGGCTATCTACGGCGGTCGTCGTCGCGACGCAGTGACCTACACCGAAACCCGCGCCTACACCACTACAACAACGGCTCGATAAGCCAGGAGAAATACAATGCGCTCACTACTGCTGCTGTTCCTCGGCATCCCGATCCCGATCATCATCCTGATCGCACTGTTCATGCACTGATGTGCTGAGCGGTTAAAAAGAAGCCGTCCCCTCGCCAGAGAGGACGGCTTTTTCATGGGCGATGTAAAAGATCGTGATGATCAGAGGTCGCTCAACTCACGGCATGCCCAGCCATTCAGGCAACGCCAGGGAAATGAACGGCACATAGGTCACCAGCAGCAGGAAGGCCAGCAGGATCATCAGCCAAGGCATCGCCGCGCGAATGGTCTGGCCCAACGTCAGCCCTGTCACGGCCGAGGTCACGAACAGGTTGAGTCCCACCGGTGGAGTCACCAGGCCAATCTCCATGTTGACCACCATGATGATGCCCAGGTGAATCGGGTCGATACCCAGCTGCACGGCAATCGGGAAGAAGATCGGTGCCAGAATCAGAATGATCGCCGAGGGCTCCATGAAGCTGCCCGCTACCAGCAGCACAATGTTGACCATGATCAGGAAGCCGATGGGCGAAAGGCCCTCCGACAGTACCCAGGAAGTGATCTGCTGCGGAATCTGCTCCGTAGTCAGAACATGGGCAAACAGAATGGCGTTGGCGATGATGAACATCAGCATGATCGTCAGCCGGCCCGACTCCAGCAACACCCTCGGACAATCGCTGAATTTCGTGTCTTTATAGATGAACAGCGCCACGAAGGCCGAATAGACCGCTGCAACCGCCGCCGCTTCTGTCGGCGTGAACATTCCGCTGTAGATCCCGCCAAGAATGATCACCAGCAGCAACAGCCCCCAGAAAGCCCGTTGGGCGGTGTGCAGCCATTCCCGAAAGGAAACCCGTGGTTGGGCGGGAAGCTTCTTGACCCGGGCGACGATATAAATCACCACCATCAGCGACAGCCCCAGAAGAACCCCCGGAATCACCCCAGCCATGAACAGTTTGCCTACAGAGGTTTCAGTCGCGGCGGCATAGACCACCATGACGATAGAAGGCGGTATCAGAATGCCCAATGTACCGGCGTTACAGATAATCCCGGAGCCGAACTCCTTCGGGTAACCCGAGCGCACCATGCCTGCTATGGCAATGGACCCCACCGCCGCGACAGTGGCCGGCGAGGAGCCGGACAAGGCGGCGAACAGCATGCACGCCAGAACGGCGGCAATCGCCAGACCGCCACGAATATGCCCGACGCATGCGTTGGCAAAGTCGATCAGACGTTGCGCCACGCCACCGGTAGTCATGAACGCGCCGGACAACAGGAAGAACGGAATGGCCAGGAAGGTGTAGCTGTCCGAGGTTTCGAACAACTTGATCGCCAGGGAACTGAGCGAATCCTGGCTGAATAACAGAATCGACACCGCGCCCGACAACCCCAGGGATATTGCGATAGGCACGCCAAGGAGCATGAACACGAACAGCAGCAGGAACAGGCAGAGGACTGTCATCAGTGATGCTCCTCGTTGGGGTGCGCCAGCTTGCTGGCTTCAGCGGCCTCGTCAGCCAGGCCGAGGCCCGTTTGGCGATGGGTGTAGATGCGCCAGAGGATTTCCAGATAACGCAGCAACACCAGCGTAAAGCCGATGGGCACGATCACCACGATGTGGGAAACCTGGATACCGAAGCGGTCCAGATCCTCAGCGCCGATCTGGATTAGAAACAGCGCAGAGACCCATTTGTAGCTGGCGATGACGAACAGCCCCGCATAGATCAGGCAGCACAGACAGGCAAACATGGCCAATAGACGCTGGACAGGCTTGCTGGTGAGCTTGACCAACGCGTCTACACCCAGGTGACCCGCCGTGCGCACGCCGTAGGAGATACCGAAAAAGATCATCCAGCCGAACATGGCTTTGGTGAGGGCGATACTCCAGGTCATGTCTTGTGCATAGCCCATCAGATGGTCGCCGATGGTCCCGAAAAAACCACTCGTGAACGCCCATTGATCACTCAGGGTGTAGAACAGCGTGTAGATGTTATTGATGGCCACATAGACAAATGTCACCAGCGTCATAGCGGCCAGCAGGAAGGCAATCATGCCTTCCTCAAAATGCTCCCAGAGTCGCTTCAGCGAATGCATGGCAATTCTCCGATAGAGGGAGTGGCCATTCAGGACGAATGACCCGCTGCCCTGATACGTCATGACGAGGGTGTTACATGGCCTGGTTCGAATCGTCTGCCGACTTGATCAGGTCGGCACCGATTTCCTTGGAGAACTGTTTCCACACCGGCTTCATGGCTTCGCGCCATTCGTTGCGCTGCTCCGGAGTCAAGGTCACGACTTCACTGGTCTTGGCATCGATGATTTTCTGCCTGGCGGTCTGGTTCAGGGCTTCAGCCTGTTTGTTCACTTCAACCGACACTTCGGCAAGGATGCTTTCCAGCTCGGTGCGCACATCCGGTTGCAAGCTGTTCCAGAACTTGGAATTGGTGATCACCATGTAGTCGATCAGGCCATGATTGGACTCGGTGAAAAACTTTTGCACCTCGTTGACCTTCTGGCTTTCGTAGTTGGACCAGGTGTTCTCGGTGCCATTGACGGTGCCGGTCTGCAGGCCTTGATAGACCTCGGCGAAGCTCATCTTGCGGGGGTTGGCCTTGATTGCCTTGAACTGCTCTTCCAGAACCTGGGAAGCCTGCACGCGGAATTTCAGGCCACGGGCGTCCTTGGGCTCCACCAGCTTTTTGTTGGCCGACAGTTGCTTCAGACCGTTGTGCCAATACGCCAGGCCATGAATGCCCTTATCGTCCATGGAAGTTAGCAAGGCTTTGCCCTGCGGCCCTTGCTGAAAGCGGTCCACGGCGGCCATGTCATTGAAGAGGAATGGGAGATCGAAGATTTGTATCTTCTTGGTGTAGTGCTCGAATTTGGCCAACGATGGAGCCAGTAACTGCACGTCGCCCAGCAGCAACGCTTCCATTTCCTTGCCATCGCCGAACAGCGACGAGTTTGCGTAGACTTCAACCTTGACCTTGCCTGCCAGACGCTCTTCGGCAAGTTTTTTGAACAGCAGTGCGCCCTGGCCCTTGGGCGTATTGTCGGCGACCACGTGGGCGAATTTGATGACGACAGGATCGGCGGCCTGTGCAAGCGACGCGATGGACACAGCGGCGGCGCAGAACAGCGCCTTGGTCAGCTTCAACATTGTTTTCACCTTCTTATTGTTGTGTGAGAGTCAGCCTCTGCGGGCCTTCTTTTTGAAGCGCTAGTGGCAAGATGCCCAACTGGCCGTGTTTGTTGAATCAGCTTTTATGTAACCCCGCGTTTGGTTTAGCTGAATGCGGGTAGTTTGCACGGCAATCGCATCTGGATTTTATAGACGCAAATGATGAAGTTGGCCTGTAGTCGGGCCTATTTGAGCATCAGTAGACGTTGTGCCCGGATCAAGACGGGCGCATCAATCATCTGCCCCTGGAGTTGAAAAGCTCCGGCCCCGTTGGCTTGCGCACTGGCGTCGACCACGCGGCGGGCCCAGGCAAGCTCCTCGTCGCTCGGTGCCAGGGCGTCGTGTATCACCGGGACTTGAGCGGGATGAATACACAGCGCGCCGCCAAAGCCCATGTCGTAAGCATGACGAATCGAATGGCGCAGCCCTTGCGGATCACGAATGACCGGATAGACCCCGTCAAGCGGAGGCAATAGCCCGGCAGCGCATGAATGAACCTGTAACCACATGCGCGCCTGATCGAGGACGAATGCAGCCGCAGCCGATCCGGTGTTCAGGTTGAGGTCAAGCGCCAGGTCCAGACCGCCGAATGACAAACGTTCGACCCCCCGGGCCTGGGCGATCTGCTCCATGGCCAGCAAGCCCTTGGCGCTTTCGACGATCGGCCAGATCGGTTTACCGCCCCGCCACACCGCCGCGATCTGCTCTGCGGTTTCGACTTTGGGCAGCAGGACGCCGGCGACACCAGGTTGATCCGCGCAAAAACGCAGGTCCGCGTCATGCTCGGCATGGTCGGGCCCGTTGACCCGAACCCAGACCGCGGCCTGAGGACTGGCCTGCAAAAACGCCGCAAGGTTATCCCGCGCCTGACGCTTGAGCGGCTCTTCGACCGCATCTTCAAAATCGACAATCACCGCGTCGGCACCGGCAGCCAGCGCCTTGGCAAATCGCTCGGGCCGACTGCCGGGCACGAACAGTGCGGAGCGGACGATGGAGTGAGGCATGGTGGTGTTCCTCATGTGTGAATCCATGGCAGTTCATTGGAGTCAGGCTTGCCCGCGAAGGCGCCCTTCAGTCAATAAAACTATCGACCGAACATTCGATTCGCGGGCAAGCCTCGCTCCAACAGAGCCTTTGTGTGACGTATTCGCGAGCAGGTTCTTCATGGCTGAATCCGTTGGAGCGAGCCGAAGGCTCAAACGGCTCCCGCCGCCAGCAGCCGCGCATGTTCGGCCGCCGACACGCCCAACTCATTGAGAATGCTCCCGGTGTGCTGCCCCAGCGCTGGAACCGCATCCATGCGGGGGGTGAACGCGGTGTTGCGGCCCGGCGGCAACAGCGAAGGCAACTTGCCTGCCGGGCTGTCGATCTCCCGCCAGCCGTCCCGGGCCTTGAGTTGCGGATGGTTCCAGACGCCTTGCATGTCGTTGACCCGCGCATTGGCGATTTGCGCGTCTTCGAGCCGTGCGACCACCTCGTCAACGGTCAACCGGGAAAACCCGTCGACGATGATCTGGCGCAACGCCTCGCGGTTTTCGGAACGTTTGAAGTTGGCCGAAAAGCGCTCGTCCGTGATCAGCGCAACATCGAGCAGGACCTTCTCGCAGAACAGCGCCCACTCACGTTCGTTCTGCAAACCGAGCATCACGGTACCGCTGCCCTGGGTGGGAAAAGGACCATAGGGATAAATGGTCGAATGCGAGGCCCCGGCCCGTGGTGGTGGCGGTGCACCGTTGTAGGCGTAGTACATCGGGTAGCCCATCCATTCCACCAGGCTTTCCAGCATGCTGACGTCGATGCGGCTACCGAGGCCGGTTTTGCCCCGCAGTAACAGTGCGGAGAGAATCCCGGTGTAGGCGTACATACCGGCGGCGATGTCCGCAATGGAGCAGCCCGCCTTGGCCATTTCCTCCTCGCCCGGCCCGCCGGTTACCGAGAGGAACCCGCCCTCGCTCTGGATCAGCAGGTCATAGGCTTTTTTCTTTTCATAAGGGCCGCCTTCGCCGTAGCCGGAAATATCACACACGATCAGCTTCGGGAAACGCGTGTGCAGCGCTTCAAACGATAGCCCCATGCGCGCAGCCGCACCCGGAGCAAGGTTCTGCACCAGCACATCGGCCTTGCCCAGCAGAGCCTCAAGAATACCCCCGGCTTCGTCGTGCTTGAGGTCCAGGGTCAGACTTTCCTTGGAGCGATTGGTCCAGACGAAATGCGAGGCCAGGCCGTCGACGCGCTGGTCATAGCCACGGGCAAAATCGCCGCTGCCGGGGCGCTCGACTTTCACCACTCGGGCGCCCATGTCTGCCAGTTGCCGGGTGCAGAACGGCGCGGCAATGGCATGCTCCAGGCTGACGACGGTGATGCCGTCCAGAGGACGGGGGTTTTGTTCGGTCATGTGGGTTCACCTCTTGTGTCACATCCCTGCCGGAGCGGGATCAGATCAATTCACCCAGTGTCTGCGCATCCCGCAAACCCCAGACCTTGTCGATCAATGCGTGGCCTTGTTCTGGCGTGCGAGCACCGGAGAACGCCAGCAGGCGCTGGAATTTATCCTCCAGTTCAGGCCGCGACAGGGTGTTGCCCGGATCGCCCTTGGGTTCTTCGATGGCACCGATCAGGGTGCGACCATCGGTGGTGGTGACGATCACGCGCCCCAACCACCGGGCCGGATAGGCGTGATCGACTTCTTCATCGAGTTCCATGCTGACTTTTTCGCGGAACGCCGCCACAGCGGGATCGGTCAGGGCGTGCTGCTGGAATTCGATCAACTGCGCCTTGCCATGCACGGCAATCAACCCCAGCACCGCCCCCATGGAAAACTTGGCCTGATGCACCGTGGCGGGCACCACGACGCGGCCCAGCACATCAATGGCTCCTTGATGCACCCGCGTGACCACGCTGGCGATCTGCTCATGGCTCAGACCTTCCCGTTGCATCAACTGCAACAAAGCGTCAGCGGCAGGATGCGTATGTCGGCACGAAGCATGGAACTTGAATGAGGTCTCGACCAATGCCCAGCGGCTGCCAAGGCGATCCGACAACTTGCTCGGGTCAGCATCGCTGGACATCCCCGCCGCCATGCCCTGATCACCTTCCAGAATATTGCGCGCGCCGGTCAGCCCGTCTTCGGTCATGTAGGCCGCGAGCAGACCATCGGCTGCGGCCTTCGCGGTGTGCAGCTGTTTGGAGTCCGCCGCATCCCGCAGAAACTCCCACAACCCCGCCGCCTGAGTGCCCGCGTTGCCCAACAGATTGATGAACTGCTCCTTGTCTAACCCCAGCAACTTGCCCACCCCGACAGCCGCCGCCAGGGTGCCGACCGTGGCCGTGGTGTGAAAGATGCGGTAATGAGAGCGTCCCATGAATTCACCGATGCGAATCCCGGCTTCATAACCGGCCACAGACGCCAGCAGCAGATCCTTGCCGGATTTGCCCCTGTCCTGAGCGGCGGCGAGCACGGCGGGAAAGACCACCGTGGCCGGATGCAACACCGAGCTGTTATGCAGATCGTCCTGCTCGACCAGATGCGAAGAAGCACCGTTGACCAGCGCGGCAAAGTAAGCCGACGTGCCTTGGCCGTTCACCAGCATTTTCGCCGGGCCTTGGGCAGGCCCCATTTTGGCGGCGTAACGCTCGAACAACGGAATGGGCCGCGAGCCCTGGCTGGCCAGCGCGGACCCGATCCAGTCGAGGAACAGGTCCTCGGTGCGGTCCAGCACAGAATCGGGGATCTGTGAGTAGTCCAGGTCGGCCAGGAACGCCGCCAACGCTTGAGTGTGGCTCATGTTCGGGTCCTCAAAAGCTGCGCGGCAGTTCGAGCAGGTGCTCGGCGACGTAGGAAAGAATCAGGTTGGTGGAGATCGGCGCCACCTGATACAGCCGGGTTTCGCGGAACTTGCGCTCCACGTCGTATTCGCAGGCAAAGCCAAAACCGCCATGGGTTTGCAGGCAGGCATTGGCGGCCTCCCAGGACGCTTTGGCCGCCAGGTATTTCGCCATGTTGGCGCTGGCACCCGCGTTCTTGCCGCTGTCGTATTCTTCGCAGGCGCGCCAGCGCATCAGGTCGGCGGCTTCGATCTCGATGTGCGCTTCGGCAATCGGAAACTGCACGCCCTGGTTCTGCCCGATGGGACGCCCGAACACCACCCGATCCCGTGCGTAGGCACTGGCCTTCTCGACAAACCAGCGACCGTCGCCAATGCATTCAGCCGCAATCAGCGTGCGTTCGGCGTTCAGGCCATCGAGGATGTATTTGAAGCCCTTGCCTTCCTCGCCGATCAGGCTGTCCAGCGGCAGTTTCAGGTTGTCGAAAAACAACTCGTTGGTCTCGTGGTTGACCATGTTGGCGATGGGCTGCACGGTCAAGCCGTTGCCGATGGCATCGCGCAGGTCCACGAGGAAAATCGACATGCCTTCGGATTTCTTTTTGACCTCGGCCAACGGTGTGGTCCGCGCCAGCAGGATCATCAGGTCCGAATGCTGAACCCGGGAGATCCAGACTTTCTGGCCGTTGATCACATAGTGGTCGCCCTGCCGGACGGCGGTGGTCTTGATCTTCGTGGTGTCGGTGCCGGTGGTCGGCTCGGTGACACCCATGGATTGCAGGCGCAATTCACCGCTGGCAAGCCTGGGCAGGTAGTAGCTTTTCTGCGCATCGCTGCCGTGACGCAGCAAGGTGAACATGTTGTACATCTGGCCGTGAACCGTGCCGGAGTTGCCGCCGCAGCGGTTCACTTCTTCAAGAATCACTGAAGCTTCCGCCAGGCCCAGGCCCGAGCCGCCGTATTCAGTCGGGATCATCGCCGACAGCCAGCCCGCGTCGGTCAGGGCTTTGACGAAGGTTTCCGGGAAGCCTTTTTCCTCGTCGATCCTGCGCCAGTACGCCGCGTCGAACTCAGCACACAAGGCACGCACGCCTTCGCGGATGGCGTTGAGGTCTTCACTGTCATTGGGGTTCATTGATCTGCTCTCTTGAGTTCGCGCCCTCGACACCGGCACGGTCTGGCTAAGGAATGAGGTGCCGGGGTCAGTCGAACCGCACTTCGGCGCTTTGGGCGACACCCGCTTGATTGCCGGCCCACAGCTGCGCCCTGCCCGGCTCGACCACATGCCCGCTCACCGTGAAGGGCGTCGGCACGTTGAGCGGACGCACACCGCGATACGCGAAATGTCGCAGCCGGGCTTCGGGATGAGCGCGACAGAAGGCGCGCAGGTTCAACGTGGCGATCATCGGCCCGTGTACGACAAGGCCCGGATAACCTTCGGTCTGCGTCACATAGGGATAGTCGTAGTGGATGCGATGACCGTTGAAGGTCACCGCCGAATAGCGAAACAACAACGTGGGCGTTGGGGTGATGACTTCATTCCACTCACCCGCTTCAGCCGCAGCGCCACTGTTCAGCTTCGGCGGATTCGGCTCGCGGTAGACGATGTCTTGTTCCTCGCGGATGCAGAGCTGGCCATGTTGCGAGTAGTCATGGCGAACGGTAACGAACAGCAACGCCCCCGTCCGACCGTGCTTTTCTTCAATGTGGGTGATGGTGGAAAGGCGATGGGCCTCGGCGCCGACTTGCAGCGGCTCAAGAAACTCGACGCGCCCGCCGGCCCACATGCGATTGCGATTGTCCGCAGGCGGCAGGAAGCCGCCACGCGCCGGATGTCCATCCGTGCCCAGCAGCGACTCTGCAACCGGTTCCTGAAAAAAACACCACTGCCACAACGGCGGCAGCGGATCACCGTCGGCAGGCGTCGCCTCACCGAACGTGGCGGCGATGCGTTTGATCAGGTGACGACTCAGATGGTCTTGAGCCTCTTCCGTGCGTCCAAGCCAGGCATTGAAATCCTTCGACTCTGCGGCGCTCATGCGGACAACCCCTATGCGTTTGTTGTTATGCCGGGATCATGCAAGCCGCTTCGCATTCTGTGAATTTGCATTTACATAAGGCAGCGTTCATAAATACTGAACACCAATAACAACAAATGGACACCCCCATGCACTTCGACCTGGCCGACCTTCGCCTCTTTATTCATATCGGCGAATCCCCCAGCCTGACCCAGGGCGCACGTCGCGCGTTTCTCTCGCCTGCGGCTGCCAGCGCGCGGATCAAGGCACTGGAAAGCCAGTTCGATACGCGCCTGTTGTACCGCGACAGCCGTGGGGTTGAGCTCACGCCCGCTGGTCAGCGGTTGCTCAAGCACGCACGGCTGATCATGCGTCAGGTGGACTATCTGAAAAGTGAATTCACCCGCTACGGCATCGACTCGGCCGGGCACATTCGCATCTTCGCCAACACCACGGCGGTGACCGAGTTTCTCCCGGAAGTGCTTGCCGGTTTCCTCGCCCAACGGCCTGGCGTCACCGTCGACCTGCAAGAACGCTTGTCCCGGGATATCGTGCGCGGCGTGCTTGATGGCAGCACCGACATGGGGATTATCGCCGGACCAGTGGAAGCGGCCGGCTTACAGGTCATGCACTTCAGCACTGATCGTCTGGTGCTGGCGGTGCCAGTGGGCCACGCGCTGGCAAGCCAAAGCCCGATCACCCTCAAGCAGACCCTGAGCTACCAGCACATTGGTTTGCATGAGGGCAGCACGCTGCTGAGTTTCCTGCGCGATCACGTCGAGCGCCTGGGTCAGAACCTGTCGCTGCGGATTCAGGTGTCAAGCTTCGAGGCCATCTGTCGGATGGTGGAAGCCGGCGTGGGGATTGGCATCATTCCCGAGTCGGCCGCGATCCGGCACAGCCACACCATGAAACTGGTAACGGTGCAGCTGGACGAACCCTGGGCGGTGCGCGAACGCAGCATTCTGGTCCGCGAGCTGGACGCCCTGCCCGGCACCGTTCGGGCGTTGATCGCAACCTTGATGCCGGATGTCGAGCTAGACCCGGACCTCGACCTGGACAGCGCGCCGCCTGAGAAACGGTAACCCGGCCAAGGTCAGCGCCACGCCCAGCAACGCGCTCATGGCCAAGGGATCATCGAATTGCAGGTATGCCCAGATCATCGTCACCGGCGGCGTCAGAAACAGCGCGCCGCTAATACTCTGCAACGTAAAGCGGTGCAGGCACAGCCAGTAAAACCCGTAGCCCCCCAGCGTGGAAAACACCACCAGCCAAAGCACGCCAAAGCCAAAACCGGCGGTCATGACCGGCCGCAGGCTGCCTTCCTGCCAAGCCAATACGGCAAACACCGGCAAGGCGACACACGCTTGAACGAACAGCCCCAATAGCCCCGGCAGCGGCGGATGCCGCGACTGCTTCTGATAGATCGTCGCCATCGCCAATGAGGCGACCGCCAGCAGCGGCAACGAATACGCCCAGACCGACGCCCTGGAAAACTCCAGGCTGCTGCCGCTGGCAATCAGCATACCCACCAGACACAACATGACGCCCAGCCATTGCCAGCCCCGCGTCGCCTGACCGGGGACGAAGCCCGCCAGCAGCACAATGCTCAACGGCAGCAGGTTGGCGAGCAACGAACTGGTGCCCGGCGCAACACCCAACGCAATGGACTGGGCGATAGGCGCGATGTAACCCGCAATGCCCAGCAAGCCCACCACACTCTGGTCCACCCAGTTGCGCCAGCTCAACAGGCGCAACCGGGTCCACACCAACGGCAGCAACAGCAAAACCGCCAGCACAAAACGCCAGAAGGTGGCGAGCATCACCCCGCCCGCTTCCGAAACGTAGCGGTAGCCGATAAACCCGGAGCTCCAGCTCAGCACCATGGCGATCAGCAGCAAGCCACTGACCCACCTCGCTCCGGTGAAATACGGCTTGGAACGGGTCAGCGGTTCGTTTCCACAAACACTGACGTTGACATCACCTCCCTGCGCACTCATCAAGCAATCCCCTATGCATGGCATGAGCCTGATGGTATGAATGAACCCGTAATTCAATCAAACGAGATGATAAGCATCACTGATGCAGGATTAATGCACCATGCAAAGCACTCTGGATATTGATCTGCTGCGTACGTTTCAGGCGGTGGTGCGTTTCGAACAGTTCCTGGCGGCCGCCACGTTTCTCAACCGCAGCCCTTCAGCCGTGAGCCTGCACATTCGTCGTCTTGAAGACATCACCGGCGGGCGGCTGCTGGAGCGGGACAACCAGACCGTCACCTTGACGCCCCTGGGTCGCCGCTTCGCCTTACAGAGCGCGGAGTTATTGCAATTGCACGACCGAATGCTGGCCGGTTACCACGAACCCATGGTCGCTGGCCGAGTGACGCTGGGGATCTCCGAGGAATACGCAGGGGCGATGCTGCAATGCCTGTTAGGCCCTTTGTCCGAGGGGTTTCCCCAGATTGAACTGGAAGTCGAGACGGCTTCTAGCGGACGCCTGCATAACCGTCTGCAACGGGGCAAAATGGACTTGGCGCTGGTGGTCGAACCCTTGGATGCACCGAATACAGGCAAGCCGCCGCTGTTCCGTTTCGGCACCACCGAGCCCGTGTGGGTCGCGGCTCACAGCTATCAGGCCAATCCTGAAAAACCGCTGCCGCTGGCACTGCATGGCAAAGGTTGTCCCTATCGCAGCGTGGCGATAGATGCGCTGACCCGCGAGGGTAGACCCTGGCGCACCATGGTGATGAGCGCAGGCACCAGCGCCCTGGAAACCACCATCTGCGCGGGTCTGGTCATCGGCATCATCGACCGGTCCAGGGTCAGCCCGCAGATGCGCATTCTCACCGAAGACGACGGCTTGCCGAAATTGCCGTTGCATGAACTGCAACTGGTCAAGGCACCCGGTCCACCCAGTGCCGCGTGCGACGTGTTGATCCGGTTGATCGGGGATCGGTTTCGGGTGTGAGCCCCGTAGGTGTGAAGCCGGTTCTCCTGAGCGTTGCACCGCTCCCGGGGCGCCCGCCCCCGGCAATATCCTGTAACCAACCGACTGATCGGCAGCATGACAACATCGTTACAGTCGGCACTTGGCTACTTCGTTGGAGAGGCTGCGTTCATGCCTTATTTTTCCCTGGCGCGCTTCAAGGCGCGCTGGTTCGTCTGGTCGTGCATGGTTTTGCTGATCGTCGGTCTGCCGGCAGGTTGCGCGGTGCTACAGCACACCGAGCGGGAGCTGGTCTTTCGTATCGAGCCCGGTACTGCCAGTTGGTACCGCGGGCTGCCCGACGGTGTGCAGGAGCTTGAGCTCAAGGCGCCGGATTTCGGCGCGACGCAGAATATCCATGCCTGGTGGTGGCCGACCAATCGCAAGGACGCGCCCGCCGTGCTGTACCTGCATGGCTCACGCTGGAACCTCACCGGCCAGTTGTTTCGCATCGAACAACTGCGCGCCCTGGGTTTCTCGGTGCTGGCCATCGACTATCGCGGTTTCGGTCAGAGCCAGGGGCGATTGCCCTCCGAAGCCACGGTTTATGAAGATGCCCGCGTCGCCTGGGAGCGTCTGAAAGTCCTCCAACCTGATCCACGCCAACGGCTGATTTACGGGCATTCATTGGGGGGTGCCGTGGCGGTTGATCTGGCCGCTGAACTGGGCCGCGACACCCGGAACAGCACCCGGCCCGCTGAGGCCCGTGGCCTGATTATCGAGTCCACCTTCACCAACCTGGCGGACGTGGCCACCGTCGTGGCCAATACGGCGTTGCCGGTGCGCTGGTTGTTGTCGCAGAAATTCGACTCCATCGACAAAATCGCCGACATCAACATGCCGCTGCTGATCGTGCACGGAACCGAGGACCGCTACGTGCCCTCGCGTTTCAGTGAAGAGCTTTATGCGGCGGCCCAGGAGCCGAAAAAACTGCTGCTGGTGCCGGGCGGCACCCACAACAACAGCATGAGGCTGGGTCGACAAGCCTATGACAAAGCGATTGAGGCGCTGTTCAGATCTCGCGAGCAGTCGACTCATGCCGCAAACGCTGAATCCAGAACAGGCGCGGAGACGGCGAACCTGCCCCGAGGCTGATCACTGCGGTTCCACATGACTCACGTTGAACGGCCTGCTGCGCACCACCACCTGCCCCGGATGACAGGCCGGCGCGACGTTGCCATCCAGTTCCCTGAGCAACGCCTGCGGGTCCTCGATGGGTAAACCGGCCAGTTGCTGTGGGGGCAGGTTCCACCATTGGCTGGCCAGCAGACCGTCAATGGTGGCCTGATCGAAACGGTACCGCACCACGTGCGCCGGTGAGCCAACTGCAATGGCGTAAGGCGGAATGTCCTTGTTGACCAACGATTGCGCGCCGATGACCGCGCCCGTGCCGATGGTCACGCCCTCCAGAATCAGCACGTCCATGCCGATCCACACATCGTGGCCGATGCGGGTCTGCTTCACCCCATCGTGATGCGGGGCAATACCGCCCTGCTTCTGGCGCAGGCTCACCAGCCCGCTATGGGACGTCAGCCCGCTCAGCGGATGGGACCTACGGTTCTGACCAATGGTGACGTTCTTCGCAATCGAGCAATAGCGCCCGATACAGGAGACGTCATGCAGTTCGGAGCCGCTGACAATATCGGTGTAGGCACCGATGGTCAGTTGGCGAGACAGAATCTTGATTCGATGCAGCTTCACGCCGTGTTCCAGCGTCAGCTCAGTATCGCGACGCAGGCCTTTAATCCCGCTGTCCAGACGGCACTGATTCTTCGAAAGCGCTTTCTTCAGCTTTCTGTCCAATAGCGCTCGTTTGAAGAAGTTCATGGTCCGGTTTCCACAGATAACAGGTGGGCCGGCGACTCCAGGACACTAATAGAGTTTTCCTACGTCAGCCTAGGTGTAATCCCACACAAAGTCGGGAATCATCGCACATGCAGCGCGAATCCCAAAAGTTGTTCGTGGCGAGGGCTCCCCACGACTGCCCGCAACACCCAGCGCGTCAGCGCCCTATACGCCCGCCAACAGCCCCTGCAATTCCAAGGCATTGCCCACGGCAAAACCACTGGCAGTGTTATCGAAGATGCACCAGACAGTCCTATTGCTGCGGTGGGAATCCAGCAGGTCGGCGGCCAGCGTTTGCAATCGGGAATGTTCATAAGCGCTGTGGTAAATACGCGGCGCACCATGCAGACGCCAGTAACGCACGCCTTGCCAGCCGCCCGGTGTCATATGGCTCGTAATAGGCGACGGGTCTGCAGCCACCCGGCCGACGCGCTGCTCTACCAGCAAATCCTCAGCGTTCAGCCAGCTTGGGTGTCGCGGTTCAACAACGACGCTGCCTGAAAAACGCGCTCGCAGTGCCTGAAAAAAAGCCTGCGCGACTTGAGGGTCAAACGCCAGCGACGGTGGCAACTGGACCAACAAGCAACCCAGCTTTTCGCCAAGCCCGCTGCATTGCGCCATGAATTCGTCCAAGGCTTGGTCGCAGCCCTGCAAGCGTCCTTCGTGGGTGATCGACTTGGGGGCTTTGACCGAAAACCGAAAACCATCCGGCACCGAATCGGCCCAGCGGACGTAAGTTTGAAAACGGTGGGGGCGATAAAACGAGCTATTGATTTCAACCCCGGAAAAACGCGAGGCGTAGCGCTGCAAGTGGGAACCCGGCTCAGCAAAAGCCGGCCATTGCTCCCGAGGCAGGCTCCAGCCAGCGCAGCCCACATAAACAGGCGATGGCGGAGGATCATGACGCATCAGCAACCCTGCTAGCTCGGCGTGCCAGAACCGTCATTGCCCGCGATATCCGGATCATCCGGTTCCACTTCGTTGTCCTCGGCGTTGCGCACGTCATCGTCAGGGCGCGCCTCGTGCTCGGGTTCCCCAGGATCAGGAGCCGGCGATTCGGGGGTTTGGGTAGCGACAGGTCGAGTGCTCATGGTGCCCTCACAAAAACAAGTCAATGAATGGACTGACTTGATTTGGAAAGGGCTGCATGGCGGGAGTTCGAACTTACTGGACGACCGGTGATGATGTGGCGAGCGAAACATTACCGCCACTCGTGCTCGCCACCCGCATCAACCCCGCAATTTCCCTAGCCATTCCAGCGAAGTTCGCCACAGGCAAATACCCAGGAAGTAAGCCGACATCGCCAGCCAGACAATCATTACCGTCGGGCTTTGGGCCGGATGATCGATCACCAGCAAGGCGCTGCACACCAGCCAGACGGTGGTGACGGTGATGTTCAGCGGCATCAGGCGGCGCACGCGAAACGGGTGCAGGAATTTCATGCGTGTCAGGGTCAGCAGCGCCAAGCCGAAGATGGTCAGCAAGGCCACCCATGGGCCCGGCGAAATGATGTAGATGCACAGCGCTGCCACGTTCCAGGCGGCGGGAAAACCCTGGAAATAGTTGTCTTTGCTTTTCATTTCCAGGTTGCAGAAACAAAACAGCGAAGACACCAGAATCACTGCCGTACAGAGCAATGTGGTGTGGTCCGGCAGATCAATGTAGTGGTAGATGAACAGCGCAGGAATAAATACGTAGGTCAGGTAGTCGATGACCAGATCAAGCACCGACCCGTCGAAACCCGGCAATACTGTCTGGACGTTGAATTTGCGCGCCAGGGAGCCATCGACTCCGTCCACCACCAGCGCCAGGCCCAGCCAGAGCAGGCAGGCCTTGGGCTGGTCTTCAAACAGCGCGATGGTTGCCATGAACGCTATGACCACGCCGGTAGCGGTGAAAGCATGTGCACCCCAGGCTTTGAGCCAGGCCGTGCGTTGAGTCGATATCACAGGGAGCATCTCCGAAAAATAAGGCAGGCTGGGCGTCGTCATGCCGATTTTTAATCGGCACCCTCAGTCAGCGTGCATGTATCGACCGACTGGCGGTCGATAAGGTTCACCGATCCGTCATCATACGGCCATCCTCGGGCCAGAAACTGGCCCGCGGTAAAACTTCCCCGGTCCGGTTGTAATCCATTACCATGCCGCCCGTCGGTTCCCAAACGGGATTAATAGGGAATCCATGATGGCCTATGGTCATTAACCGGAACTGCCCCCGCAACTGTAGATGCAGAGCCGCTCCTTTATGCCACTGGGTCCGCCCGGGAAGGTGGGAGCATGGCGATGACGCATCAGTCAGGAGACCTGCCGACTCAGGACTGCCCGAAAAAAGACCGCGCGCGAGCGTGCGATCCTGTTTTGTGCAGCCTGGCAATTGACCCACCGGCGGGGTGTCCGGGGAGGACTTTCGTCAGAACGGGTACATGACCGTTTGCTGCCGGACCGGCCATGGCTCGTCGCCAGCAACGGCGGCTGATGTTTCTCCTGCCCTCACACCGCCGTCCGGACACGTGTTCGAATGGAGATAGCGTTTCATGCCCTTGCCTCGCCTTGTCGTATTGCTTGCCAGTGCGGGATTTTCCGCGCTGACCCTGGCCGCCGGTCCGACGCACTATCCGTTGACTGTCGATAACTGCGGCGTGCCATTGACGTTCAATAAAGCGCCGGGCAAAGCCGTGACCATCGGTCAGGCTGGCACTGAAATCCTCTACTCCCTGGGGCTGGCCGATAGAGTGGTCGGCACGTCGCTGTGGTTCAACACGGTGCTGCCGCAGTTCAAGGACGTGAACGACCGTATCCTGCGCCTGGCCAACAACGAGCCCAGTTTTGAATCGGTGATCAGCAAACGTCCTGACCTTGTGCCGGTGCAGTTTGAATGGATGGTCGGCCCGCAAGGCGCTGTGGGCACCCGCGAGCAGTTCAGCGAACTGAATATCCCGACGTACATCATGCCTTCCGATTGCGAGGGCAAAGACAATCTGATCGGTGCCGATGGCACGCGGCTCAAGCCCTTTTCCGTCGACAGCCTCTTCAAGACCGTGACGCAGCTGGCGCAGATTTTTGACGTGCAAGACCGTGGCGATGAATTGACCGCACACTTGCGTGCTGGCCTCGCCAAGGCTCAGGCCAGTGTCAAGGCCAAGCAGTTGACGGACGCTTCGGCGCTGTTCTGGTTTTCCAGCGCAGACCTGAAGGTTGACCCGTTTGTGGCCGGCCGCAAGGGTGTTCCGGGGTTCATGATGGATACGCTGGGGCTGCGTAACGTGGTCGAGTCGGATGAAGAATGGCCCACCGTGGGCTGGGAAACCATCGCCAGGGCCAACCCCACGGTGATCGTGATCGCCCGCATGGATCGCCGTCGCTTCCCCGCTGATGACTTCCAGAAAAAACTCGACTTCCTGAAGACCGATCCTGTGACCCAAAACATGGACGCGGTGAAACACAATCGCATCGTGATCCTTGATGCCGACGCCATGCAGGCCTCGGTGCGCATGTTTGACGGCATCAACGAACTGGCCGACGCCATCGACCGGGTTGACCTGAGCCAATGAGAGCCGTGACCGGCGGCCAGGTCGTGCGCAGGGTATGTCTGCACGCGGCCTGGGTCATCCCTGTTTTGCTGGCCGCGATATTGGCGGGCATTGCCATCGGTGAAACGCCGGTCAGCCTGTCGTTGGTGTTTCAAGTGCTGGCCAATAAGTTGTGGGGGGCCGGTTTTGTGCTGGATCCCATTGATGAAGGCATTGTCTGGAACTACCGCCTGACCCGTGCGCTGGTGGCAGCGGCATGCGGCGCGGGCCTGGCGATTTCCGGGGTGGTGCTGCAATCGCTGCTGCGCAACCCGCTGGCTGATCCCTACCTGTTGGGGATTTCTGCCGGGGCTTCAACCGGCGCCGTGCTGGTCTCGATTATCGGGCTGGGCGCGGGTGCCATCTCGCTGTCCATGGGTGCCTTTGGTGGGGCAATCGCGGCCTTCGCCTTGGTCGCCTTGCTGGCGCGCAGCACCGGCGCGGTCAGTGGCAGCGGGCAGATCATTCTGGCAGGCATCGCGGGTTCACAATTGTTCAACGCTTTGACTTCATTTCTGATTACCAAGTCGGCCAGCTCTGAACAGGCCCGGGGCATCATGTTCTGGTTGCTGGGCAGCCTCAGCGGCGTGCGCTGGCAGTCGGTGACGCTGGCGGTGCCGGTGGTGTTGATCGGGCTGGGCATTTGCCTCTGGCATCGTCGCGCGCTGGATGCGTTCATGTTCGGCAGCGATTCGGCGGCGGCCCTCGGCATTCCGGTACGACAGGTTCAGGTGGTGCTGATCGCCACGGTGGCGCTGGTGACGGCCGTCATGGTGTCGCTGGTGGGCTCCATTGGCTTCGTCGGTCTGGTGGTCCCCCATGCCGCACGGCTGTTGGTCGGGGTGCGCCACGGGCGGCTGATCCCCCTCAGTGCCTTGAGTGGCGCGCTGTTCCTGATCGCCGCTGACGTGTTGTCACGCACGGTTATCAAGGGCCAGGTGCTGCCCGTCGGCGTGATCACAGCGCTGATCGGTGCGCCGGTATTTGCCGTGATCCTGATAAAAGCCAAGGGCGGTCGATGAATAGCCTGCAAACGCCTGAAGCGCACAACCACGTGCTGTCCTGCTCGAACCTGAGCTGGTCAGTCAAGGGCACGGCCATCGTCAAAAGCGTCAACCTGGAGCTGAAGCGCGGGGAAACACTGGGCTTGATCGGCCCCAACGGCTCCGGCAAATCCAGCCTGCTCAAGCTGCTTTCGGGCATCAAGGCGCCCGCTGAAGGCCAGATCCACCTCAATGGCAGGGTTCTGGCCCACATGGCGCGCCGTGATATCGCGCAAATGATCGCGGTCGTCGAGCAGCAGGCTGAAACCTCGGATGCCATCAGTGTGCTGGACGCCGTGGAACTGGGCCGCACGCCCTGGCTTTCGGCGCTGACGCCATGGTCCAGTGCCGACGATGAAATCGTGCAGCAGGCATTGGTCGATGTGGACATGGCCGACAAACGCAAGCGTGCCTGGCACAGCCTTTCCGGTGGCGAGCGTCAGCGGGTTCACATCGCCCGCGCCCTGGCCCAGCGTCCGCAAATCCTGCTGCTGGACGAACCCACCAACCACCTGGATATCCAGCATCAGTTGAGCATTCTGGGTTTGGTGCGATCTTTACCCGTCACCACGCTGATTGCGTTGCACGACCTGAATCAGGCACTGGCCTGCGATCGGTTGGCGGTGATGGACAAGGGCCATTTGATCGCCATCGGTGCTCCGGCGCAGGTGCTGACCTGTGAGCGGCTGCGGGATACCTTCGGCGTTGAAGCTCACTACCTGATCGATCCCCACGACGGCGCACGGATTTTACGGTTTCGGTCATAGACGCCGATCACCACGGCAGTGTTACAACCCACTCAACGGCCTGCCGGGCATCGCCGTCACACTCCGCACGCCATATGCGTTGTGCGCCAGACCGGATCGTCTTCCACATCGATCACCTCAAACCCCTGCCGTTGCCAGAAGCCGACAGCGCCGGGCAAAAACGGATGGGTGTGCAGATACAACACTTCAACACCCTGCTCCATCGCGTGCGCCTTGAGGGCGAGGAAGATCCGGGTCGCCAGACCTGATCGGCGAAACGCTGGAATGACGAACAGCCGGACGATTTCCACCACCCGGCGCTGCCCCAAATCCAGCTGGCCAAATCGTTTGTCGTAGGGCAGATAGCCAATGGCGGCGACAATCTGCCCGTCGCATCGGGCAATCAGAAAGTGCCCGCCTTCGTCTTCAAGGTACACCTGAGCAAAGTTCGCCAGATCCGCTGGCAGGTCAGCACCCTCCAGCATCGGGAAAATGTCTGACCGGGCGCGCAGCACAAAGTCCAGCACGGCCGGGACGTCTTGCTGTTCGACAGGATTGATAACCATCAGTGAGCGACCTCGTTAGAACCCACGCCCTTTGAAAGCATGACCTACACCCCCTACCGCTCGCCGCGATGCCGGGTAAACGTCTCCAACAGCCAGGCGCCCGCAGGTCCCAGGCTGCGCTGCCGGGACCAGATGACATCGACGGCGGAGCTGCGCGGCCAGCCGGGAACCTGCAACTCTTTCAACTTACCGCCGGCGTACCCCTTGACCAGCCACCGGGGCAATGCCGACCAGCCGAAGCCGAATGCCGCCATGTCCATCAACAGCAGATAGTTGGGGGCCGACCATGGCCGATGACCGCTGACGGGCAGGTCGTCCGTGGGCACGCTCTGGTCCACCAGTGTGTTCAGGCGCAGCGCCCGATGGGCCGCCAGCTTCTGGTAGTCCACCTGTTCCTCGGCAGCCAATGGGTGTTTGTGCCCGACAAAGAGCCCGAAATCGGCCCGCTCGGCAATGGTCGCGTAGCCGATTTCCGGCGGGTAACTGGGCTGCGCCGACAACAGCCCCAGGGATGCGCGGCCCGACTGGATCAGGTTGATCGCATCACCGTGCTCGGCAAACACACACTCAAGCTCCAGTTCGGGAAAACGCTGGTCCAGTTCGGCCATGCGGATCTCGAAGTCGGCGAACTGATTGGCGTCGGACAACACCAGCGTCAGGCGCGGTTCCATCCCTTGGGCCAGCCGCCCTGCGGCCCGGCGCAGCTTGTCCGAAGCGGCCAGCACGTCTTCGATGCGCCCGAGCATGGCCTTGCCCGCTTCGGTAAGGACCGGTTGCCGGGACGAACGGTCGAACAGCGCCAGGCCCAGGTCTATTTCCAGACGGGAGATAGCCTCGCTGATGGTTGACTGGCTCTTGCCCAGACGCCGTGCAGCAGCGCTGAAAGAACCCAGCGCGACGACCTGGGCGAAGGCCTCAAGGGCTTCGGGTGAATAGCTCATGGACACCTTGTATCGGTTTTTCCGATGGAAAGTATTTTCACTTTAGCGCAATGACCGATGAGAATGCACCCCGTGCTTGTCATGCGGGTGAACCAAATCCCGAGCCAGCGCACTCCAGGTAACTCGAAAGGTCAAGAAACCATGCAACACACCCTCCCGACAAAATCCATCAAGGAGCGCGCCCTGCACGCGCTGCTCTTCGAGCTCATCGGCGTGTTGCTGTTTGCGCCCTTGCTGGCGTGGCTGTTGGGTTACTCGCTGGGCAAGATGGGCGCGATGACGGTGATGATTTCCACCGTGGCCATGCTGTGGAACATGCTGTTCAATGCGCTGTTCGACCGCTTGCGACGCAGGCTTGGGTTTGCCCTGTCGCTCAAGGCGCGTATCGCCCATGCTCTGGGTTTCGAGGGCGGCCTGATTCTGGTGGTGGTTCCGCTGGCGGCCTGGTGGCTGTCCATTGGCTGGCTCGAAGCCTTTCTGCTGGATGTAGGCCTGCTGCTGCTTTTTCTGCCGTACACCTTGGGGTTCAACTGGCTGTACGACCACGCACGGGAGCGCATCATCCAGCGTCAATTGCAGGCCGCGCCCAACCCGACGCGGCCGCTCTGACCGTTTCAGGCCTTCAGCCGACTCCCGCCCGCCGCCACGCCCAGCAACATCACCGCGACGATCAGGAACGCCAGTTCCAGGCTGCTGACGTGGGCAATGAAACCGATCGCCGCCGGGCCTACCAGAATCCCCGCGTAGCCCAACGTGGTGATCGCCGGAACGGCCACGTTTTCCGGCATGCTTTTCTGGCGGCCGACCGCGCTGTAGCAAACCGGGACAATATTGGAACAACCTGCGCCCACCAGCGCGTAACCCAACAGCGCGGCTTCCCATGACGGAACCAAAGTGGCCAGCGCCAAACCTGCCGACGCGCACAGGCCGCCGAGAATGATCACCCGACTGGGGCCGACCCGGCGCACGATGGCGTCGCCAAAAAAACGCCCGAGGGTCATGGTCAGGGCGAACACCGCGTAGCCCAGCCCGGCATAGGATGTTTCAACGCCGCGCAGGGAGCTGAGGAACACCGCGCTCCAGTCGAGCATCGCGCCCTCGGTGAGGAACACCGTGAAGCACAGCAGACCAATGAACAGCACCACGCCCCGAGGGATGGCGAACGGCGGGCCATCGGTTTCGCTGCCGTAGGTCAGCAGATGAGGCGCAGCCTTGAACAGGCAAAGCGCCACAAACGCCACCACGATCAACATCGACAGCCACGGTGAAGCGCCAAGGCTCAACAACCCGGCGACCCCCGCCGCACCGGCAATGCCGCCCAGGCTGAACAGGCCGTGAAAGCCGGACATCATGGTTTTGCCGCTGGCCCGCTCGACAATGATTGCCTGAATATTCACCGTGCAATCCAGCGCCCCCATGCTGGCGCCGAACACAAACAATGTGGCGATCAACAGCGGCAAACTGGAAACCGTCGCCAATAGCGGCAGACACAGACAGATGAGCGCCGTTGAGATGACCAGCACACGCCGGCAGCCAAACCGCACTGCCAAGGCCCCCGCCAGCGGCATGGCGATGATCGAGCCGACACCCAGGCAGAGCAACAATAAGCCCAGGGTGCCTTCATCCAGCCCGACGCGGGCCTTGGCATAAGGCACCAAGGGCGCCCAGGCCGCGAGGCTGAAACCGGCAATGAAAAACGCCACTCGGGTAGAAAACTGTTCCAGTCGTCCCACCGCAATCGGTGCAGGGGTGCTGATGGAAGTCATGCAAGCTCCTTGAGAACAAACACCCGTCAGGCTTGGCCGGGCAAGCGCAGCAGCCTGGCACAGGTCTTGGGTTATCGAACGGTGACGTGGCGGATTTTTTCAGTGACGAGTAGCCCCTGCGCAGCGACAAACCCGATGCTCATCAGGCAATGCCAAAGCGCTCCAGTTGCATCTCCTGCAGACGGCTCAAGGTGCGGCGGAACGCGAAGGACAGATAGCCTTCGCAATACAGCTGCGCCATGGGCACTTCAGCCTCGACGAACAGCGGCACGCGCCGGTCGTAGCATTCGTCCACCAACGCAATGAAACGCCGCACCCCATCGTCATGGGGCGACAACTGCGGCAATTCCCGGTCGCCCGCCACAACCTGCTCCACCGCATCTTCGGTGCCACGGGCGATCTTGCCTTCACGTTGGGGCGCGCTCAACGCCGGTACTTCACTGACCATCAATGCCGAAAAACGATCACACAGTTCGATGAAATCCATGGCCGCCAACGGTTGTTCACACAACTCGGCGTAACGGCACCACAGCACGGTTTCGCTATTGCGCACGCAATTGATCGTGCGATGCCCAACCGGCACCGGATCGGTGGAGGCTGTCTGGCCGGCGCTGAGCGCCTCGAAAACCGCTTCCAGCGCGCTCCCCTGGCCCGGCTCGGTGACCCAGTAACGCTGATGCAGTTGCCCCGGATGCAGCCGATGATCTTCGCCACCGTCCACCGTGACCACATTCATGTAGCGGTCGATCGCGGCAATGGCTGGCAGGAACCGCTCGCGGTTGTGACCGTGGCTGTACAGTTCATCGGGAGGCTGATTCGACGTGCAGACCAGCACCACTCCCTCCTCGAACATCACCTGCAACAGCCCGCCCAGAATCACCGCATCGCCGATGTCATTGACGAACAGCTCGTCAAAACACAAAACGCGCACATCCCGGGCCAGCTCCCTGGCCAGCACCTGCAGCGGTTTGGCGGTGCCCATCAATTCGAACATGCGCTTGTGCACCCAGCGCATGAAGTGATGAAAGTGCTGGCGTCGGGCCGGGACGGTCAGGCTGTCAAAAAACCGGTCCATCAACCAGGTTTTGCCCCGCCCGACCGGCCCCCACAGATAAACACCTTTGGCCGTTCCCGGTTTTTTGCCCAAGGCCAGATAGCAGGTTTCCAACTCCTGGGCGGCGCGCAATTGTGCCGGGTCCGGTTGGAAACCGCGTTGCTCGAGCGCTTGCTGGTAAGCCTGCAAAGGGGACACGACACTCATCCGGAACCACCGCTCGCCTGGGTAAAGCCCGCAATCATAAGGGAGGAGCGAAGGTGTTCGCGAGGCGATTTTCCGGAATATTCCTGACCGCCGCCTCGCCAACACGTTGGCTCATGCAGCCCATGAATGCTGGCCGACCCGCTTCGCATTCCGTAACATCACTCCTTTTTTGCGCCCCAGGCAGCTGCCCAGTCTGCCTTGCACGTCAGGTAAACCATGAAACCAGCTCGTATACGTGCCGATGTTCTGGCCGGACTCACTACATCCTTTGCTTTGGTACCGGAGTGCATCGCCTTCGCCCTCGTCGCCCACCTCAACCCGCTGATGGGGTTATACGGTGCGTTCATTATCTGCACCTTGACCGCGTTGTTCGGTGGCCGGCCGGGGATGATTTCCGGTGCTGCCGGGTCAATGGCGGTGGTCATCATCGCGCTGGTGGTCCAGCAAGGCGTGCAGTATTTACTGGCCACGGTACTGCTGGGCGGCATCCTGATGGTGCTGTTCGGCCTGCTGCGATTGGGCAAACTGATCCGCCTTGTGCCGTACCCGGTGATGCTCGGCTTCGTTAACGGCCTGGCGATTGTGATTGCCCTGGCCCAACTGGAGCACTTCAAGACCGGTGAAACCTGGCTCAGTGGCGGGCCGCTTTACCTGATGCTCGGTCTGGTTGCACTGACCATGGCCATTGTCTACCTGCTGCCGCGCCTGACCCGTGCAGCGCCGCCGGCACTGTTCGCGATTCTGGGCGTCGGCCTTTTGGTTTATCTGTTCGACCTGCCGACCCACACCCTGGGTGATATGGCCCACATCGCCGGTGGCCTGCCAAGCCTGGCATTGCCTGCTGTGCCCTGGAATCTGGAAACCCTGCGCATCATCGCGCCCTACGCCGTGCTGATGGCACTGGTCGGATTGCTGGAAACCCTGCTGACCCTGAACCTGACCGATGAGATCACCGAAAGCGCTGGCCGGCCGGATCGCGAATGCATTGCCCTGGGCGTGGCGAACATGGCATCCGGCGTGTGTGGCGGCATGGGCGGATGCGCGATGATCGGGCAGACCGTCATCAACCTCAACTCGGGCGGACGAGGTCGGCTGTCCGGGGTCGTGGCTGGCGTAATGATCCTGATGTTTGTGCTGTTTCTCTCGCCGCTGATCGAAGAAATTCCCTTGGCGGCGCTGGTGGGCGTGATGTTCGTGGTGGCCCAGCAAACCTTCGCCTGGGCTTCGCTGCGGGTGCTGCGCAAGGTCCCGGCACATGATGTGCTGGCGATCATTGCCGTGACGGTGGTGACCGTGTTCACCGACCTGGCTACGGCGGTGCTGTTCGGGATCATCATCGCCGCGATCAATTTTGCCTGGCAGCAAGCCCGTGAGCTGTACGCCGACGCGTATCTGGAAGCAGACGGCAGCAAATTGTATCGGTTGCACGGCACGCTGTTCTTCGCCTCTACCACGCCATTTCTGAACCAGTTCACCCCTGGGGACGATCCCGCAATGGTGACGCTGGACTGCCGCCATCTGAGCTTCATCGACTACTCGGCCATCGCGGCCCTCAAGACCTTGCGTGAGCGCTACAGCAAGGCTGGCAAGCATCTGCGGGTGGTGCATTTGTCCGAGCGCTGCAAGCAACTGCTCAAGCGTGCCGGGATTCAACACGTTTGAACCGAGCTTCGCCCGGCGGCAACGGATCGTCGCGACGGGCGGTAAGGCTGTGATAAAAAGCTGTTCCAGCGGCATCAAGATGCCGCCCGCTTTCATGGTCCCCTCAGCAACCGAGGCACAATGCATGTCACCGATCACCCCCTCCCCCTTCAAGGCGCTGTTCGTCGCTGGCGCCTTGGTATTCGGCGCTCAGGCCAAGGCTGATGCAACAACCACGGACGCAAGCGTGGCCAATGAAGCGCGGTCGGTTATGCAGCAGTACAACATCCCCGGCCTCGCCATCGCACTCACCGTCGAGGGCCAGCAACGCTTTTACAACTTCGGAGTGGCCTCGAAAGAAACCGGGGCAAAAGTCACCCGCGACACCCTGTTTGAACTCGGCTCCATCAGCAAAACCTTCACCGCGACCCTGGCGACCTACGCTCAGGCCGAGGGCAAGCTGTCTCTCGACGATCATCCGGGCAACTACCTGCCAGAACTAAAAGGCAGCGCGTTTGACGAAGTGACGTTGCTGAATCTGGGCACCCACACCGCCGGTGGCTTTCCGTTGCAGGTGCCGGACAAGGTGCAAAACACTCAACAGCTCATGGAATACTTGAAGGACTGGCAGCCGCAGTACGTGGCGGGGTCCAACAGAACCTACGCCAACCCTAGCATCGGCATGCTGGGTCTGATCACGGCCAAGGCCATGAACCTGCCGTTTGAACACGCCATGGAACAGCAACTGTTGCCCCGGTTGGGTTTGCACAATACCTGGCTGAATGTACCGGCAAGCAAGATGCCTCTCTATGCCCAGGGCTACAGCAAACAGGATCAACCGATCCGGTTGCAGGGCGGCGTGCTGGGTGCCGAAGCCTATGGCATGAAATCCAGCGCCAGCGACCTGCTTCGTTTTGTCGAGGCGAATATGGATGTTGTTCAAATCGAGCCGAACCTCAAGCAGGCTCTGACACAAACACATACGGGCTATTTCAACGTGGGCGGGATGACCCAGGATTTGGTCTGGGAGCAATACGCTTACCCGGTATCCATTGAGGCGCTGCTGGCAGGCAACGCCAACACGATGGCCTACGAAACCCGGCCCGCCACAGCGCTCAACCCGCCACTCGCCCCGCAGCAAAACGTCTGGATCAACAAAACCGGTTCCACCAATGGCTTTGGGGGCTACGTAGCGTTTGTGCCGGAGAAGAAAATCGGCGTGGTGATCCTGGCCAACAAAAACTACCCCAATGAAGCGCGGGTGAAGCTGGCGTACGGGATTTTGAGCGGGTTGTGAATCCTAACCGCAGACGCATGTTTGCATGTTGACCGCCACGCCCAACGGATGAGTGACTCCGGCTTTTGCTATTCGCTGTTGCCTTTCGCTCGTCCATGCCGCGCTCACCCAAACACCGCCAAGCGCGATTCGGGAGTCAGCACCGAAACTGCCGATGTTGCCGCCCGATTCGAAACGCGACGCCCACCGCAATGACCCCCTCACGGATCAGCGCTGCCAACTGCTGATCATCGCCTGACGTCCCTTCCTGAACCGATACTGAACGAGAATGCGAAACCAATCTCATTCAAAAAAACAACTATGCGCATTCAATAATGAGTATCATTATGTTACACATTGTTTCAGGCCATGGTCCTTCTCCATGCAGCTGAAACGAATCAGCCTACCGCAATGACCCTGGTGAAACATGCTCGTTCCTTTTTTGATCATGCTGCGCGAAGGAATTGAAGCCGCGCTTATCGTTGGCATCATCGCCAGTTACCTGAGACAGACCGGTCGCGGAGAATGGATGCCCGCCGTGTGGATTGGCGTTTTCCTCGCGGCGGCACTGGCACTTTTCGTGGGCGGTGGCCTGGAAATGGTCAGCGCTGAATTCCCGCAAAAACAGCAGGAATTGTTCGAAGGCGTGGTCGGCCTCGTCGCCGTGGGCATCCTCAGCTCCATGGTGTTCTGGATGCGTAAGGTCGCTCGTTCGATCAAGCATTCCCTGCACATGTCCCTGGACGCCGCCCTGGCCGGTTCGAAAAACCAGACCTACGCGCTGATCGCCATGGTGTTCTTCGCCGTGGCCCGGGAAGGGCTGGAAACCGTGTTTTTCCTGCTCGCCGTGTTCCAGCAAAGCGAAGGCCCGAGTGCGCCTCTGGGTGCCCTGCTCGGTCTGATCCTGGCGGTTGCCGTGGGGTTTGCGATCTACAGCGGCAGCATGCGCCTGAACCTCAGCCTGTTTTTCCGCTGGACCGGCCTGTTCATTCTGGTGGTCGCCGCCGGGATCCTCGCCAACTCAGTGCAGGCACTGCATGAAGCCGGCCTCTGGAATCACTTGCAGACCGTGGTCTTCGATTTCAGCGCCACGCTGCCAATGGACGGGCCGACCGGTTCGATTCTGGCAGGCATGTTCGGCTATCAGGATGCACCCACCGTCAGCACTCTCAGTGTGTATCTGATCTACCTGATCGTCGCGCTGGTGCTGTTCTTTCTGCCCAGCGCCCCGGTGGTGAGTCTGCCCACCCGGCCTGCGCATCCGCACTCATCTTCAGCTACGAACGAATAAGGGCACACATGTCGAATCGTCCCACAGGGCTATCAGAGAAAGCCAAGCCTCCCCGCGCCTTGCGATTGGCCGTCGCCGGTTCCGTGGTCCTGATGATCGCGGCAGGCGGGCTGTTTTACTACGCCTCACAGAACGCCATGAAAAAACGCGCCGCCAACACTCAGGCAGAAACCGTGGTCACCCTCCACGCCCATGCGTGCGAGCCCAATGACCTGACCGTTGCAGCGGGCAAGAACGCGTTCCGTATCGTCAACCGCTCCGAACGCGCCGTGGAATGGGAAATCCTTGATGGCGTGCTGGTGGTCGAAGAGCGGGAAAATATCGCGCCGGGCTTGAGTCAGGTGATCAACGCCAACCTGATGCCAGGCGATTACGCGATCACCTGCGGTCTGCTGAGCAATCCGCGGGGCACGCTGCACGTCACGCCCACGGCCGAGTCAGACGCCAACGCCAAGGCCCGCCCTTCCATGGTCGCGTTCATTGGCCCACTGTCCGAATACCGCGTGTACTTGAGCATGCAAGGCTCTGCGCTGATCAAAGCCGTCACGGCATTGCAGCAAGCGATTGAAGCCGGCGACTTGAATGCCGCCCAAGCCGCCTATGGCCCGGCTCGCGCCGCTTACCAGCGCATTGCCCCGGCGGCCCAGCGCTTGTCCGAACTGGACAACGCCATCAATGCCCGCGCCGATTACTACGAAAAACGCGAACAGGACCCCGGCTTCAGCGGCTTCCACCGCATCGAGTACGCGCTGTTCGAGAAGAAAACCGTGGACGGCCTGACGCCTGTCGCGCAACGCCTGCTCACCGACGTCACCTCGCTCAAGCAACAACTGTTGGCCCAGAGCCTGGCGCCTGAGCAACTGGCGAGCATCGTCGTACGCACCATGCGCAGCCTGGCCGAAATCCGCGCCAACGGCGAAGAAGAACGCTACAGCCATCTGGACCTCAACGGCTTTGCGGCCAATCTGGAAGGCACGCGCAAGGTGGTCGACCTGATTCGTCCGCTGCTGGCGAAAAACTCCGGGGATCTGCTGCAGAAGATTGACAGCGCAGCGGCGGCACTGGACACCGAACTCAATGGCCTGAGCACTGACGCGGGCTACCGCCCTTACGATCAGGTCACGGCTGAGCAGCGCAAGCTGATCGCGGAAAAAGCCAAGGCATTGGCTGATGCACTTCAGGAAATCGATCCAGCACTGGGCCTGTCTGGCCTCTGACAAAAAGTGCGCCTCACGACGCTGAACTGTGCCTTGCTGGCCTCAAGTAGAGCCCTTTCACCCTGATTATCGAGCGAAGACTTATTCCATGAGCGACTCCGATACAAACAACGCCCCGCAGTCTGTCCAGCGTCGCCGCGTCCTGCTAGGCCTTGGTGCGGCGGGTGCCGCGTTGGCAGGCAGCAGCCTGAGCGGCAACGTGCTGGCAGCCGCTCAAACGCCAGCCCAGGTGACCGAAGCGCCAAAAAGCGAAAAGACCGAAGACCGCAACTCGTTTTACGGCGCTCACCAGACAGGCATCGTCAACCCGCGCCCCGCTTCGGGCATGTTGGTGGCGTTTGACGTGCTGGCCTCTGATCGTAAAGACCTGGAGCGCCTGTTCCGCACGCTCAATGAGCGCATTGCGTTCCTGATGACCGGTGGTCCCGTGCCGGAAGTCGATCCCAAGTTGCCGCCTCTGGACTCCGGCATCCTCGGGCCGGTGGTCACGCCGGACAACCTGACCATCACGGTTTCCGTGGGCGAATCCTTGTTCGACGAGCGTTTTGGCCTGCAAGCGGTCAAGCCCAAGCGCCTGAGCCGGATGGTGGGTTTTCCCAACGACGCACTGGAGGCCGACAGCTGCCACGGCGACTTGAGCATCCAGTTCTGCGCCAACAGCGCCGACAGCAACATTCACGCCCTGCGCGACATCGTGAAGAACCTGCCGGACCTGCTGCTGGTGCGCTGGAAACAGGAAGGCAGCGTGCCGCCGCAAGCGCCGAAAAAGCCGGGGCAACCGCCGGAAAGCGCGCGTAATTTTCTCGGTTTCCGCGATGGCTCCGCCAACCCGGACTCCAATAACCAGAAGGCCATGAACGAGCTGGTCTGGGTGCAACCCGGCAGCGATGAACCGGCCTGGGCGGCCAACGGCAGTTATCAGGCTGTGCGCATCATTCGCAACTTTGTCGAACGTTGGGACCGCACGCCATTGCAGGAACAGGAAGGCATTTTCGGCCGAGTCAAAACCACCGGCGCGCCCATGGACGGCAAGGTTGAAACCGATGTGCCTGACTACGCGGCGGATCCCCACGGCAAGAAGACCAAGCTCGATTCGCATATTCGCCTGGCCAACCCGCGTACCGCCGAAACCCAGCGCAACCTGATCCTGCGTCGGCCTTTCAACTATTCCAATGGCGTCAACAAGAACGGCCAGCTCGACATGGGCCTGCTGTTCATCTGTTACCAGTCCGACCTGGAAAAAGGCTTCATCACCGTGCAGACCCGTCTCAACGGTGAGCCGCTGGAGGAGTACCTCAAGCCGGTCGGCGGCGGTTACTTCTTCACCTTGCCCGGCGTGGTCGATGCTCAGGATTTCATGGGTCGCTCGCTGCTGCAGGCAGCGGCCACGCCCGCTCGAACCGCGTGATTTCTTACTAAAACTGCGTATGCGCTACCACTTGAACAGGAAGAGTCCCATGAGAAAGTTGCCCTTTGCTTTGCTGCTCACCGCTGGCTTGCTGCAAACCCCCTTGTCGGCGTTTGCAACGACTGCTCCCCTTGACTTGGTAGGGCCAGTGTCGGACTACAAAATCTATGTCACTGAGCAAATCAGCGAGCTGGTCAGCCACACGCAGAAATTTACCGACGCCGTCAAGAAAGGCGACCTGGCGACGGCCAAGAAGCTCTACGCGCCCACTCGCGTGTTCTATGAAGAAATCGAACCCATGGCTGAGCTGTTCAGCGATCTGGATGCCGCTATCGATTCACGCGTAGATGACCATGAAGCCGGGGTGAACGCCGAAGATTTCACCGGTTTCCATCGCCTGGAGTACGCACTGTTTTCCCAGAACACCACCCAGGACCAAGGCCCGATTGCCGACAAGCTGATGGCCGACGTCAATGACCTGCAAACCCGCGTCAGTGGCCTGACCTTCCCGCCTGAAAAAGTGGTCGGCGGCGCTGCGGCACTGCTCGAAGAAGTGGCGGCCACCAAGATCTCCGGTGAAGAAGACCGATACAGCCACACCGACCTGTACGACTTCCAGGGCAACATCGACGGCGCCAAGAAAATCGTCGACCTGTTCCGCCCGCAAATCGAGAAATCCGATAAAGCCTTCGCCGACAAGGTCGACAAGAACTTCGCCACCGTGGATAAGATCCTTGCCAAATACAAAACCAAGGATGGCGGTTTCGAGACTTACGACAAGGTGAAGGAAAACGACCGCAAGGCCCTCATCGGCCCGGTCAATACCCTGGCAGAAGACTTGTCCACCTTGCGTGGCAAACTGGGTCTGAACTGAGTCGACTGATAACCCCGCCCAACCTTGAATACCGGCTTTAGCCGGGAGCCCCCTCCCGGCTAAGGTTGCTCCTGTATGCGCCCGCAAGCAGGCGTGTTAACCCTCCCCGCCACAAAACAACATCACGCCTTCTTATCGTGGTTGATCGTCAACTTGTAGAACGTCGCCGAGCCGCCTTCAGTGGCGTAGCCGGTGTTGTCCTGGGTATAAACCCCTGCCTTGAAATACAGCAGCTTGGTGCTCCAGGCCGAATCAAGCTTGACGTTCCACACAGCGTCCGACGCATTGACCGTGAGGTTGCCAGCCGGGGTCAGGTGAATGCTGTAGCTGAAGCGCTGATTCAAAGGCACGCCCTGGGCAATGGTGATGACCTCGATTTCCGCGTCCGGGCTGCGGCGGAATTTGGCGACGATGTTGCCTGTCTGAAGTTTTTCCTTGTACTGATATTCAACCTTGAGCAGCGGCTCCGTGCTCTGGTAGCAATGGATCTGCCCGATCACGATCTTGCCCGTGGACGGCACCTGATTGACCATCAGGGCGGCCCGCAGAAAATTGTCTGCCTGGGAGTACGTCCAGTTATTCACGCTGCCGTCTGCCTTGGTTTCCCGTAACTCGGTTCTGGGGTAGGTGGCGTTTGCAGTGCGCGAGCCCGTCACCGGTGCCCAGAAAAACAGGGTATTGCCCGACTGGAAATAGCCATCCTGATAACCCCCGAGCAGTTGCGGGGTATCAATGGTCTGGGCCGGCGTGCCGACAGGTATAGACAAGTTCCACATGGCGAGATCGATCATTGCATACTCACGAGGTGCGCTGGCGCACCGACAAAGTGTCTATATCGGGCTTTTACTGCCCACTGGCTTCGTCTGGAGTATCGGCTGGATATTCGGTTTAAATAGCAGCGACGACAGAGCATTGGCGTCAATAAAACAACACTTAATGACAAAGGCTATTATTTGGCCATTATTTGAGTCAGAACGTGTACCGATTCATTTGGATGGCAATTGATGGCCCACGAGGCCTCTAGGCCGGGGCCCCGCGTCATTTTTTTGCTGCGGTAGCGTCGCTGATACATTTTTTGAGGGGGATTTTTTGCGGGGATTACGACGAACGGTCGTATTTTTTCACTGAAGACAGGCACTTTTTGAGCTTGTAACGGTCAGCCTGCGCACCCATGAGGCACAGGCTGACCGTCCAAGCGCGACCGGCAGACCGCTGTCAGGTGAGAACCGGTGCTTCCAGACGCACGAAGATGGTGTACTTGCTGGCTTCCATAGCCTCGAAAGCAATCAGTTTCTGGATCAGTTGCTCGCTGAGCACCTTGCCGGCGTTGAGCAACAGCATCCCATTGTCGGCACTCAGGTTGCGTGCCAGCGCCATCCCCGCCTCCAGCTCTCGCGTGGTAAAGCCCTTGACCAGCGGATCGCCCAGGGTCACGTCGCTCTGGTAGATGGCGCACACCTTGACGAAGTCCTCCAGCAAGCCTGGATCGTACAGACGCCCGCTGTATTTGCGAATGAAGGTCAGGGCTTCGTCGCTGTTCATCTGCCGCTCAAGTATCAAGCCATGCTGCAGCTCAATAAAATCCACGGCGAGCTTGAGCAGGCGCGAACCGAACGGTATGGCCTCGCCCTTGAGATGGTCGGGGAAGCCCGAGCCGTCCCAGCGCTCCTGGTGGTGAAGAATGAGCCGCGCCGCATCCTGCATGGGCTCCAGCGTCATCAGCACCGATTCACTTTTCTTTGGATAGCTGCGATAGCGGTCGCGCTCGGTGTGATTGAGCAAGTCCGCCGGCGCACTCATCATGCTGTCGGTCCAGCTCAATTTGCCGATATTGTGCAACGCCGCCGCCATGCTCAGATCGCGCTGACTGGCCTCATCCATGGGATGGACCTGGGCGTAAGTGCGGACCAGATCAATGATCTGCCGATTGGTCTGTTTGTCCTGCGGCAGGCGCTGGTTGAGCAGCACCGAGAACACTTCAGTGCTGGTGGCGTAGCTGCGCTTGAGTTCGTCGTACGCCAGATCGAGCATGTCGGCAGTCTGCTGCAACTCGGCGGTACGGGCCGCGACCCGGTTTTCCAGGGTGATATTCATCGACTGCAGGGCTTCGTTCTGCACCTTGGTGAGCTTTTCAAGGCGTACCCGTTCACGTTCCGAGTGTTGATGCGCAAACAGCTGGCGCAGGGTCAGCAGCATCTCTTCATCGTTCCAGGGCTTGCTGATGTAGCTGTGAATACGGCCTTCGTTGATCGCCTTGGCAATCATGTCCACGTCGGCGAAGCCGGTGAGCAGGATGCGCATGGTCGAGGGATAACGCTTGTTCACCTCGGCCAGTAGCGTCGCGCCGTCCATATTGGGCATGCGCGCATCGCTCATGACCAGATCAATGCGCTGCTCGGCCATGATTTCCAGCGCCTTGGCGCCGCTGTCGGCAAAAAACAGGTTGTAGCCGTGAGAGCGCAATAAGCGACGCAGACTGCTGAGGATGAGTTCCTCGTCATCCACCAGCAACACGTTCGGTTTGAATTCAACCTCGGAACCAGATTGCTCGTCCATGTCGACACCTTGATTAGCATTTATTTGTGCGCGTTATGTTCCATTGCTGCTGGAGATAATGCGTCAGTCCATGACCTTGGGGAAGGGCATTTATATTCGCCGGGCTGGCTAACTAAAATCCTGCGGCAGCCGACATACAGATATCGGTCCGGCGCCCGGCCCCGTCTGCGCCGCTTCCCGGAAGCTCATTCCATTGGCACAGGATGCTGCAGATGTCTTCATACGGATTGCTTGTTGTTCTCGTCTTGATCCTGAGCGTATCGACCGCCAGTGTCGCACAACCCTTGAATGAGCCGCTCCAGCCGCTGCCTGATGTCGAGGCACAAGACCCGCAGCAGGTCGAATTGGGCCGTCAGCTGTTCAACGAGGCACGACTTTCAGCCAATGGCACGCTTTCCTGCGCCAGTTGCCATCGCCTGGACCGTGGAGGTGCCGACGACAAGCCGCTGTCGATTGGTTTTCAAGGCAGTACGTTGGCGATCAACACACCGACTGTGCTCAACGCGGCACTGAATTTCAAGCAGTTCTGGAACGGTCGCGCCGATTCACTGACCGAACAGATCCATGAAGTGGTGCAAAACTCACAGGAAATGGGCAGCTCCTGGGAACACGTCAGTGCCCAGCTGTCCAGCGACAGTCATTACCGGAAAGCCTTTGCCGCTGCCTACACGGATGGCGTCACCATCGCCAACATCCAGCATGCGTTGCAAAGTTATGAGCGCACGCTGATCACCCCCAACTCACGCTTCGATCGTTACCTCAAAGGTGACACGGACATCCTGACGCTGCAGGAAAAATACGGTTATCAGCGCTTCAAGCAGTACGGCTGCATTGCCTGCCATCAGGGGGTCAACATCGGTGGCAACATGTTTCAGAAATTCGGGGTCATGGGTGATTACTTCAAGACCAGGGGCAACGTCACGGACGCTGACCTGGGACGTTTTCTCGTGACCGGCAACGAGAACGACCGCAACGTATTCAAGGTGCCGAGCCTGCGTAACATCGCACTCACCGCGCCCTATTTTCACGACGGATCGGCCGCAACCCTGGAACAGGCCGTCGAAGTGATGTTCACCTATCAATTGGGCCGCGTCGCGTCTGAGCAGGATAAATCGCTGATTGTGCAGTTTCTGAAGACCCTGACCGGTGAACTGGCAGGTAAACCCCTATGAAACTGTCTCGACGCTCGAACGTTTCATTAGGTGCCGCAACCTTGAGCATTGCCTCGGTTCTGGTGTTTTTATACTTCAATTCGATCTCCTACGAGACCTCAACCTACTTCGAATCCCGGGACGTGATACGCCAGCTCAAACAGCTGGATGCACACTGGGAAACGGAAATCCTCAAGTCGCGGATGGGCGTCACCCAGGATTACGACCTGCTGGTCGCACCCCTGACGGAAATGAAGCGTCTGGGGGCCAGTTTTGAAACGATGCTACACCTTGAACCCGGCCAACAATCCGACGAATGGAAAGCCCACCGCGACGTCTACCTGGCGGCTCTGGAACTCAAGACAGAGCTGGTGGAACAATTCAAATCCCACGATGCGGTGCTGCGTAACTCTCTGGCATTTTTACCCTCGGCAGCGGATGACATTCAGTTTCAGCTGGCACGGGTTGAAGACCCCGTCTTGCTGCAAAACACCGCGACCAATATTTATGACCTGCTGTTGACCAGCCTGGAATTCGCACAGTCGGCAACCTCTGATAAGTCGGCCGAGCTCGAAGTGGGGATCAATCGTGTGCAGGTGGCCAATGATCTCCTGCCGGCCCCGCTCAGCGCCTCGATCAACATCCTGCTCAATCACGTCAAGCTGATCCAGCGGGAGCAGCCTTTCGTCAATGATCTTCTGGGTCGCATAGCCGCGGTGCCTGTGGCGCAACGACTGGATGCCATTAACCAGATGCTCGATGTTCACCAACAACAAGCCGTGGAAGAAGAGCAGCAGTACCACCTGTACCTGATCATCCTTTCGGCGGTAATGGCGCTGCTGCTGTTGTACCTGGTGCATCGACTGGTACGCAGCTACAAAGTGATCAACGACGTCAATAAAGCCTTGCAGGAAGCCAATGCAAGCCTGGAGCGGCGGGTCGAGGAGCGCACGCGCGAACTCAGGAGTGCGCAGACCGAACTGATGGATGCGGCGCGTCAGGCCGGGATGGCGGAAATCGCCACTAACGTTTTGCATAACGTTGGCAACGTGCTCAACAGCGTGAACATTTCCGCAGAACTGGTGACACGCCGGGTTCGCGACAGCAAGGCTCGTGGCCTGGCCAAGGCCGTGGCCATGATGAACGAGCATGCGGCAGACCTTGGCAATTTCATGACCCTGGACGACAAAGGCAGGCTGCTGCCCGGTTACCTGAATCAGCTGGTAGTCACCCTGGACCTGGAACACCAGAGCGTCGCCGAGGAACTGGAACGCTTGAGCAAAAGCGTGGACCACATCAAGGAAATCGTGGCGACACAGCAGTCCTATGCTGGCGCCGCCGATCTCGTCGAATCACTGAGCATTACCTCCCTGCTGGAGGACGCCCTGCACATGAACTCCGGCTCCTTGACCCGGCACAGTGTCGCCGTGGTACGCGAGTACGGCACCGTGCCGGAAATAATGGGCGACAAACACCGGATCCTGCTGATCATGATCAACCTGATCAGCAACGCCAAATACGCCATGTCCCAGACCGACAATGCGGCACGCAAGATAACCCTGGCGGTAAACATTGTCGGGGGGACGACGTTGCGCATCTGCGTCAAGGACGAAGGCGAAGGTATTTCGCCGGAGAACCTGCCGCGTCTGTTTACTCATGGATTCACCACGCGCAAGGAGGGCCATGGCTTCGGACTGCACAGCTGCGCGCTGGCCGCAGTCGAGATGAACGGGCAGTTGACGGCCCACAGCGACGGTCCCGGCAAAGGTGCCTCGTTCACCCTGGATATCCCATTCAAGCCTGCCGCAGGTGTGCAATGAAAAGTCTGTCTAACCGACGCATCCTCCTGATCGACGACACTCCGTCCATTCACGAAGATTTTCGCAAGATTCTCACACCCTCCAACGTCTCCAATGAGGAACTGGACCTGATGGAGGCGGCCTTGTTCGGCAACGAGATTCCGGTCGTCGGTAAGCCCTTCACGCTGGACTCCGCCTACGGCGGCCAGGAAGGGTTGGCCAGGGTCAACGAGGCGCTTGCGCTGAATCTTCCTTACGCCCTGGCGTTCGTGGACATGCGTATGCCTCAGGGCTGGGATGGCGCCAAGACCATCGAGCATTTGTGGGTGGCTGACCCGCGCCTGCAAGTCGTGGTGTGCACCGCTTACACCGATTACTCCTGGGACGAGCTGCTGGATCGGTTGCAGGGCCACGACCGCCTGCTGATTCTGAAAAAGCCTTTCGACAACATCGAAGTCCAGCAACTGGCCAACACCCTGACCAACAAATGGGTAATGGCCGAGCGCGCTTCGGTACAGATGGACCTACTGGAAAACCTGGTGGAACGGCGCACCGCTGAACTGACCCAGACCAGCGAAGCACTGCGGCGGGAAATCGACGAACGAAAACTGCTGGAAAGCCAATTGGTGCAATCGGAAAAACTCGCCTCGCTGGGGCAGTTGGCCGCCGGCGTGGCCCATGAAATCAACAACCCCATCGGTTTTATTTCTTCCAACCTGGGCACCCTGGAAGGCTACTTCGGCAAGCTCAAGGAGATGCTGGACGCCTACCGCCTGGCCGAGCAGGCGATGCAATCGGGATCCACCGAACAGCAATTGGCGGCGCTTCGTGAACAGGTGGAGCTGGATTACCTGATGGAAGACATTCCCGTCCTGATCAAGGAATCGAAAGAAGGCATCGGCCGCGCCGGTAAGATCGTCAAGGACCTCAAAGCGTTTTCACGGGTGGAATCCAGTGAACAATGGCAGTGGGCGGACCTGCATGAAGGCATCGACTCAACCCTGAACATCGCCGCCAACGAATTGAAGTACAAGGCTGATGTCGTCAAAGAGTACGGCGAGCTTCCCAAAATCGAATGCCTGCCATCGCAAATCAATCAAGTGATCATGAACCTGGTGGTCAACGCCGCTCAGGCGATGGGCGAGCAACGAGGCAAAATCATCCTGCGCAGCGGCGTACAGGGTGAGCAGGTGTGGCTGGAGGTGACTGACAATGGTTCGGGCATTGCGCCGCAATCACTGCAACGCATCTTCGATCCATTCTTCACAACCAAGCCTGTCGGCCAAGGCACCGGCCTGGGTTTGTCCTTGTCTTACGGCATTGTGAACAAACACGGTGGGCAGATCACCGTGTGCAGCGAAGTGGGCGTGGGGACGACATTCAAGGTCACGCTGCCCATCCATCAGACCGCCGTTGAAACGGCCACAAGTCAGACCTAGCGGACCCATCAAGCGGTGAAACGCTTGCTCGTGACGGGCTTGAATAGCTGGCCGGGCAGGCATCACCACTGCAAATCCTGCGGCCGATGACGCCCGCCTCTCCTCACAAAAACCATTCCACCGGGCATTTCAGGGTTGACTGAAAGACTTTGTTACAGGATATTAATAGTTAGCAAGCTAATAATGACCCTGCGAACGATCTGCCATTTCAATCCTTTCAAACCGGTCCATCTCATGTCCCTTGACTCACTGCAGATGAATATCAGCAGCGGCATGGTCGCTGCGTCTCGCCAATGGCGACGTATCTGCCAGACCACCTTGGCCACCTACGGCGTCTCCGAAGCCTGCGCGGGCCCCTTGCTGATGATTCTGCGGCTGGGTGACGGCGTGAACCAGGTCACCGTCGCCCATGCGGCCGGCATGGAAAGTCCCACCCTGGTGCGCTTGCTGGATCAACTGTGCAGCGCCGGGATCGTCTGCCGCACCGAAGATCCGAATGATCGCCGCGCCAAAGCCTTGAGCCTGACCGAAAGCGGCCGCGCATTGGCCCTGGCCATTGAAGAAGAGTTGGTGCGTTTGCGCCGGGACGTGCTGAAAAACGTGAGCCGTGAAGACCTGGACGCCACGTTGCGCGTCTTCAAGGCGTTTGCCGACGCGGCCCATCCAGACACAGCGGGGAGCGCTTGAAAGATTTCTTTGCGGGCGTGCCCCCGGCACAGGACTGGTTTTACGGCATACGCACGTTCGCGGCTTCGATGCTGGCGCTTTACATCGCCTTGCTGATGGAAATGCCCCGGCCCTACTGGGCAATGGCGACGGTGTACATCGTCTCGAGCCCCTTTGTCGGGCCCACCAGTTCCAAGGCGTTGTACCGCGCGCTGGGCACCCTGGCCGGGGCGTCGGCGTCGGTGCTGCTGGTGCCCCTGTTCGTGCAAACGCCGTTTCTATTGGCGGCTGTCATTGCGCTGTGGACGGGCACGTTGCTGTTCCTGTCCCTGCACCTGCGCACCGCCAACAGTTACGCCCTGATGCTGGCCGGGTACACCTTGCCGTTGATTTCCTTTCCGGTGGTGGATAACCCGCAGGCGGTGTTTGATATTGCCGTGTCGCGTACCGAAGAGATTTTCCTGGGCATCGTGTGTGCGGCCGTGGTGGGCAGCATGTTCTGGCCGCGTCGCCTGGCGCCGGTCATGCAGGGTGCGGCCGATAAATGGTTCAGCGATGCGTCGGCCTACAGCGACCGTTTTCTGGCCCGCACGGTTCAAGCGCAAGAAGTCGGCGCACTGCGCGGCGCCATGGTCGCGACCTTCAACAGTCTGGAACTGATGATCGGCCAACTGCCCCATGAAGGCGCAAGCAAACAAACCGTGCGCAACGCCAAAGAACTGCGCGGACGAATGATCCATTTGCTGCCGGTCATCGATGCGCTGGACGATGCGCTATGGGCACTGGATCGCCGCACACCCGAAGGGGCCGCTCACCTCGCCCCTCTGCTGATCAACACCCGCGCCTGGTTGGAAAGCACCGCCACCGGGCCGCAATGTGAGCAGTGGCAAGCCTTGCATCAGGCGCTTGAACGGCTGCAGCCCAATGCCGCGCAACTGGATGACCGGCAACAGTTGCTGCTGTCCAACGCGCTGTATCGACTCGGTGAATGGATTGACCTGTGGCACGACTGCCGCACGCTGCAGCACGCCATCAAGACCGACGATCGGACGCCATGGCGCGCGGTTTATCGCCACTGGCGGCTGGCGCGAATCACGCCGTTTCTGGATCGCGGCTTGATGCTGTACTCCGTGACGTCCACGGTGCTGGCGATCATTGTCGCCTCGGTCCTGTGGATCCTGCTGGGTTGGCCCGACGGTGCGGCGGCGGTTGCCCTGGCAGCGGTGTCCTGTAGTTTTTTTGCGGCAATGGACGACCCGGCACCCCAGATATACCGCTTCTTTTTCTGGACGATGCTCTCGGTGGTGTTCGCCAGCCTGTACCTGTTTGTGGTCCTGCCTAACCTGCACGACTTTCCCATGCTGGTGCTGGCCTTCGCGGTGCCGTTCATTTGCGTCGGTACGCTGACCGTGCAGCCGCGCTTCTACCTCGGGACCTTGCTGACCATCGTCAACACCTCCTCGTTCATCAGCATCCAGAGCGCCTACGACGCGGACTTCCTGAACTTCGTCAATTCCAACCTGGCCGGTCCGGTGGGCCTGTTGTTCGCCTTTGTCTGGACGCTGGTGGTGCGGCCCTTCGGGGTCGAGCTGGCGGCCAAGCGCCTGACCCGTTTCAGTTGGCGTGACATCGTGGCGCTGACCGAACCGGCCACCCTGGCCGAGCACCGCGCCATGGGCGCCCAGATGCTTGATCGTCTGATGCAACATCTGCCGCGCCTGACCATCACCGCACAGGACACAGGCATTGCCCTGCGTGAGCTCCGGGTGGCGTTAAACCTGCTGGACCTGCTGGCCTGGCTGCCACGGGCGCACAGCGGCCAGCAGATGCTGTTGCGCCAGGTCGTGAATGAAGTGGGCGGTTATTTCCAGGGCTGTCTGGATGCCCGCGAACGTCTGCCCGCGCCCAAAGGGCTGCTGATGACCATGGATCGCGCCCGCCGCGCATTGTCCGCTGAAAGCCTGGATGACGATCCCGCCCGCCCTCACCTGCTGCACGCGTTAAGCGGACTGCGCCTGGCACTCTTGCCTGGCGTGGAGATCGTCAACGCAGCGGCCGAAACCGAAGAGCACCCTCCTTATGGCATTGACGGAGCCCCTCTATGATCGGTGATCTGGACATCAGCGGGGTGTTCGTCCCCACATTTCTGGCCCTGATGGGCATTACCTGGTTGCTGTTTCTGGTGGTTCACGCTGGGTTGTCGCGTGTCCACTTCTATCGCCTGGTCTGGCACCGGGCATTGTTCAACGTAGGTCTGTACGCCCTGCTTCTCGGCGCTGTGGATACTCTCAGTCGATACCTGATGAAATGAAAAAACCTCTGCTGACTCTGGGCCGTGTGGTCCTGACCCTGCTTGTCGTGATCTTTGCCGCCATCGTGGTCTGGCGCATGGTCATGTATTACATGTACGCCCCGTGGACCCGCGACGGCCACATCCGCGCCGACATCATCCAGATAGCCCCGGATGTTTCAGGGTTGATCCAGAAAGTCGACGTCAGCGACAACCAGTCAGTGACCAAAGGCCAGGTGTTGTTCACCATCGACCGCGACCGTTTCCAGCTGGCCCTGCGCCAGGCACAGGCGACAGTGGCCGAACGCAAGGAAACCTACGAGCAGGCCAGACGTGAAAACAAGCGCAACCGTGGCCTGGGCAACCTGGTGGCCCGCGAACAACTGGAAGAAAGCCAGTCCCGCGAAGCCCGCGCCTTGTCGGCCCTCAATGAATCGCAGGTTGCCGTGGACGCCGCACAACTGAACCTGGATCGCTCGGTGATCCGCAGCCCGGTGGACGGCTACCTCAATGACCGAGCTCCCCGGGCCCATGAGTTTGTGACGGCGGGCCGGGCTGTGCTGTCGGTGGTGGACGGCACTTCGTTCCATATCGACGGCTACTTTGAAGAAACCAAGCTGGACGGGATTCATATCGGTCAGAGCGTGGACATTCGCGTGATTGGCGACAACGCCCGCCTGCGCGGCCATGTGGTCAGCATCGTCGCCGGTATCGAAGACCGCGACCGCACGAGCGGCTCGAACCTGCTGCCCAACGTCAACCCGGCGTTCAGCTGGGTGCGTCTGGCCCAGCGCATTCCGGTGCGCATTGCCTTCGACGAAGTGCCCGCGGACTTCCGCATGATCGCCGGACGCACCGCCACGGTGTCCATCCTCGATGACGCGCAGACTCACCCCGACAGGAAGCTTGCGCAATGAAACACCTCACACGCCTGACAACCGTCGGGCTTGGCTTGCTGTTGTCGGCGTGCCAGGTCGTCGGCCCGGACTATACGGTGCCCGAGCAAGCCGCCATCAACCGTAAGGATTTGCAGGGCGAGCTGGCGGGTGAATCGGCCAATTCGGTTTCCGCCCCCGTGCCCGCCAACTGGTGGCGGATGTATCAAGACCCGCGTCTGGATCAATTGGTGCAGCAAGCCCTGGCGTCCAATACCGACCTGAGAATCGCTGCCGCCAACCTGCAGCGCGCCCGGTATCAGACCGCTGAAGCCCAGGCGGCGGGGGGATTCAGCAGCGGTGTAAAGTTAGGTGCGGAGCGTCTTCAGGAATCCGGCGAAGCGTTTCTGCTGGCGGATAAAGTGCCCGTGTCCAATGTCGGCAACGTCGGGATCACCACCTCGTATCAGTTCGACCTGTTTGGCACCCTGCAGCGCGGCATCGAAGCGGCCAAAGCCAACGTCGATGCCACTCAGGCCGCCGCCGATACAGCACGCATCACCTTGGTTGCCGATGTGGTGCGCGCCTACACACAGGTGTGTGCCGCCAATGAAGAACGCGACATCGCGCTGCAATCCCTGGACCTGCAGCAGCAAGCCGTAAGCCTGGTCCAGCGCCTGCGTGATGCCGGGCGCGGCGATGAAACCCAGGTCACGCGCTCGGAGACTCAATTCAAGTCCTTGCGCGCCGAACTGCCGCGTTACGAGGCCTCGCGTCAGGCCGGGCTGTTTCGTTTGTCGATGCTGCTGGCGCAGCCGCTGGACCAACTGCCGGCGGGCGTCACGACCTGCAACGAGCTGCCGCATGTCGCCCAGGTCATGCCCGTCGGCGATGGCGCCGCCTTGCTCAAGCGTCGCCCGGATGTGCGCCAGGCCGAACGCCAGCTCGCCGCCGCCACCGCCCGAATCGGCGTCGCCACCGGCGAGCTGTACCCGGACATCAGCATTGGCGCGACGATCGGCACCGTGGGCCTGGTGGAAAACCTCGGAAAACCAGCGGCCAATCGCTGGGGCTTTGGCCCGTTGCTGAACTGGACCGTGCCCTCCAACGGCTCCCGCGCCCGGATTCATCAGGCTGAAGCTTCGACCCAGGCCGCGCTGGCCCGCTTTGATGGCGTCGTGCTCAACGCCATCCGCGAAACCCAGACCGGTCTGGCGCAATACACCGCGCAGCTCGAACGCCGGGATGCACTGGCCGACGCCGAGCAATCGGCCAGACAAGCAGCCGACCAGACCCACCGTTTTTTCCAGGCCGGCCGCGAGTCCTTCCTCGCCGACCTGCAAGCCACCCGTACCTACACTGACGTGCGGGCTCAACTGGCCATGGCCAATACCCAGGTTGCCATGGGGCAGATTGATCTGTTTCTGGCGTTGGGCGGTGGGTGGGAAAGTGCGCGGCGGGTGGCGGGGGAATAATTTCCTGCAATCTTGGCGCGCTTACGGCGCCCGCTGGGTTGCCCGCCAATCCTGTTTTTGTAGCGGGTTTGGTGGGCATATCCATTGGTGGCCGTGACGCGTAGTCACCTTTGCGCTCTTACAGCTGCCTCTAAAATAAAAAGCCACTTTGCCTTGGCAAGTAAAAACCGTCGGCTCCTTTGTCCAGCCCCTGCTGCGCAGGTGTTCCCTCCCGCCACACTCCGTGGGACCGGCTTTAGCCGGGAAGAGGCCGGTGCATCTGTTGCATTTTCATCGCAAGTGATGCCGTCTTCCCCGCTAAATCCGGTCCCACATGTCAGCTATTTGCAACTCGACAACGTGGCGCCTGGAAGACGAGGGATCTCCTACAGGAAAGGTTCGTAACTACTGGAGCGCAGCAGGGGCCGGACGTCAGCGCATACGGCTTTGTCTATTTTGCCACGACAAAATAGATCCGGCCGTCACGACGAAACCTATATAAGCAGCACCGCCAATGCGGGTGGTGCCCCCACCCCCTACGCGCCAACTATATGGATTATCGGGATCGACGATACGTCCTGTGGGCATGCAAGGCGCTTACAGAGATAACGCCGCCCGCAGGGCCGTGTGTGTTCAGGCAAACAGCTATTGCTGCCTCGCGCTGCTCGTGAGCTCCTACTTACTAAGGAGCCGGCCGTCAGTACGGAACCTGTATAAGCAACGCGCCACCCACTGCGAAATCGACCGTTTTCTCGTCAAACGCCCCAGAACCGGGAACCCTTTCCCCATTTCACTGCCACACTTCTCATCATTCATCCAACAGCAGGAGTTCCCATGCGCACACTCGAACTCGCGGGGCAGACCGTGCCGGTCCTGGGTCAGGGAACTTGGCATATGGGCGAAGACCCACGCCAGCGTTCGGCAGAAATCGCCGCGCTTTGCCAGGGCATCGAACTGGGCATGACGCTGATCGACACGGCGGAGATGTACGCCGACGGCACCGCCGAAGAGGTCGTCGCCGAAGCCATCGCCGGGCAGCGTGACAAGGTCTTCGTGGTCAGCAAGGTCTACCCTCACAACGCGAACCGTGCTGGCACAGCCGCCGCCTGCGAGCGCAGCCTGAAAAGGCTGAAAACCGACTACATCGATCTTTATCTGCTGCACTGGCCCGGTCAGTATCCGCTGGATGAAACCGTCGAAGCGTTCGAACGCCTGCGTGACGCCGGAAAAATCGGCCGTTGGGGGGTCTCGAACTTTGATGTGCCGGACATGATTGAGCTGAATAACGCGGCCTGCGCCACCAATCAGGTGCTCTATAACCCTGAAGAGCGCGGCATCGAGTTTGATCTGCTTCCCTGGGCGAACGCTCAGCGCATGCCGATCATGGCTTACTGCCCTATCGGTCAAGCGGGCGATCTGCTGCATCATCCGGCGTTGCGGGCAGTGGCTGCACGTCATAACGCCACAGCTGCGCAGATCAGCCTCGCGTGGGTGCTGCGCCAGGAAAACATGATTGCCATCCCCAAGGCGGTCCACCCTGAACACCTCAAGCTGAACCTGGCGGCGGTTGACCTGAAGCTTACCCCGGACGATCTCGCCGAGCTGGACCGGGCCTGGCCGGCACCGACCCGCAAGCAGCGTCTGGCTATGGTCTAACCGGAAACAATTAGTCATAACCTGAAACAAAAATGAAATAAACGCTTGTCATGATGCGCCCTTCGTCCATCTGCCAGGGACCGGCGCATCAAGACCTGTGAGTAACCATGACTCAGAGCATCGTGCAGAAAAATCAGGATTCCGACCTTTTCGGCCTGCTCTATGGTTTTCGGTTTCGTCCCGGCGAAGGGGGCCAGGAAATCGGCTCGGCCGTAGCACTCAACTGCCTGCACACCCCGGCCACGCCTGACGAATTCCTCTGGCTGCACCTGAATCTGGCCCATGCCGGTTGCGAGCGCTGGATGAAAACCCACTTACCGCTGCCTGAGGAGTTCTTCGAAGCCCTGCATGAAGGCTCACGTTCAACCCGGATTGAACATGTGGACTCGGCGCTGCTGGCGGTGGTCAACGACGTGGTCTTCGACTTCAATCTGGTTTCCACGGACATTTCCACGTTGTGGGTCTGCACCCACCGACAACTGCTGATCACCGCACGCCAGTTACCGCTGCGTTCGGTAGACAAGCTGCGTTCGTCGGTCAAGCGCGGCGAACAGTTTCGTTCGCCCGTGGAGTTGCTGGCGCACCTCCTGCGTGACCAGGGCGAAGTGCTGACTCAGTTCCTGCGCAAGACCAGCGTCAGCGTGGACAAAATCGAAGACCAGTTATTGTCGCAACGCCTGAGCAATAACCGTTCGGAACTGGGCGCCATGCGCCGGGTATTGGTTCGTTTGCAGCGGCTGCTGGCGCTGGAGCCTGGTTCTCTAATGCGTTTGCTGCACCGACCACCGTACTGGTTGCAGGAAGACGACGTACAAGAGCTGCGGCAATCCACCGAAGAGTCCGCGCTGGTGATCAGCGACCTGACGGCGCTGGGTGAACGCATCAAGCTGTTGCAGGAAGAAATCGCCGCCAACCTCAATGAGCAAAGCAGCCGAACCCTTTACACCCTGACCGTGGTCACGGTGCTGGCATTGCCGATTAATATCGTTGCCGGTTTTTTCGGCATGAACGTCGGTGGTATTCCCTTGGCGTCGGACCCGGAAGGTTTCTGGGTGCTGGTGGCATTGGTGGCGACGTTCACGTTGATTGTCGGGCGCTGGGCGTTTCGCAAGAATCAGGATCGGGGGTAGAACGCCAAGATCTGTTGGAGGTCGCGTACGTGTGGGAGCACGAAACTCGTGGAACCGGATTTATCCGGGAAGGCGTCGGTGAAGCCCGCACCTTTGCAGCGTCTGCCCCATCCTTCCCGTATAAATCCGGTCCCATGAAGCCGAGTTCCTAGACCGGACATCCGAAAAAGCCAAACTGAATGTCACATCGTTGACGTGTGTCGCAACGCTGTAACATTTTGCAATAAAAATAGGTGTCACCTTTTCCTGCAGGATTGCGCACCATGGTCTCCAGCACACTGGCCCCGGACTCAATCAGACACGCCGACGATTCAAGACCCCAATTCTCCCGCAAGCCCGGCAAACTCACCATGGGGCTGTTCTTCGTCATCCTGGCCATGGGCCTGTTGTTCACTGCCTACAGTCTGAAACAAGACGTCGATGACATAGGCACGGTGGTCACCACCTGGACCCCGTTCCTGCTACTCGGCGTGGCGCTGGTAATTGCTCTGGGTTTCGAGTTCGTCAACGGTTTCCATGACACGGCCAACGCCGTGGCCACGGTTATCTATACCCATTCCCTGCCGCCAAACTTCGCGGTGGCCTGGTCGGGGCTGTTCAACTTTCTCGGCGTGCTGTTTTCCAGCGGCGCTGTGGCGTTCGGCATCATCGCTCTGCTGCCGGTGGAATTGATCCTGCAAGTTGGCTCCAGCGCCGGCTTTGCGATGATCTTCGCCCTGCTGATCGCCGCCATCATCTGGAACCTTGGCACCTGGTGGCTGGGTTTGCCGGCTTCTTCCTCGCACACGTTGATCGGCTCGATCATCGGGGTCGGCGTGGCCAATGCGCTGATGCACGGCCGAGACGGCACCAGCGGTGTGGATTGGTCCCAGGCAACCAAAATCGGTTACTCGCTGCTGTTGTCGCCTCTGGTCGGCTTTGGCTGCGCGGCGTTGTTGCTGCTGGCCATGCGCCTGTTCATCAAGAATCGTGCGTTGTACAAAGCGCCAAAAGGCAATTCGCCACCGCCCTGGTGGATTCGCGGCATGCTGATCGTCACCTGCACCGGCGTGTCCTTCGCCCACGGTTCCAACGACGGACAAAAAGGCATGGGTCTGATCATGTTGATCCTGGTCGGCACCCTGCCGATGGCCTACGCCTTGAACCGCACCATGCCCGCCGACCAATCGATTCAATTCGCTGCCGTGGCCGAAGTCACGCAGCAAGCCTTGAGCCGAAGCGTCCCCGCCCCTGCTCCGGCTGATTCTCGCCAGACATTATCGGCCTATCTGGTCAGCAAACAGGCCACGCCTGATCTGATCCCGGCGCTGGCCGTCATGGCCGGCAAGATCGGTATTCAGGTCAAGAGCTATGGCTCGCTGGCCAAAGTCCCCGCCGAGGCGGTGGCCAACGTGCGGAACGACATGTACCTGACGTCCGAAACCATCCGCCTGATGGAGAAAAACAAGGTCGGCAGTTTCGATACCGATACTCAGGACAAACTCAAACTGTTCAAGGACCAGATCGACAGCGCCACGCGTTTTATCCCGACCTGGGTGAAAATCGCCGTGGCCATCGCGCTCGGCCTGGGAACCCTGGTCGGCTGGCGGCGCATCGTCATCACCGTCGGCGAAAAAATCGGCAAGACCCACATGACCTACGCGCAGGGTGCGTCGGCCGAAATCGTCGCCATGCTGACCATTGGCGCGGCCGATATGTACGGCATGCCGGTCTCCACCACCCACGTGCTGTCATCCGGCGTGGCAGGTGCCATGGTCGCCAATGGCTCGGGCCTGCAACTGCGCACCTTGCGCAACCTGGCCATGGCTTGGGTGCTGACGTTGCCGGCGGCGATTCTGTTGTCGGGGTCGTTGTATTGGCTGTTTGTGCAGATCTTCTAAGCTGACGTTTGAGAATAGAAAAAGCCGGCGCTTATCACGCCGGCTTTTCTTTGCCCCGCTTGCCTCAACCCTTCAGATTGAACAACGCCACCTCCGGCGCGTCGCTGATCCATTGCTCGCTGACAGTCCACCCCGCCTGCGCGGCCAGAGCGGTAAAGGACTCGACGGTGAACTTGTGGGAGTTTTCCGTGTGCAGGCGTTCGCCAGCGCTGAAGTGGAAGGCTTGACCAGCCACCATAGCGGTTTGCTCCTCGCGGCTGACCAAGTGCATTTCCATGCGCTGCTCCTGCTCATTCCAAACGGCCAGATGATCGAACCCATCGTTCTGGAATGTGCCGTCCAGTTCACGGTTGATGCGAGTCAGCAAGTTTTTGTTGAAGCGTGCCGTGACCCCTTGAGCATCGTCATAGGCCGCGACCAGCGTGGCGGCGTCCTTGACCAGGTCGACACCGACGATGAAATGCGCGTTTTCCCCCAACAGCGTCCGGGCTGAACGCAGAAACTTCACGGCCTGTTCCGGTGTGAAGTTGCCGATGGTCGACCCCGGAAAGAAACCGACCCGGGTCAGGCCGTCTGCGGCGCGGGGCAGCTTCAAGGCGCGGGTGAAGTCATCGATCTGCGGGGCCACGGTCAGGTGCGGGTATTTCTCGTGGAGCTGGTGCGCGGCCTTGTTCAAGGCATTGGCGCTGATGTCGATGGGCACGTACACGGCAACTTGCGGCGCCGCGTCCAACAACAGACAGGTTTTAGCGCTATCGCCGCTGCCAAATTCCACCAATGCCGCGCCTTGGGGAATCGAAGCGGCCATCTGCTCGGCGACCTCCGTCAGCAAGCGGGTTTCGGCACGGGTCGGGTAGTACTCGCGGGTGTGGCAGATGGCTTCGAATAGTTCTGAGCCTGCTGCGTCGTAGAAGTATTTGGGCGACAGGTTTTTGGCAGGCGATGACAGGCCGGCGATAACGTCGCGGGCAAACTCACTGTCGTGGGGGTTGACCACGCCGGGCTGACGACTGTCCCGGGCCAGACGCAGGCCGGAAACCACCCAGCGCTTCTCGGGATGAAAGAAGTTGCGATACGTGGCCCGAGAGTGATTCGGGGACGTCACGCTGGCACCACCGCGCAAGACCATCTGGCTGATCATGAACTTGCCGTTGTATTCCCCCACCGCGCTGGCCGCCGGACGAAAGCCGGGGTAAGCGCTGTACGCGCTTTGGGTCCATTGCCAGGCAACGTCATCCACCTGTTCCAGCAGCCCGGCGATCGCCGCCGCTTCCCATTCCGCTTCGGTCGGCAACCGCGCATCGGCCCAATGGGCGTAAGCGGCCGCTTCGTAGTAGCTGATATGGGTCACCGGCGCATCGGGAACGATTGTTTCCAGCCCACGCAGGCTCATGCGCCGCCAGCCATGGGGCTCGTCATGCTGCCAATACAGCGGCGCGTTCCAGGCGTTTTCCTGCACGACGGTCCAGCCTTGCGCAAGCCAAAGACCCGCCTGGCTGTAGCCGCCCGCGTTCATGAAGGCCAGCCATTCACCGTTTGTGACGAGCCGATCGCTGATTTCGAACGATTGCAGGTACGTCGTGTGGCGCGGGCCTTCGTTGTCGAAAGCGAACTCGGCCCCGTTATGGCCGATTTCGGTGAGACCGCCCTTGAGTGGCTTGTACTGACCGCGACCTCCGGGCGTATCCCTGGGCCAGGCCACATCGTAGGCGGGCTTGAGTGATGAAGTGCTGAACAGGTGCAGGATGTCCATCAACAGCAGTTCCTGATGCTGCTCTTCATGGGCCAGGCCCAGCTCGATCAAACCGTTGAGTGCTTCCGGCCAGGTGCGCTGCAGCAGCCTGTCCATGTGGTGATCCACATGGTTGCGGTAGGCGATTACCTGATCAATGCCGGGACGGGTCATCAAGCCACGTTGCGGTCGGGGATGGCGCGGGCCGACGGCCTCGTAGTAGGAGTTGAAGAGATAGCCGAACGTCGGGTCGAACGCTTCATAAGCGGAAAAGTGTTCGCTGAGCAGGAAGGTCTCGAAAAACCAGGTCGTATGCGCCATATGCCATTTTGCCGGGCTGGCGTCAGGCATCGACTGAACCACCATGTCTTCGGCACTGAGGGGGGCCGCCAGGCTCAGCGTGCGGCTGCGAACGCTTTGGTAGCGCTTGAGCAACTCGTTGGCAACGGGGGTCTGGCGTGGCTCGCGTGAGGGGCTGATCATCGGTGTTCATCTCCGGCGTTGCCGCGGCCTGTGGTCAGGTGCTTGCGGCGTCGAGCGTTTCTTCATGACCGACCCAAGTGGTGCAAAGACGTCATGAGGGCAAGCTAAAGGCATCACCTGTTAATAGGCGCAGTAGGTTTGAGGCCCTTGATGCGCACAATGTTCAATCCCTATATTCCAGGCGCTTGTATGACAATTTGTCAGTGTAGACAACGGAAAATTCAGCCCCTGAGCTGTGCCGACCCCGTCCGGGACACCAGGGAACGTTTACGGTCCTTGTGAATCGGAACCCACAACCGTTTGAATAATTCCCGTGGGTAGCCATCCGCCTTCGGGCGGCGGGGTTTGATCAACCCGTTACGCTGCCACACCACCACCCACAGGACAGTGCCGATGCATGAGCAATAAGTACGCGCCTCGCGACTGGGCGCCCCACGAGCGCCCTACCCTGCCGGGGTCGCCGTCCACGCCGCTGCATTCGACCGGCAAACGCTGGGCGTTTGCGCTGGTGGGCATCATTGTCGCGCTGACCGGCGGGTTGGGTAATGCGCTGGTCGTTGCCAACCTGCCCTACCTGCAAGGCTCACTGGCGGCGACCACTGCGCAGATTGCCTGGCTGCCCGCAGCGTATGTCATGACCAATGTGTCCATGAACCTGCTGCTGGTGAAGTTTCGTCAGCAATTCGGTCTGCGGGCCTTCACCGAAGTTTTTCTGGTGCTCTATGCCTTGGTGACGTTCGGGCATCTGTTCGTCAACGACATCAATTCGGCCATCGCCGTCAGAGCAGCCCACGGCATGGTGGGCGCAGCGCTGACGACGCTGGGTCTGTATTACATGATTCAGGCGTTCCCCACCCGATGGCGTTTAAAGGCCCTGGTGCTCGGGCTGGGAACATCGCAGCTGGCAATTCCCATGGCCCGACTGGTTTCGGAAGATTTGCTGCAAATTGCCGAGTGGCGCGGCCTGTACCTGTTTGAACTGGGCATGGCCCTGCTGTCGCTGGGGTGCGTGCTGCTCCTGAAATTGCCGCCCGGTGATCGTTTCAAGGCGTTTGAAAGGCTCGATTTCCTGACCTTCGGCCTGCTTTCAACGGGCTTCGCCTTGCTGTGCGCTGTCCTGTCCCTGGGACGTATCGACTGGTGGCTGGAACAGCCCTGGATCGGCGTGGCTTCAGCAGCCTCCATTGCGCTGATCATGGCGGGGCTGGCCATCGAACATAACCGGCGCAATCCGTTGTTGATCACCCGCTGGCTGGGCAGCGGCAAGATTCTGCGACTGGCGTTGGCGGTTATCCTGTTTCGCGTGGTGTTGTCAGAGCAATCCGTCGGCGCCGTGGCGTTTCTGCAAGCCCTGAACATGGGCAGTGAGCAGTTGCACACGTTGTACGCGGTCATGTTGCTGGGCAGTGTCGCGGGCCTGGCGGTCAGCGCCTGGACGATCAACCCTGCGCACCTGTTCACCCCGCTGATTATTTCCCTGGCGATGATGGCCACCGGCGCCTGGATGGACAGCGGCTCCACCCACCTGACCCGTCAATCGAACATGTACGTCAGTCAGTTCCTGCTGGCCTTTGGCGGCACCTTTTTCCTGGGGCCGACCCTGGTGCTGGGGATCAGCGGCGTGCTTGCCAATCCGCGCAACATGATCAGTTTTTCCGTACTGTTCGGGATTACGCAAAATCTGGGCGGCCTGATCGGCTCGGCGGCGCTGGGCACCTTTCAGATCGTGCGGGAGAAGTTCCACTCCAGTGTCCTGGTCGAGCATCTCACCCTGATCAATCCCCAGGTGCAGGCACGCCTGACCAGCACCAGTGCCAGCTATGCTTCGGCCATCGCCGATCCCTCGGCACGTACCCATCAAGGTATCCGGGCCATCGCCGCGACAGCGACCCGGGAAGCCAACGTGCTGGCCTATAACGACGTGTTCATGCTGATCGCGGTGATTGCCGTACTGACCATGATCTGGATCTCGATACGCGGGATCTGGCTGAAAATGACCACACCGACTCCACCGGCACCCCCTGCGCCGATGGCTTCGCCCCCTGTAACTTCCAGTGGTGCCACCTCTTCATGACTGAACCGACCACGCCGACGCCTTCTAACCCAAGCCCGACGACGCCCACTGCGTCTTCCGGGCCGCCGCCCCCGGCGTCGCCCCCCGACGCCAGCGAATCGCGCGTCACGCGCACCCGGGTTATCTCCTCGGTGATTTTCGGCAGCATCGCGATGATCGGCATTCTGATCGTGCTTTATGCCTGGCAACTGCCGCCGTTCAGCAGCCCGATCGAAAGCACGGAAAATGCTCTGGTTCGCGGCCAGACCACTATCATCAGCCCGCAACTGAGCGGTTATGTGTACGAGGTTCCGGTTCAGGACTTCCAGTTCGTCAAACAGGGCGACTTGCTGGTGCGCCTTGATGACCGAATCTATCGCCAGCATCTGGACCAGGCCGTGGCGCAACTGGGCATCCAGAAAGCTGCGCTGGCCAATAACCTGCAACAGCGCCGCAGCGCGGAGGCGACCATCGTGCAACGCAAGGCCGCGCTGCAGAGCAGCATCGCTCAAGGCCGCAAGGCGTCTGCCGACTTGCGCCGCAGCCAGGCATTGGTCACCGACGGCTCGATATCCAAAAGTGAGCTGGATGTCGCACGGGCCGCCGACGCGCAGGCAACGGCGGCGACGGCAGAAGCCCGCGCCGTACTGGAAATCGCCAAGGAAGACTTGCAAAGCGTGATCGTCAATCGCGGCTCTCTGGAGGCCTCGGTGGCCAATGCCGAAGCCGCCATCGAACTGGCGCGCATCGACCTGACCAACACCCGTATCCTGGCCCCACGCGACGGGCAACTCGGGCAGATCGGCGTGCGCCTGGGGGCCTATGTGAATTCCGGCGCGCAGTTAATGGCGCTGGTCCCCGACCGGCTGTGGATCATCGCCAATCTGAAAGAAACCCAGATGGCCAACGTCCGTCTCGGCCAGCCGGTAACGTTCAGCGTCGACGCCTTGAATCATCAGAAGATGCACGGCCGTGTGCAACGCATCTCCCCTGCCACCGGCTCGGAGTTCAGCCTGCTGCCTGCGGACAATGCCACCGGCAATTTCGTCAAGATCGCCCAGCGGATTCCGGTACGCATCGTCCTTGAGCCCGATCAACCGTTGGCACGCCAGTTGCGACCGGGCATGTCGGTGGTGGTCAGCATCGACACCAGCCAGCCGGGTGAAGCACCAAAAGGCCCAGGCACGGAAGACTGATTTCCGCTATAAATCCATGCACATATGCCTCGACAGTTTGCAGGTTTGCCGATTGTGCCGGGCAAATTTGCACTGGTAGCATCGGCGGTCACGGATACTGGCCGCCTGAACCGGAATACGGCCCCATAACAAGATCGGACAGGGAGTTTGCAGATGACTGTACAGGTTGTACCTGCGGTGCCCGGCCTCAAGGATTTGTCTCAAGACAGCGTACTGGTCGACGTGCGCAATCACATCGGGCATTTGACCCTCAATCGACCGGCGGGCCTCAACGCCATTGACCTGAACATGGTGCGCAGCCTGCGACAACAGCTCGACGCCTGGGCGCTGGATGACTCGGTGTATGCCGTGGTCCTGCGGGGTGCCGGAAACAAGGCGTTCTGCGCCGGTGGCGATATTCGCTCACTGTATGACAGCTATAAGAACGGGCACACCCTGCATCAGGATTTCTTCGTTGAAGAGTACGCGCTGGATCTGAGCATTCACCGTTACCGCAAACCGGTCCTGGCACTGATGGACGGTTTCGTGCTCGGCGGCGGCATGGGTCTGGTGCAAGGCGCGGATCTACGCGTGGTCACTGAACGCAGTCGGCTGGGGATGCCGGAAGTGGCCATCGGGTATTTCCCGGATGTGGGAAGCAGTTATTTTCTACCTCGGGTTCCCGGCAGAGCGGGCACTTATCTGGGCGTCACAGGCGTACAAATTGCTGCCGCCGATGCCCTGTATTGCGGCCTGGCCAACTGGTATATGCATAGCGATGCGCTGGCCAGTCTGGATCAACAACTGGACACCATGCCGTGGCGCAGCAATGCGCTCAAGGATCTGCAAGGCGTCCTGGCCAGACTTGGCAATCAGCACCTGCCTCAGCCACCACTGGAAAAGCTGCGACCCGCCATCGATCACTTTTTCGCCCAACCCGATATTCCGGGCATCGTCGAGCAACTGCGTCAGGTCACCGTTGGCGACACCCGCTCATGGGCATTGGCCACGGCGGCGCTGATGGAAACCCGCTCGCCACTGGCCATGGCTGTGACGCTGGAAATGCTTCGTCGCGGCCGGCCACTTTGTCTGGACAAGTGTTTTGCCATGGAACTGCAGTTGGGCCGCCAATGGTTCGAACGCGGGGATTTCATCGAAGGCGTTCGCGCCCTGATTATTGATAAAGACAAGAAGCCGCGATGGAATCTGCCAAGCGTGCAGGCGTTGAGCGCCGAGCATGTGCAGGGGTTCTTCACCGGCCAGGAGAACTGAACGATGCACGATATTGAACTGAGTGAAGAGCAAGTCATGATCCGCGACATGGCGCGTGACTTTGCCCGCAACGAAATCGCACCCCACGCCCAGGCATGGGAGAAAGCTGGCTGGATCGACGACGCCCTGGTCACCCGATTGGGCGATCTGGGGCTGTTGGGCATGGTGGTGCCAGAGCAATGGGGCGGCACCTATCTTGATTACGTGGCGTACGCATTGGCGGTGGAGGAAATCTCTGCGGGCGACGCGGCCACCGGCACCCTGATGAGCGTGCACAGCTCCGTGGGCTGCGGCCCGGTGCTCAATTACGGCAGTGAAGAACAAAAGCAGACCTGGCTGGCGAAGCTGGCCAGCGGCCGCGCCATTGGTTGCTTCTGTCTGACCGAACCACACGCTGGCTCCGAAGCCCATAACTTGCGCACCCGCGCCGAGTTACGCGACGGCCAGTGGGTCATCAACGGCGCCAAGCAGTTCGTCAGTAACGGCAAGCGTGCGCAACTGGCTATCGTGTTCGCGGTAACCGACCCGGAGCTGGGCAAAAAGGGTCTGTCGGCGTTTCTTGTGCCCACCGATACGCCCGGTTTCGTCGTGGATCGCACCGAACACAAAATGGGTATTCGCGCCTCCGACACCTGCGCAGTGACGTTAAGCGACTGCCGCATCCCGGCAGCCAACCTGTTGGGCGAACGCGGCAAGGGACTGGCAATCGCCCTCTCCAATCTTGAAGGCGGCCGTATCGGCATTGCCGCCCAGGCACTGGGGATTGCCCGCGCCGCCTTTGAAGCGGCACTGGTTTACGCCCGTGAGCGGGTGCAGTTCGACAAGCCGATCATCGAGCACCAGAGTGTGTCCAACCTGCTGGCCGACATGCACACCCGCCTCAACGCCGCACGCTTGCTGACGCTGCACGCGGCGCGCCTGCGCAGCGCGGGCAAACCGTGCTTGTCGGAGGCTTCCCAGGCCAAGCTGTTCGCCTCGGAGATGGCCGAATGGGTCTGCTCCAAGGCGATCCAGATCCACGGCGGCTACGGCTATCTGGAAGACTACCCCGTGGAGCGCTACTACCGGGACGCCCGCATCACCCAGATCTACGAAGGCTCCAGCGAAATCCAGCGCCTGGTGATTGCCCGGGAACTCAAGCATTACTTGATCTAAGCTTTTCGCAGCCGGACAAGTGCTGCCTGCATAGGCAGCCCTCGTGGCGATTGAAGTTCCTTGGCACTGATCGCGAATCCCGGACGGCATCGGCCAGATCCTGGTTGAATCGCGCCCTGCGCGACCGATCAAGGAATAAGGAGATACCAAAGCAGCCATACACGTTTCCTTTCATCAATGCGCCCGCCACGCCCCAAGGACATGGCGAAAAATAGAAAGGAGCCTGATGATCTGCGTTGTCAGGCCTGCACGACAAACAACCATGTGAGGCCTGCGCGGCACTGTAAGTCAGGGCGTGGGGGGCGTGAACCGTTCTCGTCCCAGTAACGTGACAAGGAGCGTGATGGAGTCGGCATTGCTCAGGATGATGTCCGCGCGCTTGTCTGCATCGGCGTAAAACACATCCCGGGCCTCGTTCAAGGTCTTTCTCCCGGTAATCCGCAAAATCTCAGGTTTGGCGTGGCCGTCTGAGGTTTTTAAATCTCGTGGCGCGTCGTCGCTGGTGGTGTCCTTGAACAACTCGTCCCGGGGGGTCAGGTGGGACAGGCAGCGTTGCTGGTATTTTTCATAGCCCCGCTTCACCCTCCCGTAATACTCACCGCTGTCATACAGCAGGTCCAGATACGGCGTAGAAGATTCCACGTAAGCAATATCCAGGCTGTTGTTGGCGATGTGGGACAATTCGTGAAGGAAAATGGCGGTACGAAAATGCGCGCCCACATTGAACCCGTTTTGACCGCTGGGCGGAGGTTTGAGTCGATAAAGAGGCGCGCGGAAAAACTGTTCGGTCAGGAAAATCCGCTTGTTCACGTCACTGGCGAAGGTAAACGCGCTCGTCCCCTGATGCCCGGACCTGTTGGTTCCGACCACAATTCGGCTGGATGAGAACGGCGACAAGGAATGATCCAGTAACTCGGTGTTCAGTTCATCCAGGATTCTCCTGATGGAACTCAGCAAACGCTCGCCAGGGACTTTCACACCAAAAAAGTCCGCGAGGATTTTTTGAGCTTTGGCAGGGATCTGCCCGGTTGATGACTCGACCTGCAAATTGCTGCGTGCGGTGTGCAGGTAATTGCGTGCGTACAGGTGCGCTTCGCCAAAACGCCGCGCCCGGTCAGGGTAGCGACGACGGATTTCGGGGACGCCGCTGGCTTCAGTGATAAAGATGCGCTCTAGATGCTGATCGGCTGAGGAATTGCCAGGCTTGGTAAGGATACCGCCGCCGCCCTTCAGCCCGCCCCTGATATCGAGTTCCCACTGCTGTTCCTCATTCAGGCGTATCCCGGGGCCTGAATTTTCGCCGTTGACGATACGCCAACCCGCCGACGTAAAGGCGACCGGGTAGACCTTGCCCCTAATGGCGGCGTATTCCGTTTTGGACCGACTGTCGCGGTACACGTTGTAAAAGCCGTCTTTCTCAAGCTCACTCAGCGAAACGTTATTGGCCTCCAGGCGCGCGAGGCGAGTTCTCATTTCAGGGGTCAGTTGCCCATTGCCCCAGGAGAAACCCTCTTCGATCCAGGATTGCTCATTGATGATGGACTCTTCGATAGCCTCTTCAGCCCTGTCTTTGGGGTCTTGCCGGGCAGAGATCAACACACCTAACGCCGCCGATATTTCGGAAAGAGCCTTGCCCCACTTGCGCTCATGAAGCGCATTGGCTGAAGCCTCTAGCCACGACTGACTTTGCCACGCGCCCACCAGCAGCCCCAGGCGTCCCGGCAATAACATCAACGCCTGTTCGGTGCCCAGCGTCATCAGAAAGCGGAACGCCTGGCTGTTGAATTCGGCGGTGGTCACACTTGATTGCACGGCCGCCAGACGCAGCATCGCTTTCATGCCATCGAACAAATAGCGCAGAACATTGCTCGATACAGGTTCAAGCAACAGACGCGGGGGTGCAGGCGGATAAGGTGCGAGGTCAAAAGACGATTCAGCGCTCCAGGGCAGATGCGGTTCCCGGAAGCCACCATTGTCATAGGTTTTTCGGGCCAGGGGCGTCAAGCGCTCAAGGATCAATGCCTGCAGGCTGGTGGTGCTCTGGACATCGGCCAGCAACGCGGCCTCGTTGGGGTACTCCTTGAAATCCATGTCATCGCCCAACAGCGTGTACAGAATCCAGGGGCCCTGTGTTGAGTCCTGCGCCGTGATCACGTACATCCCGGTAACCACATCCGCCTTGCCGCCAGGCTCAGGTACCAGTTGCAGCGGGCTCAGGACGATGTTCTCGCCCTTCTCGGGGAGGCGTGCGATGCCGTCGGGCATCTCTAGAACACTGCGGATGTAGCGCCATGCCTTGTCCGACAGTTGCTTGCACAGTTTGAGTTCAAAGGCGCTCAACAACTGTAAGGGCGGCATCTGTTCGGCGAAGCACCGCAGCCGCCGGGCGTGGCTTGGGTCATGCTCGTTTAGCTTCTCATCCAGCAGCGCGCGGTAGCGAGCGCCAACATCCAGGTCAAGTACCACCCCGGAGAGATAGTCCGGGTCAGGTAGCCGTATCGCGAGCGACTCATCAGCCAGGGCAAAACTCAGGATACCGTCCTGAACACCGGAAAAGCGGTTGATGGCGAAACGGGTCAGCGTTTCCTTGACGACCAGCGTGGCACCGGGCACGGAAGACGGAATCTCGCCAACGGCCGTGGGGGCACCAACGTATCGGGTCAGGGTCACGATGATCAGGTCCGGGTCGGGCGCCTGATCACCCAGGTCCTTGTGCAATCGCGCCGTCAGCTGTTCATGGGCGTAATCCGGCAGCGCCGGGACGTCGAACATGAAATCCTGTTCGACGCTTTGCGCGACGTAAGCCCTGCGCAGCAATGCGCTGAAGGTGAAAAGATCCGCGACGCTGGCTTCATTGAGCCATTGCGGGGCAAACGCCTTGAACAGCGAAACTTCCAGTGTGTGGGACAGTGAGTCATGCAGGGAGCGAACATTGTCGCTGGTGTCAGCCGCGTGCGTCAGCTTGCCCGTCAGCCCGGCGTCCAGTCGCCATTGCACGGCCGAGTCATAGGCCTCCATGACCGCGTTTACCTGACGCTCCAGCTCGAGGTTTTGCAAATGCTCTATAAAGTGGCCGTCAATACGCTCCAGATTGACCTTGACCGGCAAAGACTGGCTCAAGCGAAAGGCGATCCGCTCTCTGTCCGTCGCGTTGAAACAATCAAGCCATTGTTTCCGGGTGGCCGGGTCGGCCAGTTTGAGATTGACGAGCGCTCCCAGTTCAGTCGGCGAAGCGCATTCATAAAGCCCACGGAAAGGCGACCACAGCACGAGTTTGCCGCTCGAGTCCCAAGGCTGTTGCAGGACAAACATGTCGGTCATCGGCGCAACACGATGGTGCGGCTGGTAGTCGACATGTACGGCATAGACTTCAGTAATGTCATCGCCAAAGTGCGAACGCAAACTGAAAGTCGGCCGGTCCAGAACCTGCTCGAACATGCCCAATGTTCGGGCCCCCATCTCACCCAATCGCGCCCCCATCCTCCACCCCAGGCGCAACAGGCTGCTGCGAATGGCAATGCTCATTGGCTTGGGCAGCAATTGGGTGTCCAGCTGGCGCAGTGGCCCGGCATGGGAGCGTCGGACATGTGCCGCCAGCTTGAGGCGAAACCCGCTTTTTGCCAGATCAAGCATCTGCTCAAGCATCACGGCAGTTAACCCGGCCACCGCAAGCAGCGGCGCGGTTTCCGACACCCCCGTCAATACCTGGCAGTCATCGGACAGCGGCCCGGCAACATGGCCCGTCACTCTGTCCAGAAACAGAAGCAACACGTTTCGCAGGTCGCCATTGCTCGCCTTCACCCACAGGTAACGCACGTCGCGTTGCCCCCCGCTAAAGACCGTTAAATAGGCGTTCAATACCCCACGGGCACACACGGCAACACCCGGGTGAAGATTGCCCAGCCGGTCGATTTCCCGTTGGACCCATTTGAGGTATTCCATCCACGTAGGCGGCACATCCTCGCCTGCAGCGGGTACGGGTTCGGGTGGACGCCGAGAGGATAAGGCCTGCTGTGGCCACAGGTGTTCAAAGTCGGTGGAAACGTCCCGCCATCGGCCAAAACTGCCCAACGCCAGAAGCCCCGGGTTGATCAATTCGCGAATGTCGAGGGCATCGTCAACGATGACGGCCGCCTTGTTGGCCTGGGCTGCCGGTAACGTGAGGAAATAAGCCAGGTTACGCTGCTGCAAAGCAATGATTGAATCCATCAAATGACTGAACAGCGGTTGACCCAAGGTGTCGAGTCTCAGGCGAATCGGCCCCTCGGCATCCAGCCATTCATGATCGTTCAGTGACGTGCAGGCCAGTATCTCGGCCCGGCCTGTTTTGGACAGAAAATAGTCGGCCACCTGCTCGATAGCCGTGAAACGGCGCAGCCCGTACCGTGCCGAAAACAAAAGCAAACCGGACAGGCTGGCGGCTGAAAGATCAATCACGCACAGGCCAGCCAGCTTCACCGGCTGCTGATTGGCGATGGAGATGGATAGTCTAGACAGGTCGAGCGCCCCTGCGGATGCGCCATGACCGGCAAGCATCGCGCTCAAATACCCGAATTCTTGAGGTGAAACCCGCAAGGCCTGGCGATCGACCAGCAGGCAGTGCCGAAAAGTCTCCGTCAATAATCGAGTTGCGACTAGCTGCCGGGTCTGGTCCTCTGTCAGCGGATCGGACCAAAAACGCTCCAGCAATTGCTCGTAGGGCTCCTTCAGGGTATTGCGAACCCCGTCAATGGCATCGCTGTAAGGTTTGGCTTGTGCGGGCGTCAGGGCCCGCCCCTCGATATCGAGGAAGCGCCGATGCATGCCAATGTCCGAAGGTTCCTGGACTAACGCGTCGAACGCGCTCTCGGCCAGCGTATTGATCCCCACCACCACCGGTTGCGCGCCGGGATCGGACGGGGCCGGATTGAACACCCATTGCAGCAAATGGGAGAAAACATCCACCGAGGTGTCTGGCAGCGCTTGCTTGATCGCGAGCTGCACGCCTTGGCCCACGGCGGTTTGCAGCGAAGGCAGAAGCAGCAAGTGATCTGAAAACTCGCTCAGGCTTTGCCCGTGCCTGGCAATGATCGAGCGCATGCGACGCTCGAACGGGTCGCCTTCGATTCGCTGGTATTCCCATTGAGGCCGGGCCAGGTGGACCGGCCGATAGCGCTCGTTGAGTACCCGCAACAGGTGTTCGCGGCTGGCAAATACCTCCAGCCCGTCAAGCAGTGTGTGCAGGAATACGCTTGAGTTATTGGCCGCTGGATCGCTGAGCAACATGGCCGCGGCCAGTTCCGCTCCCACCGCGTTGCCGTCATCGAACACGATTTGATCGGCCCGCGGACCCCCGTTCACGTTTTGGGTGGTGCTCATCGGGTTGGAAAGCTGGCCAAGCCATTGACGCTGTTGGGCAGTGATGCGCCCCTGAATGACGGCATCGTCCAGGTCCACGAGGTACCGTGCGCGTAATGCCTGGACGGAAAAATAGGCAGTTGATGCCGAGGGCATGACAGGTTCCTTGTATAGAACGGCTCCGCACCTGAGTGGGCGCGGAGCCTGAAGAAAACCCGGAGCTTATCCATGCCCAATGGCGACACATGCATACATAAAGCAGTGCAGAGGATTTACGTGAAGCGCCTGCGGCCCAGGAGACTTTTATCAAACCGCACGAACAAGTCGGCAGGGGCAGCCCTGTAGTACAGAAGCCACGGAGGTAGAGGCGACTGTCTTTGGACGACGAGGGGTGACTGATCAACAAGGCACCGGTCAACCCGGCTGTCGTTTACACGACATCCTCAGTGATCAACCGATCCATTCTGGGAAAGCCCCTGAGGGAAACAGGCAGCAAGACAGGGTTGAGCAATTGCTCCAGTCACAGCTTTTCCTCGACACGGATGCGCTCGTCAAGAAAAGCGTCTGTGATGTCGCGAGCAAAGCGTTGCGTAAGGGCAGCAGGATGAAAATAAGGCGCGGGGGAAGCTGACACGATCAATCTCCTTTATCTGAAACCCGCCTGTGCCGTATCTGGCGGGCACAGGCAGAAAACAAAGGAGCTTATCGACAGGTCTGGCGCACGCTGCGCGACATGAAGCAGCGCGGGTCGGCCTGATACACGCGGTCTACGACAGCCAATCAGGCCTTCTTGTTCTGCTCAACCCAAGCCGCGTAGGCGTTGATGAACGTCTGCAGGAACGGCCGGGTTTGCTCGGACAGCGTTCCGGCGTCATCGAAAAACGTCCCGGCGTTGCCCAGATAGGCTTCCGGCTGCTGCAGGCACGGAACATTGAGGAACACCAGAGACTGGCGCAGGTGGTGGTTGGCACCGAAACCGCCGATAGCACCCGGCGATGCACTGATCACGGCCCCCGGCTTGCCGCTCCAGGCGCTTTTGCCGTAAGGGCGGGAGCCAACATCAATGGCGTTCTTCAAGGCACCCGGCACCGACCGATTGTATTCAGGCGTAACAAACAGCACGGCGTCGGCGGCGGCTATTTGCTGACGAAAGGCTGTATACGACTCGGGCGTGGAGGTCGCCGTGTCGATGTCTTCGTTATAAAGCGGCAGGTCGCCAATCTCGACAATCTTTAGTTGCAGATTCGCCGGAGCCAGCGCAGCGAGCGCCAGTGCAACTTTGCGATTGATGGAGTCCGCCCGCAAACTGCCCACGACCACGGCAACCGAATAAACCTGACTCATAAAGATTTCCTTCTAAGAATACTAAGAGCCCATAGTTATAGATGAAGTGGCGGCGTAAAGCGGGCCATGAGTTGTTTGAATGTGCCAATAATTTTTCCGGGCACGGGATGTTTCACGCTGGGACCGTGGGCTGAATTATTTTTTCGCTGACCGAAAACTCCCCGCCCGAACAGTGGTCTACAAGGCTCGATCACCGGCGCCATTGGCCTTTCTTCGGGCCTGGCCCACAAGCCAGCGCAGATTGCGGGCGCACGGTGTTAGCATGCAGCAGTAAATGAGCGGTTATCTTCAGAGGTTACAAAGCAAATGGCTTCAGTTCTCGTCGGACAATTTCATGCAAGGGACGCCGAAGGCCGCGTCTACTCCGTGCATGAGTTCCAGGAATCACAGCCTTCCGAGGCTGGCGGCACGGAGCCTGTATCCACTTATCGCCTGGCAATCGGTGATCGGGTCAAGCATTTGGGTGGGGATGACTTCGAGCTTCTTCAGTCTGGCGTACACATGACTCGCACCAAATGATCCAAGGCCTGCGCACCGCTTGATTGCCACGTCTTATCGTGAGCACAGGCGGCGGCTCAGGCTGAATGCTGATCACCTTCACTGAACAGCAGGTACCAGAATATCGCTGCTTCCCGGGTTTGCGGGTCAATGCCGCGATAACGCATGTGATCAACCCCGCCCACCACGAACCCACAGCGTTGGTACAACATGCAGGCAGCCAGATTGTTGTTCTGGGTTTCCAGCATGATGCCCGGCAACGCCTGTTTGCGACTCCAGAACTGCGCAACTTCCAATAGGGCACGGGCTACACCCATACGTCGCGCCGAAGCATCTACCGCCAGCTCGTCAATGTGGGCAAAGCCGTTCCAGTGCCTGCTCAGCACCACATGCCCCACTGCCCGATCCTCCAGCCATGCCACCAGCACCGTGCTGTCCGCAGCATCGCGGTAGTCGCAGAACTCCTGAGAATCAATGCCGTAGTTCTTGCAGTAGGGCTCGACCGGCTCGACTTCCCAGCACTCCACACGCTCACCCACCCGCGCCAGCGCATAACCGCTGACGGTAAAGGTGAATTCGCTGTTGAGGATGTAATCTTCGAAGCATTCATCTGCGACCCGAATGCTCAGTGCCGGGTTAGCCAAAGTCTTCACATCGCTACGCTGTGGATGAAAGGGTCATACGGATGCCTGGTCACGGGCCTCTTGCAACTGCACCCACAACGCAGGAGCGCCGGCTGATTTGGCAATCGCGGCCATACGTACCGCGTGCTCGGCCATTTCGCTTTCGCTGGCGCGGATAACCCGGCAACGTGCGCGATCGGCAGGCAAACGACGAATCTCACTGGCGGTATTACCCGACCCCTCGCCGGAGCCGTTACCGTCCGTGGCATTACCGGCCAGGGACAGGCTGGTCTGCCCGCCGGTCATGGTCAGGTAAACGTCGGCCAGAATCTCGGAGTCGAGCAACGCGCCGTGCAGCTCACGCCCGGAGTTGTCAACGCCGTAGCGCTTGCACAATGCATCCAGGCTGTTGCGCTGGCCGGGGTGACGTTCCCGGGCCATGAGCAAGGTGTCGAGCACGGTGCAATGCCGAGTAATGTCGGCCTTGTCGGTCTGCCCGATGAGTGCGAATTCGTTGTTGATAAAGCCGATGTCGAACGCCGCGTTGTGGATGATCAGCTGCGCGCCCTTGATGAATTCAAAGAACTCATCGGCCACTTCAGCAAAACGCGGTTTGCCCACCAGAAATTCATTGGTGATGCCGTGGACACCGATCGCGCCCTCATCGCTCTCACGATCAGGTTGCAGGTACACATGGAAATGCCGCCCGGTCAGGCGACGGCCGATCAATTCGACGCAACCGATCTCGATGACCCGGTGACCGTCGGTGACCGGCATGCCTGTGGTTTCGGTGTCGAGTACAACACTACGCATGTTTGATGCCCCTCACTTCGTCGACACCACGATTGGCCAACTGGTCAGCACGCTCGTTGCCGTAATGACCAATGTGGCCGCGCACCCATTGCCAGGTCACGGTGTGTCGATTGACTTGTTCATCCAGCAGTTTCCAGAGATCAGCGTTTTTTACCGGTTCCTTCGCGGCTGTCTTCCAGCCGCGTTTCTTCCAGTTCACCATCCACTCGGTAATGCCTTTCATGACGTACTGGGAGTCCGTCACCAGCGTCACATCGCAGGAGCGCTTGAGTTCTTCAAGGCCACGAATCGCGCCGGTCAGTTCCATGCGGTTGTTGGTGGTGTTGGCTTCGCCGCCCCACAGTTCCTTCTCGACGCCCTTGCACACCAACAGTGCGCCCCAGCCGCCGGGGCCAGGATTACCCTTGCAGGCGCCATCGGTAAAGATCTCAACGCTTTCACTCATTACAACGTTTTCCAGAAAGTAGTGGGCTTGAGCACCTGCTCAGGGCTCGGTACTGCGACGATTGACCTTCGCCATCGGCAGCGGGATGAGCTTGCCCAACGGTTGCCGCCGCGTCTGACGCACAGGACGCAGCCCTACCACCATCTTGCGGGCCACTAATAAATAGAAGCCACCGCCGGGGCTTTGCCAACCGTTACCCAGCCGTTCAAGGCCGGACAGACGCGATTGCCAGGTCGCTGAAGCAAACGGCGGACGATAGCACCCGAAGCGTCGTTTCTCCAGCGCGAAGCCCAGTAGATTGAGCCAGTCCGCCACTCGGGACGGCGCAATGCAGCGCGCCTTGCCCAGCGCATCATGGGCGAACATATGACGAAACCCCCAGGTGCTCCACGGGTTGATGCCGATGATCAAAAGATGACCACCGGGGCGCACACTGCTGGCCGCCTCGCGCAACAGGCCGTGGGGCGACATACAGAAATCCAGCCCGTGCTGCAGCACCACCACGTCGGCCGCGTGCTCGCTGAGCGGCCAGGCCTGCTCTTCACAGACGATCTCGACCCCCGGCAGCGGCGCGCCAAGCCGTACATTGCGCTGCACTTGCTCAGCGGCAGGCGGCGTCTCCGCGGATGGCCCGTAATGCACCAGGTAGCCGCCGAAATAGCGCCCCAACTCGTCTTCGAGCAGGCGCCGTTCTTCTTGCAATAACAGTTGGCCTAGCGGCCCGGACAACCACTCACGCGCCGAACTGATCAGCGCCAGCCACTCAGGATCAGCCTGGGCGAAAGCTTCATCGGTCATTTCAGTTCTCCCGAGGGGATGCTCGCCTCGAAGGTAATCAGACTCTAAGATGCACCATTGTTTCCCGCTAAGCGAACTGCGCCATGATACAGATCGATGCCCTGCCCGCTTTCACCGACAACTACATCTGGTTGTTACAGGATCCTTCCAGCAAACACTGTGCTGTCGTCGATCCAGGTGATGCCGCGCCGGTACTGGAGTGGCTGGAACAGCATCCGGACTGGCAGCTTACCGACATTCTCGTGACCCACCATCACCATGATCATGTGGGCGGCGTTGCCCGCCTCAAGCAGCATACCCAGGCCAAAGTCCTGGGCCCTGCGGCCGAAAACATACCCGCACGGGATGTCGCGCTGAGCGATAACGACCGGATCAACATCCTCGGCCTTGATTTCAGTGTCCTGGCGGTACCTGGCCATACCCTGGGCCATATTGCTTTTTACCATGCCGACGCGGCAGCCCCGTTGCTGTTTTGCGGTGATACCCTGTTCGCTGCCGGATGTGGACGGCTCTTTGAAGGCACACCGGAGCAAATGCACCACTCGTTGGGTCGCCTGACCGACCTGCCCGACACCACGCTGGTGTACTGCACCCACGAGTACACGTTGAGCAATCTGCGTTTCGCCCAGGCGGTAGAACCCCAAAATGCCGATATCGCGGAACGGCTGGCCCAGGTCAGCCTGTGGCGCAGTGAAAACCGCATCAGCCTGCCTTCAAATCTAGCCCTGGAACGCCGGACCAACCCATTCATACGCACCCATGAAACATCCGTTAAAGAAAAAGCTGACGAATGGAACGGAACTCCCAATCAGTCGCCGAGCGCGGTTTTTGCTGCCCTGCGCGCCTGGAAAGATAAGTTCTAAGCAGCTCGAAAATCGGTCACAAAGTTCTGAATGGTTGACCATTGGCAGGGCTGTTCCTAGAATCGCCCGACATTTTCGCTTGGAACTACCCCCCAGCCAATGTCGTCATCCATACGCAGTACCCTCAATTCAGACGCATTGACCCGGCTGGCTCAGGCTATCGCTGTTGCCGTGAGCGCTACGCTTGCGGGCTGTCAGACCACCAGCCATATCGAGCCCAGCAGCAACCATCGCGCGCCAAATCTGGCTGCGGGGATCAAACAGAAGCCGGTGTTTCTCAGCCATAAACCAACGCCCCTTGCACCCCCGCAAGACGTCTGGGAGCGCATGCGTCAGGGTTTTCAGTTGCAACAGGGCAATGACCTGAACCCGCGAATCGACCAACAGCGCCTCTGGTTCGCCAACAACCCGTCGTTCCTTGAGAATGCTGGCGAGCGTGGCAGCCTGTACATGCACTACATCGTCGAGCGCCTTGAAGAGCGCGACATGCCGTTGGAGCTTGCACTGCTGCCCGTCATCGAAAGCGCTTACAACCCGATGGCCGTTTCCCGCAGCAGTGCGGTCGGCTTGTGGCAGTTCATTCCGTCGACCGGTCGCTACTTCAACCTGCGGCAGACCAGCTTTTACGATGGTCGTCGTGACGTGCAGGCTTCAACTGTCGCAGCGCTGGATTACCTGAGCAAGCTGCACGATATGTTCAACGGTGACTGGTTGCTGGCCCTTGCAGCCTACAACGCAGGTGAAGGCACGGTCAGCCGCGCCATTGAACGCAACGACAAGCTGGGCCTGCCCACTGACTACTGGAACCTGCCACTGCCGCAGGAAACCAAGGATTACGTCCCCAAGTTGCTGGCGCTTTCCCAGGTCGTCCTGGCGCCCGAAGCGTACGGGGTCAACCTCAACCCCATTGCGAATCGGCCCTATTTCGAAGTCGTCGAGTTGAACCAGCGCATGGACCTCTCCAAGGTCGCTGCAATGGCCAATATCGACGAAGACGAGTTGTTCCAGCTCAATCCAGCGTTCAAGAAGCGCATGACCGTTGACGGCCCGCAGCACTTGCTGGTGCCGACGTCCAAGGCTCAGCTGCTGACCGCCAGCCTGTCGACCATGAAGCCTCAGGAACTGGTTGACTGGCAGCAATACCGCGTGCGTCCCGGCGATACCCTCGCCAGTCTCGCCAGCCGTTATCAGGTTTCTGTCAGTTCGTTGAAAAGCAGCAACAAGATTGCCGGCAACAATCTGCGCGTCGGCCAGGCCCTGACTATTCCGACCCAGCCTGGCATGAGTCCGGCGCAACCGGTGTTCGAAGAAGTGGCCCGTAACGACAAGCCTGTCCGCAGCCGCAGCTACAAGGTCAAACCCGGCGAGAACCTGACCATGATCGCCAAGGCGAACAAGGTCGACGTCAAGGATCTGCAGCATTGGAACAAGCTGTCCGGACAAGGCCTGAAAGTCGGCCAGACCCTGGTCATGGAAGACACCAGCAAGGCGCGAATTAATACCGTTCTAGCCAGCACCAACACCAAAGCCAAGCCGGGAGCCAAGGAAGCTGACAAAAAATCCATGCAGTACAAAATCCAGAAAGGCGATTCGATGTACCTCGTCGCCAAGCGCTTCAACGTCGAGATGCAACATCTCAAGCGCTGGAACCCTCGCACAGGTTCGGCACTCAAGCCGGGTCAGACGCTGACGGTTTATCTGCCGCATTGAGTCCCACCCTACAGGCCTCGTTGGAGCGAGGCTGGCCCGCGAATCAGACGCCTCGGTGAGCCAGATACACCGCATTTCGGTTCTTCGCGGGCAAGCCTCGCTCCAACGAATCCAGTTTCCAGTTCAAATGGTTGGTTTTTGTTTGATGGGAGCAACAGGCGTGGGACTTCGCCCTTTGCGCCGTGGTCTTTTTCCTGCCGATACAAGCTGTTACTGTTACCGGCCTAAAGCCCAAGCCGTCTGGATCGTGATACGTCCCTTCCTGCTACTCATTAGTCTGGCCTTGAGCTTTCCCGTCTGCGCAGCCATCAGCGAAAGCCACGGCTATGCGCAATTCGGCGTGCTCAAGTATCCGGCCAGCTTCACGCATTTCGACTGGGTCAATCCCGAGGCGCCGAAGGGTGGCACCCTGCGAATGATGGCTTTTGGCACGTTTGATACGCTCAACCCCTATACCTTCAAGGGCAGCAGCCCGATTTCCACTGGCAACTTCCTGCAATACGGCGTCAGTGAGCTGAACGAGCCGCTGATGGTCGGCACCGGCCAGTACGACCCTTCCGGGGATGAGCCCACCTCAAGTTATGGCTTGATCGCGCAGAGCGTGGAGTTCAGCGAAGATCGCAGCTGGGTGGTGTTCAATTTGCGTCCCCAGGCGCGTTTTCATGACGGCAAACCGATTACCGCCTATGACGTGGCTTTTTCCTACCGCACCCTGCTCAAGGATGGCCATCCGCAATACCGCACGGCGCTGCAGGAAGTGCAACGGGTCGACATTCTCAATCGGCACCGCATCCGTTTTGTCTTCAAGCGGGCGGGGAACCCATTGTTGATCCTGCGCCTGGGTGAGCTGCCCGTACTGCCGCAACACTACTGGAAGGACCGCGATTTCAAGGCCACCACCTATGAGCCGCCCCTGGGCAGTGGCCCGTATCGCATCACCCGTGTGCAGCCCGGCCGCCAACTGGTGTTCGAACGGGTCAAGGACTACTGGGGCAAGGACCTGCCGGTCAATCGCGGCAAATACAACTTTGATCGGGTTGAAGTCGAGTTTTACCGAGACAGCGATGTGGCCTTCGAGGCGTTCAAGGCCGGCGAATTCGATATTTATATCGAGCATCAGGCCAAGAACTGGGCCACCGGCTACAACTTTCCGGCAGTGGCGACCGGCGATGTGATCAAGGCGCAGATACCGCACAAGATCCCGACCCAGACCCAGGGCCTGTTCATGAACACCCGACGCAGCACCTTCGCGGACGTGAAAACCCGCGAGGCATTGGGCCTGATGTTCAATTTCGAATGGACCAACCGCACGCTGTTCAGCAATGCCTACACCCGCTCGACCAGCTACTACCCCAACAGTGAATTCTCCGCCACCGGTGTGCCCACCGGCGCGGAATGGCTGCTGCTGTCGTCTTATCGCGATCAGTTGCCGCCGGGGCTGTTGACTCAGCCGTTTACCGTAGCGAAGACCGATGGGGGTGGCATCCCGCGGGAAACCTTGCGCAAGGCATTGGGACTATTGGCTGAAGCGGGCTGGAAGCTGTCCCAGCAGCGCCTGATGAATCGTGACGGTCAGCCGCTGCAGCTCGAGATCCTGCTGGTCAACCCGAACCTGGAACGCATTCTGCAGCCCTATATCGAGGACCTGCGGCGCATTGGCGTCGATGCGCGGCTGCGCACCGTGGACCGCGCCCAGTACAAACAGCGCCTGGATCGGTTCGATTTCGACATGATCCTCATGACCCTTGGCCAGACGCTAAGCCCCGGGCTGGAGCAATGGCAGTACTTCCATTCCAGCCAGGCGAGCATCACTGGCAGCAAGAATTACGCCGGTGTCGCCAACCCCGTGGTCGACAGCCTGCTCAATCAATTGCTCGCCGCGCAAACCCGCGACAGTCAGGTGGCCGCTGCCCGCGCACTGGACCGTGTCTTGCTGTCGCAGCACTACAGCATTCCCAACTGGTGCCTCAACAACCATCGCCTGGCGTACCGCAACCGGTTCGCCATGGTCACCACCCCGCCCTACACCCTGGGGCTGCGCGCGTGGTGGCTCAAGCCCCTGGAGAAGAACCGATGACCGTGATGCGTTCCCTGCTGATGCAGGCTGGCGGCCTCTTCCTCGCCGGCCTGGCCTGCATGGCTCAGGCAGCCCCTCAACATGCCCTGACGCTGTATAACGAAGCGCCCAAATACCCCGCCGACTTCAAGCACTTTGACTATGTCAATCCCGATGCCCCCAAGGGCGGCCTGTTCCGTCAGGCCGGGTTCGGCGGTTTCGACAGCCTCAATCCATTCATCAACAAGGGCGTAGCCGCCGATGACATCGGGCTGATTTATGACACCCTCGCCCGTCAGGCCCTGGACGAGCCGTTTACCGAATACGGCCTGATCGCCGGCAAAATCGAAAAAGCGCCGGACAACAGTTGGGTGCGTTTCTACCTGCGACCCGAAGCCCGCTTCCATGACGGCCATCCGGTGCGCGCCGACGACGTGGTGTTCAGCTTCCAGACCTTGATGAAAAGTGGCGCACCGATGTTTCGCGGCTACTACGCCGATGTCGATCAGGTGATCGCTGAAGACCCGCTGCGCGTGCTGTTCAAGTTCAAACACAGCAACAACCGCGAGCTGCCGCTGATCATCGGCCAGTTGCCGGTGCTGCCCAAGCACTTCTGGGAATCCCGGGATTTCAGCAAGGGCAACCTGGATTTCCCGCTGGGCAGTGGCCCGTACAAGGTGGCCGAGGTCAAGGCTGGACGCTCGGTGCGTTACGAACGGGTCAAGGACTACTGGGGCAAGGACCTGCCGGTGAACAAGGGCTTCTACAATTTCGACGTGCTTACCACGGATTACTACCGGGACAACACGGTGGCCCTGGAGGCTGGCAAGGCCGGACAGTTCGATTACTGGCTGGAAACCAGCGCCAAGAACTGGGCGACCGCGTACAACACCCCCGCCGTCAAGGAAGGCCGTCTGATCAGGGAAGAGCTGCCAAACGGCAATCCGACCGGCATGCAGGGCTTTGTCTTCAACCTGCGCCGCCCCCTGTTCCAGGACCCTCGGGTGCGTGAGGCGCTGGGTTTGTTGCTGGACTTCGAATGGACCAACAAGCAGTTGTTCAACGGTGCCTACACGCGCACCAAAAGCTACTTCGACAACTCCGACATGGCGTCCAGCGGTCTGCCGTCGCCCGCCGAGTTGCAAGTGCTGGAGCCCTTGCGCGGCAAGATCCCGGACCGGGTCTTCAGTGAAGAATTCAAACTGCCCGTCACCGACGGCAGCGGCATGATCCGCCCGCAACTGCGCCGCGCCTTCCAACTGTTGCAAGAGGCTGGCTGGCGCATCGTTGACGACAAAATGGTCGACGCTCAGGGCAAGCCGGTCACCGTGGAGTTCCTGTTGGCGCAGACCGAATTCGAACGCATTTTGCTGCCCTACAAACGCAACCTGAGCGATATCGGCATCAATCTGGAGATTCGTCGGGTAGACGTTTCCCAATACATCAACCGGTTGCGCTCCCGCGATTACGACATGATCGTCAGCAGTTTCCCGCAGTCCAGCTCGCCGGGGAACGAGCAGCGCGAGTACTTCGACTCCTCCAGCGCCGACAACCCCGGCAGCCGCAACTTCATGGGTTTGAAGGATCCGGCGATCGACAGTCTGGTCACCGGCCTTATCAATGCGGATTCGCGGGACAGCCTGCTGGTGCACACCAAAGCGCTGGACCGTGCCCTGCTGTGGGGGTTCTATGTCGTGCCCAACTGGCACATCAAAACCTGGCGCGTAGCGTATTGGGATCACATCGGCCATCCGAAGGTCTCGCCGATGTACGACGTCGGCACCATGACCTGGTGGGTCAAACCCGGCGCCAAGCCTGCGGTAGCACTGCCGGACCCTGCCGCCCCGAGTCACGATCCTGAGCCAGCCGAACCGGCGAGTGCGGAGCAATAACATGCTGGCTTATATCTTTCGGCGACTGCTGCTGATCATTCCAACCCTGTTCGGCATCCTGCTCATCAACTTCTTGATCATTCAGGCCGCGCCCGGCGGCCCGGTGGAACAAATGATCGCCAAGCTCGAAGGCTTCGAAGGCGCCACCAGCCGCATCGCCGGTGGCGGTGCCGAGGTCTCGGTGGCAGGCTCGACCTATCGCGGCGCGCAAGGTCTTGATCCTGCGCTGGTCAAAGAAATCGAGCAGATGTACGGCTTCGACAAATCGGCGCCGGAACGTTTGTGGATCATGATCAAGAACTACGCGCACCTGGATTTTGGCGACAGTTTCTTCCGGGATGCGAAAGTCATCGACCTGATCATTGAAAAAATGCCGGTGTCCATTTCCCTGGGGTTATGGAGCACGCTGATCATGTACCTGGTGTCGATCCCGCTGGGCATCGCCAAGGCAACACGACACGGCAGCCAGTTCGACGTCTGGACCAGTTCGCTGATCATCGTTGGTTACGCCATCCCGGCCTTCCTGTTCGCGATTCTGCTGATTGTGGTGTTCGCAGGTGGCAGCTACCTGGACTGGTTCCCGTTGCGTGGGCTGACCTCGAACAACTTCGATCAGTTGAGCACCGGCGGCAAGATCCTCGATTATTTCTGGCACCTGGTATTGCCCGTCACCGCTCTGGTCATCGGTAACTTCGCCACCATGACCCTGCTGACCAAAAACAGCTTTCTCGACGAAATCGGCAAACAGTACGTCATCACCGCCAAAGCCAAGGGCTTGAGCAATCATCGAGTGCTGTACGGGCATGTGTTCCGCAACGCCATGTTATTGGTCATCGCGGGCTTCCCGTCAGCATTCATCGGCATTTTCTTCACCGGTTCGCTGCTGGTGGAGGTGATTTTTTCCCTGGACGGACTGGGGTTGATGAGCTTCGAAGCCGCCATCAACCGTGACTACCCGGTGGTATTCGGCACGCTGTTCATCTTCACCCTGCTGGGGCTGGTGGTGAAATTGATCGGTGACATCACCTACACGCTGGTTGACCCGCGTATTGACTTTGAAAGCAGGGACCATTGATATGAAGTTGTCTCCTCTCAATCGTCGCCGCTTTGAACGCTTCAAGGCCAACAAGCGTGGCTGGTGGTCGTTGTGGCTGTTTCTGATCCTGTTCGGCCTGAGCCTGGGCGCGGAGCTGATCGCCAACGACAAACCGCTGGCGGTGCGCTACGACGGCAGTTGGTACTTTCCGGTGTTCGAGCGCTACCCGGAAACCACGTTCGGCGGGGAATTCCCTCTGGAAGCCAACTACAAAAGCCCCTACATCAAGGAACTGCTGGCCGCCAAAGACGGCTGGGTGCTGTGGGCGCCCATCCCGTTCAGCTACCAGAGCATCAACTACGACCTGAAAGTCCCGGCCCCCGCGCCGCCGTCAGCGCAAAACCTGTTTGGCACCGATGACCAGGGCCGTGACGTGCTGGCCCGAGTGATTTATGGCTTTCGGGTATCGGTGCTGTTTGCCCTGACCCTGACCATCCTCAGCTCGATCATTGGCGTGATTACCGGCGCATTGCAGGGGTTTTACGGCGGCTGGGTGGACCTGCTGGGGCAACGTTTCCTGGAAATCTGGTCAGGACTGCCCGTGCTGTATCTGCTGATCATTCTGGCGAGCTTCGTCCAACCCAATTTCTGGTGGCTGCTGGGCATCATGCTGCTGTTTTCCTGGATGAGCCTGGTGGACGTGGTGCGCGCTGAATTCCTGCGCGGGCGCAACCTGGAATACGTGCGCGCTGCCCGGGCGCTGGGCATGGAGAACGGCGCAATCATGTTCCGCCACATTCTGCCCAACGCCATGGTTTCAACCATGACGTTCATGCCGTTTATCCTGACCGGCGCCATCGGCACCCTGACGGCGCTGGACTTCCTCGGCTTCGGTTTGCCAGCGGGCTCGCCTTCGCTGGGCGAACTGGTGGCGCAGGGTAAATCCAATCTGCAGGCACCGTGGCTCGGCATCAGTGCCTTTGCCGTACTGGCCTTGATGCTCAGCCTGCTGGTGTTCATCGGTGAATCAGCTCGCGACGCTTTCGACCCAAGGAAATGAGATGAACAATGACAATCTGATCGAGATCCGCGATCTGGCCGTCGAGTTCGTGGCGGGCGAAGGCTGTCAGCGCGTGGTCGAAGGCATCAACTTTGACATCCGCCGGGGGGAAACTCTTGCTCTGGTGGGCGAAAGTGGTTCCGGCAAATCGGTGACCGCCCACTCCATCCTGCGCCTGCTGCCCTACCCGCTCGCGCGTCACCCAAGCGGCACTATTCATTATGCCGGCCAGGATCTCCTGACCCTGAGCGAGAAAAAACTCCAAACCATTCGTGGCAACAAGATCGCCATGATTTTTCAGGAGCCGATGACCTCGCTGAACCCTCTACACTCCATCGAAAAACAGATCAACGAAGTCGTCGGCCTGCACAAGGGCCTGACGGGCAAGGCCGCCACACGACGCACGCTGGAGCTGCTGGAGCTGGTCGGCATACCCGAGCCACAAAAACGCCTCAAAGCCCTGCCACACGAGCTCTCAGGCGGTCAGCGCCAGCGTGTGATGATTGCCATGGCCCTGGCCAACGAGCCGGAACTGTTGATCGCCGATGAACCGACCACCGCACTCGACGTGACGGTTCAACTGAAAATCCTCGAACTGCTCAAGCAATTGCAGGCACGACTGGGCATGGCCCTGCTGCTGATCAGCCACGACTTGAACGTGGTCAGACAAATAGCCAATCGTGTATGTGTCATGCAGCGCGGTTGCATCGTCGAACAAGCGTCCTGTGAGGAGCTGTTCCGTTCACCTCAGCATCCGTACACGAAAATCCTGCTGAGTGCAGAACCCAGCGGAGGCCCGGCGGCCAATCCGGCCGGTGCGACATTGCTGGAAGTGAAGGACTTGCGGGTCTGGTTCCCGATCAAAAAAGGTCTGTTCAAGCGGACCGTGGATTATGTGAAGGCGGTGGACGGCATTGGTTTCAGCCTGCCCCAAGGGCACACACTGGGAATTGTCGGTGAAAGCGGTTCCGGGAAATCCACGCTGGGTCTGGCGATTCTTCGACTGATCGGTAGCCAAGGCACCATACGGTTTCAGGGGGAAACGCTAGACTGCCTGTCTCAGCAGCAGATTCGTCCGCTGCGCCGACAGATGCAAGTGGTCTTCCAGGACCCGTTCGGCAGCCTGAGCCCTCGCATGTCGGTGAGTGAAATCGTCGGCGAAGGCCTGCGTATTCATCGTCTGGGCACAGCCGCCGAACAGGAAGTGGCGATCATCGAGGCGCTCAAGGAGGTAGGGCTGGACCCGGAAACCCGGCACCGCTACCCCCACGAGTTTTCCGGCGGGCAGCGGCAGAGAATCGCCATTGCCCGGGCATTAGTGTTAAAACCGGCGCTGATTTTGCTGGACGAGCCCACTTCGGCGCTCGACCGGACAGTCCAGCGTCAGGTAGTGGAGCTGCTGCGCTCACTGCAGATCAAGTACAACCTGACGTATTTGTTCATCAGCCATGACCTGGCGGTCGTTAAAGCGCTTAGCCACCAACTGATGGTGGTCAAGCAGGGCCAAGTGGTCGAACAGGGTGACGCGCAAGCTATCTTTGCCGCACCGCAACATACTTATACACAGCAGCTGCTGGAAGCCGCCTTTTTGGCGCCGGTAGCTGTCGATTAACCTGAAGAGGAACAACACATGGGTTTTCTCGCCGGTAAGCGCGTCCTGATCGTCGGTGTCGCTAGCAAACTGTCCATCGCATCCGGTATCGCAGCCGCCATGCATCGCGAGGGCGCTGAGCTTGCCTTCACCTATCAGAACGACAAACTCAAAGGGCGTGTCGAAGAATTCGCCGCAGGCTGGGGCTCCAATCCTGAACTGTGCTTCCCTTGCGACGTCGCCAGCGACGAAGAGATCGCCAAGGTCTTCGAAGAACTGAGCAAGAAGTGGGACGGGCTGGACGTGATCGTTCACTCCGTGGGCTTCGCACCGGGCGATCAGCTCGACGGCGACTTCACCCAGGCGACCACCCGCGAAGGGTTCCGCATCGCTCACGACATCAGTGCCTACAGCTTCGTGGCCCTTGCCAAAGCCGGTCGCGAAATGATGAAAGGCCGCAATGGCAGCCTGCTGACCCTGTCTTACCTGGGCGCAGAGCGCACCATGCCGAACTACAACGTAATGGGCATGGCCAAGGCCAGCCTCGAAGCGGGTGTACGTTACCTGGCCGGCAGCCTTGGCCCTGAAGGCACACGCGTCAACGCGGTATCGGCAGGTCCGATCCGCACGTTGGCCGCTTCCGGGATCAAGAACTTCCGCAAGATGCTGGCCGCCAACGAAGCGCAAACGCCATTGCGTCGCAACGTGACCATTGACGAAGTCGGCAACGCCGGCGCGTTCCTGTGCTCGGACCTCGCGTCCGGCATCAGCGGCGAAATCATGTACGTCGACGGCGGGTTCAACACCACCGCGATGGGTAGTCTCGAAGAGTAATCTTCTCAGCATTACCGAAGCCCGCGACTCGCAAGAGTGGCGGGTTTTTTTGTGAGGGTTAATAAGCCAGATCTGCCGATGCAAGGCTCGCCCGTGAACGCTTGACGGACACGCGGCAAATCCTGTGGGACCGGCTTCAGCCGGGAACAAGCCCGAGCATTCACCGCCTTTGTTCCTTCTGGAGCGCAGCCTTCCCGGCTAAAGCCGGTCCCACGGGATGGACTGCACCCAAAGACTGGAAGGTGTCCGGGTTTTGGGTGCAGTTCATGTGAATCCGACGCCTTGTGGTCAGGTTTCTACTGCACAAAAAAAGACCGCTCAATGAGCGGCCTTCTTTTTTGTCGTCAGATCAGAGCATCAGAACCGCTCGATCTTCGCCTCGCTTTCCAGCTGCGCACGGTAAGCAGCAAAATCCTGCTGACCGGCACGGGACGCCAGGTAGCGGCGGTATTGCGCTTTCTCTTCATCAGACGGTGCGGCAGCCTGATTGACGCCATTGAGGCGTACGATCACGTAGCTGCCATCGGCCAGCGTCAGGCTGGTGAAGGCCGGCCTGTCCTTGCCTTCAGGCTTGGGCATGCGGAACAGCGCTTGCAGCACGGCAGGCTCAACACCTTCCTGGCTGCGGGTAACCGCTTCCATCACCTTCCAGCTCTGACCATCCTGCTTGGCTGCCAGTGGGACCTTGCCATCGCGCAGGCCAGCCAGAAGAGCATCGCCCTTGGCTTTGACTGCGGCGCTGGCGTGCTCCTTGACCAACTGAGCGCGGATAACGCTGGAAACACTCTCAAGCGGCAATTGCTCAGGCTGGCGGTGCTCCTTGGCGCGTACAACCACCACGGTTTCCGGATCCAGTTCCAGCGCACTGCTGTTGGAACCCTCTTCCAGCACCTCAGGACTGAAAGCAGCCTGAATCACGGCGCGGTTGGCGGTCAGACCTTCCCCACCTTCACGACCAAATGGCGCGGTAGTCTGGATTTTCAGGCCCAGATCCTGAGCTGGCTGAGCCAGATCGGACGATTCGTATGCCGAATCCTCAAGCTGCTTGGTCGCGTCAACGAAGCGTTGCTCAACCTGCTGGGACTTGAGCTCATGAATGAGCTTGTCTTTCAGGCTGGCAAACGTAGGCACTGACGGCGCCTCCACTCCCAACAACTTGATCAAGTGCCAGCCGTAGGTACTTTGCACCGGCGCAGAGACCTGGTCCTTGTTCAACGCATACAGCGCTTCTTCAAAGGCCGGATCGTAGACACCCTTGCCAGCGTACCCCAGATCCCCGCCCTTGGAGGCTGAACCCGGATCCTGGGAGAACTCCTTGGCCAATGCCGCAAAATCCTCGCCTTTGGCCAGACGCTGCTGAATTTCTTCAATCTTTGCCTTGGCCTGGGCTTCGTTCTGCTTGTCGTTCACTTCGATCAGGATGTGCGCAGCACGACGCTGTTCGGCCAGATTGGAAATTTCCTGCTGATAAGCCGCCTGAAGGTCTTCGTCCTTGACCTGCACCTTGTCGAAGAAGGAGGACTTCTTCAGCTCGATGTAATCAAGCACAACCTGTTCAGGGCTCATGAACTCTTTGGCGTGCTCGTCGTAGTGCGCCTTGATCTCGTCGTCGGTCACTTTGGCCGTTGAGGTATCGGCAACCAGCGTCAGCGTTGCGAAATCCCGGGTCTGTTTTTCAAGACGGGCAAAGGCATCGACCTGGTTATCTGTCACAAAAGCACTGCCAGCGACGCCGGCACGAACCTGACCGATCAACATTTCCTGAGCGAGCATCTGGCGGAACTGCAACCGGGTGAAGCCCAGTTGACGAATCACCTGATCAAAACGATCCGCACTGAACTTGCCGTCCACCTGAAACTCAGGCGTCTGCAGGATTTGTTGGTCCAGCGAAGCTTCCGAGAAGGAAAACTTCGCCTTTTCGGCACCTTGCAACAGCAGCTTGCGGTCAACCAGACCCTTCAAGGCGGCATCGTGCAGCATTTTCTCGTCAAGCAGAGAAGGATCGAAATCCTTGCCCAATTGCTGCATGAGCTGACGGCGCTGCATGTCGATCGCCTGGCTCAGCTCACTCTTGGTGATTTCCTCGCCATTGACCTTTGCGGCGTCCTGCTTGGTGCTGGTGGCTGTAAAAAGGGCGTCGAATCCCGTCAAAGCCATCAAAGCAATGATGACCCCGATGATTGTCTTGGCAATCCAGCCCTGTGAATTGTCCCTGATGTTTTGCAGCATGCGTCCCCCAAAACGGTTGTACTGACTAACCAACCGCGGAGCGTGGGTAGAAAGCGGATAGAAGAAAGGCGCATCCGAGGATGCGCCTTCTCGTTACTGGCGAAGCGGACGGGGTTGGTAAGTGCGACCCCGGTATGCCAGGTCGGATTCAGACCGACCGCACTACCGCTCCGCAGCCGAAACAGAATGGATCTGCTTCGGTTGGGCAAAGGCTTTGAGAACTTAGTTAACAGCTTCTTTCAGTGCTTTGCCGGCTTTGAAACCTGGTTTTTTGGCTGCAGCGATTTCCAGTGTCTTGCCGGTCTGAGGGTTACGACCGATACGTGCTGGACGATCAGTCACGGAAAATGTTCCGAAACCCACCAGTACAACGGAGTCGCCAGCCTTCAGAGCGCCAGTGACGGATTCGATCACTGCGTCCAGCGCACGGCCGGCAGCAGCTTTCGGGATATCAGCAGATGCAGCGATAGCATCAATCAGTTCCGACTTGTTCACTCTAAGTCCCCTTATATCTATATTGAGTATGTTTCTAAGTTTTTGGTGAAGCCTAACGAACGCTGAACGGCCTGCAGACGCTTAAAAGAGCCGCTTTATAACAAGGGCTCCAAAAAGCTGTCAAGGAAGGCCACCCAGACTAATGCGTGCTAATCCTTTCCTTAGAGTCAGACTCTCGCTTTTCATCCTTAGCAACCATCTCCGGAGCCACATCTGGCAAGGGCACCGGCGCGTATTGCAGCGCAATTTGCAGGACTTCGTCAATCCATTTAACGGGTTTGATCTGCAGGTCACGCTTGATGTTGTCAGGAATCTCTTTCAAGTCCCGTACGTTTTCTTCCGGGATGATGACTGTTTTGATGCCACCACGGTGAGCAGCCAGGAGCTTTTCCTTGAGCCCGCCGATCGCCAGAACCTGACCACGAAGGGTGATTTCGCCGGTCATCGCCACGTCGGCTCGCACAGGGATCTGTGTCAGTGCCGAAACAAGCGCCGTGCACATGCCCACGCCTGCGCTGGGGCCGTCTTTCGGGGTTGCGCCCTCCGGCATATGGATATGCGTGTCACGCTTCTCGTGGAAGTCCAGAGGAATCCCGAGGCTCTTGGCGCGACTGCGCACCACGGTCAAGGCTGCCGTGATGGATTCAACCATCACATCGCCCAGCGAACCGGTCTTGATCAACTGACCTTTACCCGGAACAACAGCGGCCTCGATGGTCAGCAATTCACCGCCTACCTGGGTCCACGCCAGCCCCGTCACCTGACCGATCTGATCCTGCTGTTCAGCCAGGCCGTAGCGGAATTTGCGCACACCGAGGAAATGCTCGAGCATTTCTGCCGTCACACGCACCGCAAAACGTTTTTCCAGAGCGTGTTCTTTGACCGCCTTGCGGCAGACCTTGGCAATCTGACGCTCAAGGCTACGCACGCCCGCTTCACGGGTGTAGTAACGGATGATGTCGCGAATGGCCTCTTCGTCGAACTCCACTTCGCCTTTTTTCAAGCCATTGGCTTGAATCTGCTTGGGCGAAAGGTACTTGACGGCGATGTTGATTTTTTCGTCTTCGGTATAGCCGGGCAGACGGATGACTTCCATCCGGTCCAGCAGTGCCGCAGGGATGTTCATCGAGTTGGCGGTGCACAAGAACATGACGTCGGAGAGGTCATAATCGACTTCCAGGTAATGGTCATTGAAATTGTGGTTCTGCTCCGGATCGAGAACTTCAAGCAATGCCGAAGCCGGATCACCGCGCATGTCGCTGCCCATTTTGTCGATTTCATCGAGCAGGAACAGCGGGTTGCGAACGCCCACCTTTGTCATCTTTTGAATCAATCTACCCGGCATCGAACCGATATAGGTTCGACGATGGCCGCGAATTTCGGCTTCATCCCGCACGCCGCCCAACGCCATGCGCACAAACTTACGGTTGGTCGCGTGTGCAATGGACTCAGCCAGGGAGGTTTTACCCACGCCAGGCGGGCCGACCAGACACAGAACCGGGCCGCGAATCTTCTTGACGCGCTTTTGCACGGCGAGGTATTCGAGAATCCGCTCTTTGACTTCATCCAGACCATAATGGTCTGCATCAAGAATGTCTTCAGCACGTGCCAGATCCAGACGAACCTTGCTCTGGGCCTTCCACGGCACCTGAACCAGCCAGTCGATGTAGGAGCGGACCACGGTAGCTTCCGCCGACATCGGTGACATCTGTTTGAGTTTGTTCAGCTCCGAAGTGGCCTTGGTCAATGCGTCTTTTGGCAGGCCAGCGGCATCGATGCGCTTTTTCAGCTCTTCGATTTCGTTGTGACCTTCTTCGCTGTCGCCGAGCTCTTTCTGAATGGCCTTCATCTGCTCGTTCAGGTAGTACTCGCGCTGACTGCGCTCCATCTGCTTCTTGACGCGACCACGGATGCGCTTCTCGACCTGCAGCAGATCAATTTCGGCATCCAGCAGCGCCAGCACGTGCTCGACACGGGCCGGCAAGTCGATGATCTCGAGGATTTCCTGCTTCTGCTCGATCTTCAACGCCATGTGCGCGGCCATGGTGTCCACGAGACGACCAGGCTCATCAATGCTATTCAGCGAGGAAAGCACTTCAGCCGGGACTTTCTTGCCCAGCTGCACATATTGCTCGAACTGCGCCAACAGGCTGCGTACGAATACTTCTGACTCGCGGTCCGGCGCGTCCACTTCTTCGATCAGCGCGACCTCTGCGCGGCAGTGACCGTCCACTTCCATGAAACGCTCGACCGAGCCGCGCTGCTCACCCTCGACCAGCACCTTGACGGTGCCATCAGGCAATTTGAGCAGTTGCAATACGGTTGCAATGGTTCCGACGCTATAAAGAGCCTCTTCACCGGGATCATCATCAGCGGGATTTCTTTGCGCGAGCAACAGGATCTGCTTGTCGCCGGTCATCGCGGCCTCAAGGGCTTCGATAGATTTCTCGCGCCCCACGAACAGCGGGATAACCATGTGCGGATAAACCACAACATCACGCAATGGCAAAAGAGGCAATTCAATGGTCGTTTTCATGATTTCGCCTCTACAGCGGCCAGTCGGCCGTGACAGGTTGAATGAGCTTGAATCCAAGATGGGGGTAGATCCTGAAAAAAACAAGCTCTGAAGCGGGAAATGCGAAAGGGGCCCGAAGGCCCCTTCTTTATTCATGCAGCAGTGTTACTCACGCGTCCGGAGCAACCTTGGCAGGCGGCTCGCTATTTTCGTAAATCAATAGCGGCTTGGACGTGCCGTCGATGACGCTCTCGTCGATCACCACCTTGCTCACCTCGGACTGCGAGGGGATTTCGTACATGGTGTCGAGCAGGACGCCTTCGAGAATGGAGCGCAGACCGCGGGCACCTGTCTTGCGCTCAAGCGCCCGACGTGCGACCGATTTCAACGCATCGGTACGGAACTCGAGGTCCACACCTTCCATTTCGAACAACTTGGCATACTGCTTGGTCAGGGCGTTTTTCGGCTCGGTAAGAATCTGCATCAGCGCAGCCTCATCCAGCTCGTCCAACGTTGCCAGAACCGGGAGACGACCCACAAACTCGGGGATCAGACCAAACTTGACCAGATCATCAGGTTCGACTTCACGCAGGGATTCGCCAACCTTCTTGCCCTCCTCCTTGCTGCGCACTTCGGCGTTGAAGCCGATGCCGCCGCGAGTCGAGCGATTCTGGATAACCTTCTCCAGCCCCGAGAACGCACCACCGCAGATAAACAGAATGTTGCGGGTGTCTACCTGCAGGAATTCCTGCTGCGGGTGCTTACGACCACCCTGCGGAGGAACGGAAGCCACAGTGCCTTCTATCAGTTTCAGCAAGGCCTGCTGCACACCCTCACCCGAAACGTCACGAGTGATGGACGGGTTGTCGGATTTGCGGGAAATCTTGTCGATTTCGTCGATGTAGACAATGCCCATCTGGGCTTTTTCCACGTCGTAATCGCATTTCTGCAACAACTTTTGAATAATGTTTTCCACGTCCTCACCGACATAACCCGCTTCAGTCAGGGTAGTCGCGTCGGCAATGGTGAACGGTACATTGAGCAAACGCGCCAATGTTTCAGCAAGCAGTGTCTTGCCGGAGCCCGTAGGGCCGATCAGCAGGATGTTGCTTTTGCCCAGTTCAACATCATCGTTTTTCTTGTCACGCTGGTTCAGACGCTTGTAGTGGTTATAAACCGCTACTGCGAGAACCTTCTTGGCACGCTCCTGACCGATTACATACTGGTCAAGGATGCCGCTGATTTCTTTTGGCGATGGCAATTTATGCGCACTGCTTTCGGCCTGGGCTTCCTGCACCTCCTCTCGGATGATGTCATTGCACAGGTCGACGCACTCGTCGCATATAAAGACCGAGGGGCCGGCAATCAATTTGCGTACTTCATGCTGGCTTTTGCCACAGAAGGAGCAATAGAGCAATTTGCCGTTGTCCTCGCCGTTGCGGGTGTCAGTCATTCGTTCGATCCAAATCCGATAGGCTTGCAACACAAGATGAAGGCTATTGCGGGCTTTTTCAAGCCCGCAGGTGTCAGACAGCCGACCAGCCCTGTATTGAGCTGCTTATTTTAAGCGGGGCGCTGAGTGATCACTTCATCGATCAGCCCGTACTCACGCGCAGCTTCTGCACTCATGAAGTTATCGCGGTTGGTATCACGCTCGATCTCTTCCAGAGTGTGCCCGCTGTGCTTGGCCATCAGCGTGTTGAGACGCTCACGAATGAAGAGGATTTCCTTGGCATGGATTTCGATATCCGAAGCCTGCCCCTGGAAACCGCCCAGTGGCTGGTGAATCATCACGCGCGAGTTCGGCAAGCAGTAACGCTTGCCAGGAGCACCGGCAGTCAGGAGAAACGCGCCCATGCTGCACGCCTGACCGATACAGGTGGTCGACACGTTGGGCTTGATGAACTGCATGGTGTCGTAGATCGACATGCCTGCAGTCACCGAGCCGCCCGGTGAATTGATGTAAAGATGGATGTCCTTGTCCGGGTTTTCGGCTTCAAGGAACAGCAGTTGCGCACAAATCAGGTTGGCCATGTAGTCTTCTACCGGGCCTACCAGAAAAATCACACGCTCCTTGAGCAAACGCGAATAGATGTCATAGGCGCGTTCGCCACGGGCGGACTGCTCGATAACCATCGGGACCAGGCCGCCAGCGGCCTGGATGTCAGAGTTCTGCTGAATATAAGAATTGCGGGACATGTCCTGCATTCACTCCCAAATAGTCATTTCTTGAATACGCACAAGCCAGCGCGAACGCTGGCTTGTAGGTGTTTTCGAACGAGAGAAAAAAATCAGTCGGCTTTTGGAGCTTCTACCGGCTTGACTGCTTCTTCGTAGGAGACCGATTTGTCGGTCACGCTAGCTTTCTGCAAAACAGTATCCACAACTTGCTCTTCAAGCACAACCGAACGCACTTCGTTCATTTGCTGCTCGTTCTTGTAGTACCAGGCCACGACCTGCTCTGGCTCCTGGTAGGCGGATGCCATTTCCTGGATCAGCTCACGGACACGGGTGTCATCAGGCTTGAGTTCGAACTGCTTGACGACTTCAGCCACGATCAGACCCAGCTCAACGCGACGCTTGGCTTGCTCTTCGAACAGCTCTGCCGGCAGTTGATCAGGCTTGATGTTGCCGCCGAACTGCTGAACAGCCTGCACGCGCAGACGATTCACTTCGTTATCGAGCAGCGCCTTGGGGACTTCGATAGGGTTGGCGGCCAGCAAGCCGTCCATCACCTGATTCTTGACCTTGGACTTGATCGCCTGACGCAGCTCGCGCTCCATGTTCTTGCGAACTTCGGTGCGGAAGCCGTCGATGCCGGTTTCCTTGATGCCGAACTGCTTGAAGAACTCTTCGTTCAGCTCAGGCAGCTTAGGCTCGGAAACGGTGTTGACGGTCACGGTGAACTCGGCAGCTTTACCCGCCAGTTCCAGGTTTTGGTAATCTTCCGGGAAAGTCAGGCTCAGGACACGCTCTTCGCCGGCTTTAGCGCCAACCAGACCGTCTTCGAAGCCAGGGATCATGCGGCCGGAACCCAGCACCAGCTGAGTGCCCGTCGCAGAACCGCCAGCGAATTCTTCGCCGTCAACCTTGCCGACGAAATCGATGTTCAACTGGTCTTCGTTCTGGGCAGCACGGTCGGCCACTTCAAAACGAACATTCTGCTTGCGCAGGATTTCCAGCATGTTATCGAGATCGGCATCAGCCACGTCTGCAGACAGACGCTCAACAGCGATGGACTCGAAACCTGCAACAGTGAACTCAGGGAACACTTCAAACGTCGCGACGTATTCCAGATCCTTGCCCTTTTCGAAGGACTTGGGCTCAACAGAAGGAGCGCCAGCCGGGTTCAGCTTCTGCTCAACCACTGCTTCATAAAAGGTAGCCTGGATCAAATCGCCCAGCGCTTCCTGGCGAGCGCCATCTTCATAACGCTGGCGGATCACGCTCATAGGCACTTTGCCTGGGCGGAAGCCCGGGATCTTGGCTTTACGTGCGGTCTGCTGCAGACGCTTGTTGACTTCAGTCTCGATGCGTTCGGCAGGCACGCCAATGGTCATGCGGCGCTCAAGAGCGGAAGTATTTTCAACAGAAACTTGCATGGATATTCCTCGTTGCACAGACGTTAGCCGGCCGTTTCCGACCCCAGAATCAAGGGCATGCATTCTAGTGGGTCAAACTCAAGAAGTCACCCTACTGAAAAAGGGCAAATAAATAGGAAGGCATCAGCAAGCTGGCAGGCGCCCACCGAGCAGCCCCTTCACCGGCCAAAACGCGTCTGGCACAGCTATATAGAAGGCATCGCGTACACATGCCCGCCGCCGACCCCACTCCAAAAACTCGTCTTGTGCGACCGACGGCAGCAGAGCCTGGCGGTCGGGCAAGACGATAAAACGATAATTCTGAAACAAAAAAAGCCGCATTAAAGACTGTATGAAAACGTAGCGATCGAAGGCAAGACAACACAAAACGGGTAAAAAAGAGGAATCCAGATGCCCTAAATGATTATTTTCGCCTGCTCTTAACGCAGCATTACCGAGCACAAGAGTTTTCACACAGCCTGCCAGGCGGCTTTATTAAAGCGTTGGCGCTGAACCAGCAACAACGCTTGTATCGTGGTGCGGACGAGGGGAACCCGATTTAAGCCCCGAACGCCCGCCCAACAAGGCCCCGGATTTGGAGCCAGAAATCAGTGTCCTTTTTGCTGTACTGATTTGTTAACGCTGGGCCAGCGTCCAGCCTGACTCGACCCGGCGGGCATCGTACACAACGAAGGCATGCCGCGCCACCCACTGCAGGACTCCACAGTCAAATGCCGCACAGCCCTCCACCGGAGCTCTGTCTCTCAGGATCGGGAATACTCTGCTATTAATTATTGAGGATCAGGATTCATTCAGACTAACCGGACATTGCAAAAGGACAAGGCATGAAGTCGCAGCTCTGCACTCAGGAAAAACTCGCCTCCACGCTATATCAGGACTGGGCCACTTTCTTTGGAACGCCCAACCACATGCATCGCAAAATATGGGAATGGGTATTTGTTGCAGAAGCGCTGCGCAGCAACGGGTTTCTAAGGCCGGGACGCGAGGGGCTTGGTTTTGCGGTAGGGTCGGAACCCCTCGCGTCAGCCTTCGCAAGCCAGGGTGCCCAGATTCTGGCAACGGACCTGAACACAAGCTCAGCGGTTGAAAAAGGATGGCTCATCAATAATGAGCACGCGGAAAACAAGGCATCACTAAACGAGCGAATGCTTTGTGACGAGGCTGAGTTCGACAGGCTTGTAAGCTTTGAGTTCGTTGACATGAACAACATCCCTCCAGAGTTCGACGGCCGATTTGACTTCAATTGGTCGTCTTGTGCCTTCGAGTACCTGGGAAGCATCCAGCACGGTATAGACTTCGTCAGAAACTCAATGAAGGTGTTGAAGCCTGGCGGCATTTCGGTCCATACAACAGAATTCAATGTCTGCTCAGACGACGAAACGATAGAAGAAGGTCCTACTGTCATTTTTCGCAAGAAGGACATTCAACGAATGATTGATCAGCTTACTGACGACGGTTACAAAGTCGCAGAAATGGACTGGAATATGGGAACGAGCCCTCTCGACTATCACGTCGATCTTCCGCCCTATAAGCAGGAGGTCCATCTGAAGCTTCAGCTTCAAGGGTATACCACCACCTCTATTGGGGTGATCATCCACAAACCTCACCAACCGATTACTGTCCCGAGGCGCTGATGCCTCGTTAGCGCAGTGGTGATCCGCAGGATCAAAGGACGGGAAATCTGCGCCTTTGGGATCAACTCATCCTGCGAGACCGGGAAAAGGCTGACCTGACTGCGCAGCTCACCCTGGATGCAGGCCATAACGAAAAATGCTCCGCATCTTTCGATGCGGAGCATTTTTTAACTTTCGGACAGACTGTCAGGTTTCACACAACCCGAGAAGGCGGCCTTTCTAAACTTCGCGGTTCTCATCGGAACTCCACGAAAGTACAACTGGTGCGGACGGAGAGACTCGAACTCTCACACCTTTCGGCGCTGGAACCTAAATCCAGTGTGTCTACCAATTCCACCACATCCGCATTCAATCTTTAAAGCAAAGGCGCCAGATTATAAGTCTGGCGCCTTTCTGAATATGGGGTGGACGAAGGGGATCGAACCCTCGACAACGGGAGTCACAATCCCGTGCTCTACCAACTGAGCTACGCCCACCATATTGCGTTGTAACCGTGACATCTTACTTGTGCCAAAGCTGCCTTTAATGGCGCACCCGGCAGGACTCGAACCTGCGACCATCCGCTTAGAAGGCGGATGCTCTATCCAGCTGAGCTACGGGCACTTATATAATCTGTATTCTAACGATCACAAATTAAAAGGTTTTCAATCACACCGAGCCAATCTGCAACTCTGCCTGACCAAATCAACCAGTGCTAGCTTAACCAGTGCTGGGCTGTGCCCGACAAGTGCGACGAATCTTATAGACGGTCCCCAGGGTCGTCAACTCTTTTTTCGAAAAAATTCAGTTAGATAAAGGAGTTAGCTGAATTCAAGGACCAAGCGCCTTTGCCCATGCGTCGTGACATGCGAGAATGCGCGCTCTTTTCCAATCCCTCTCGATGGTTAATCACGCGTAATGACTGCAAAACTTATCGACGGCAAAGCGATCGCCGCCAGCCTGCGCCAGCAGATCGCCAAACGTGTCGCCGAACGTCGCGATCAAGGCCTGCGTACACCCGGCCTCGCGGTGATTCTGGTGGGCAGCGACCCCGCCTCTCAGGTTTATGTCTCGCATAAGCGTAAAGATTGCGAGGAAGTCGGCTTTATTTCGCAAGCCTACGATCTCCCGGCGCAAACCACTCAGCTCGCGTTGACCGAGCTGATCGACCGCCTGAATGATGACCCGTCAATCGACGGCGTCCTGCTGCAACTGCCGCTGCCTGAGCATCTGGATGCCTCGTTGCTGCTGGAGCGTATTCGCCCTGACAAGGACGTGGACGGCTTCCATCCTTATAACGTAGGCCGCCTCGCCCAGCGTATTCCGTTGCTGCGCCCCTGTACGCCCAAAGGCATCATGACGCTGCTGGAAAGCACAGGCGTCGATCTCTACGGGATGGACGCAGTCGTCGTGGGCGCTTCCAATATTGTCGGCCGCCCGATGGCCATGGAGTTGCTGCTGGCCGGCTGCACGGTCACGGTCACTCACCGCTTCACTCAGGATCTGGCCGGCCACGTGGGTCGTGCCGACCTTGTTGTCGTCGCGGCAGGCAAACCCGGGCTGGTCAAGGGCGAATGGATCAAGCCAGGGGCGATCGTGATCGACGTCGGCATCAATCGTCAGGCCGACGGCAAGCTGGTGGGCGATGTGGTCTACGAGACCGCCCTGCCCCGCGCCGGCTGGATCACGCCGGTTCCGGGCGGCGTGGGTCCCATGACCCGCGCCTGCCTGCTGGAAAACACGCTTTACGCCGCTGAAACCCTGCACGGCTGATTCAGCAGGGAATCCGCCGCCAATAAAAAAAGCACCCGTCGGGTGCTTTTTTTATTTCCGCAAGGTGACCCCTACTTCTTGGCGCTTTCCCAGCTTTTCAGGAGCTCCGAGTAGGCGATGGTTTCACCCTTGGGCTTCTCGTTCGCCAGTTTGCGCTGGGGAGCAGCCCAGCCATCCGGCGTTGCCTCGCCTTTTTTGTACCAGGCTTCTGCCGTGGTTTCCGGGTTCATTTTTGGCGCACAGCCGCTGGCATCCTGAACTTTGGAACGCTCGATGCGGGTCATGATTGCATCCTGATCCTTGGCCAGACCGTCCAGTGCCACTTGCGCCGTCTTCTCGCCGGTCACCGCTTCAGCCACGTGACTCCACCACAACTGCGCCAACTTCGGATAGTCCGGCACGTTAGTGCCCGTTGGCGACCATTGCACACGGGCCGGGCTGCGATAGAACTCCACCAGACCACCGAGTTTCGGCGCGAGTTCGGTCATTTCCTTGGAGTTGATGTCCGATTCGCGAATCGGCGTCAGGCCGACAATGGTTTTCTTCAACGAAACGCTTTTGGAGGTCACGAACTGCGCGTACAGCCAGGCGGCGAGACGGCGCTTCTCGTCAGAGGCCTTGAGGAAGGTCCAGGAACCGACGTCCTGATACCCCAGTTTCATGCCTTCTTTCCAATACGGCCCTTTGGGTGATGGCGCCATCCGCCATTTGGGTGTGCCATCGGCGTTCATGACCGGCAGACCTGGCTTGGTCATGTCGGCAGTAAAAGCCGTGTACCAGAAAATCTGCTGCGCAACGTTGCCTTGGGCCGGTACCGGGCCGGACTCGGAAAACGTCATGCCTGCCGCTTCAGGCGGCGCGTAAGCCTTGAGCCAGTCGATGTACTTCTGGGTCGCGAATACTGCCGCCGGGCCATTGGTGTCGCCGCCGCGAGTGATACTGGAACCGACCGGATGGCAGTCTTCGACCCGAATGCCCCACTCGTCCACCGGCAGGCCGTTGGGCAAGCCTTTGTCGCCACTGCCCGCCATGGAAAACCAGGCATCCGTGAAGCGCCAGCCCAGGGACGGGTCTTTCTTGCCGTAATCCATGTGGCCGTAGACGCGCTTGCCGTCGATTTCCTTGACGTCTTCGCTGAAGAACTTGGCGATGTCTTCATACGCCGACCAGTTGACCGGCACACCCAGCTCGTAGCCGTACTTGTCCTTGAATTGCTTCTTGAGGTCCGCACGCTCGAACCAGTCTGCCCGGAACCAATAGAGGTTGGCGAACTGCTGATCGGGCAATTGGTACAGCTTGCCGTCCGGCGCGGTGGTGAACGAGGTGCCGATAAAGTCCTTGATATCCAGGGTGGGCGATGTGGCCTTCATGCCTTCAGGGCTGGCCATCATTTCTGTAATCGAAAGCGCTTTGCCGTAGCGGAAATGAGTGCCGATCAAGTCCGAATCGTTTACCCATCCGTCGTAAATACTTCGGTCGGACTGCATAGCCGTTTGCAGCTTCTCGATCACGTCGCCTTCTTGCAGCAAGTCATGAGTGACCTTGATGCCGGTAATTTCGGTGAACGCCTTGGCCAGGGTTTTGGATTCATATTCGTGGGTGGTCAAGGTTTCGGAAACCACCTTGATGTCCATCCCCCGGAACGGCTGCGCCGCCTTGATGAACCACTTCAACTCCTCCAGTTGCTGCTCGGGGCTGAGGGTGGACGGCCTGAATTCGCTGCTGGCCCATTTTTTTGCAGCATCCTCATACTGATCCGCCCACGCCGACATGCTCAAGCCGCTGATCGTGAGCATCGTGGCGATTGTCACGCTATGTCGCAGCTTGTTTTTGTTATTGAACATAGACACCTCCAGTGTTGATTCTTATATGGTCCACTCAAAAGCCCGCCAACCGGAGCGCTTGAACACCACGCGCCAGCCAACGCCTAACCCCATCGCATCACTACCAACAGCCAAACCAGGGAAATGCCCGAAGCCACCCAGATACTCCAGTCGGTCGCGCCAATGACCAACAGGTGAAGGTAGGCGCTGCCGAGAAGCCCGATGAACAACCGGTCACCCCGGGTGGTGGCGATGGGCAGGAAACCGCGACGTTCAATGCTTGCGCAGCGCAGCTCCCACACCGTCATACCTGCCAATATCAGGGCAATGCTGGCGAAGAAGACCGCAGTCGGTAAGGTCCAGGACATCCACTCCATTTTTCGACTCCTCAGACGCGGCCCAGGGCGAAGCCCTTGACCACATGGTTACGAACGAACCAGATCACCAGCATGCCTGGCAGAATGGTCAGCACCCCGGCCGCCGCCAGCACGCCCCAGTCGATACCCGACGCCGAGACGGTTCGGGTCATGACCGCGGCAATGGGCTTGGCATTGACCGACGTCAGGGTGCGCGCCAGCAACAACTCGACCCACGAGAACATAAAGCAGAAGAACGCCGTCACACCGATGCCCGAGCCAATCAGCGGGACGAATATCTTCACGAAGAACTTGGGAAAGCTATAGCCGTCGATATAAGCCGTTTCATCGATTTCCTTGGGTACGCCCGACATGAAGCCTTCGAGAATCCACACCGCCAGGGGCACATTGAACAGGCAATGCGCCAGCGCCACGGCAATATGCGTATCGAACAGCCCGATGGACGAATACAACTGAAAGAAGGGCAACAGGAACACCGCCGGTGGTGCCATGCGATTGGTCAGCAGCCAGAAAAACAGGTGCTTGTCGCCGAGAAAACGAAAGCGTGAGAAAGCATAGGCCGCTGGCAACGCGACGCTCAGCGATATCACGGTATTCAGACAAACGTAGTACAGCGAGTTGATATAGCCGCTGTACCAACTTTCATCGGTGAAGATCACTTTGTAATTGGCAAAGGTGAAGTCCTGCGGCCACAACGTCAGGCCGCCGAGGATTTCAGTGTTGGTCTTGAACGACATGTTGATCAGCCAGTAGATCGGCACCAGCAGGAACAGCAGGTAGATCCACAACGGCACGACTTTGCGCAGGTTCATGGCCGCTCCTCAGTTCTTTTCGCCGTGGGTCATGGCGGTGTAGAACACCCACGACACCAGCAGGATGATCAGGAAGTACACCAGCGAGAACGCGGCTGCCGGTCCCAGGTCGAATTGGCCCAGGGCCATGGTGGTCAGCGTCTGGCTGAGGAACGTGGTCGAGTTGCCTGGTCCGCCGCCCGTCAGCACGAAGGGTTCGGTGTAGATCATGAAACTGTCCATGAAACGCAGCATCACGGCGATCAGCAGCACGCTCTTCATTTTCGGCAACTGAATGTGTCGGAAGACTGCCCAACTGGAGGCCCGGTCAATGCGTGCGGCCTGGTAATAAACGTCAGGTATGGCGCGCAGACCGGAGTAGCAGAGCAGCGCCACCAACGATGTCCAGTGCCAGACGTCAATGATCAGCACCGTCACCCAGGCATCCGAGGCGTTGGCCGCATAGTTGTAGTTGATACCGATCTGGTTCAGCACGTACCCCATCAGCCCGATGTCGGCGCGGCCGAAAATCTGCCAGATGGTGCCGACTACGTTAAACGGGATCAGCAGCGGGATGGTCATGACGATCAGGCACAACGAAGACCAGCGACCTTTGGTCGGCATGGTCAGCGCAATGGCGATTCCCAAGGGAATTTCGATCAACAGCACGCAGCCCGAATAGATGAACTGACGCAGCAGCGAATCGTGCAGACGCGGGTCCTGGAGCACCTGTTTGAACCACTCCGTACCCACAAAGTACCGGCTGGACTGGTCGAAGATGTCCTGCACCGAATAATTGACCACGGTCATCATCGGAATGACGGCACTGAACGCCACCAGCAAAAACACCGGCAGCACCAGCCACCAGGCCTTGTTTTGCACCTTACGCATGGGGCACCTCGCTTTCGGCGCTGGCCTGAAGCAAATAGTCGTCGGCGTACAGCATCAGCCACTGGCTCGGAAAGCTGATCCAGGCCTGCCCCTGGGGCACGGGTTTGTCTTCCTGTAGCCGCACCTTCAGAGGCTGGCCAGCCAGGTTCAAGGTCAGGATCTTGTAGGTTCCGAGATCTTCGACGTAGGTCACATCGGCGCACATGGCGTCGTCATACGGCCCTTCCCACACATGGATGAACTCTGGCCGGATACCGATTTTCAGGCTGCTGAACCGGGTGCTGGCAAGTTTTTGCTGCAGCGCCTGCGACAGCGGCACATGAACGTCACCGAAGCCGACGCCACCGGCTTGCGCAGTGACTTCAATCAGGTTCATGCCGGGGCTGCCGATGAAGTAGCCGACAAAGGTGTGAGTGGGCCTCTCGAACAGCTCGCGAGGTGTACCGAACTGCACGATCTGCCCGCCGTACATGACCGCGATCTTGTCAGCGAACGTCGACGCTTCGAGCTGATCGTGGGTGACGTAGACCATGGTGATGTTGAACTGCTCGTGAATCTGTTTGAGCTTGCGCCGCAGTTTCCACTTCAGGTGGGGGTCGATGACGGTCAAGGGCTCATCGAAAAGAATGGCTGACACATCGTCCCGAACCAAGCCCCGGCCCATGGAGACTTTCTGTTTTTCGTCCGCAGTAAGGTTTTTCGCCTTGTTTTTCAGCACGGGCTGCAGGTCCAGCACGTCGGCGATTTCCTGCACTTTGGCATGAATGCGCTTTTCGTCCATCCCCTGATTACGCAGGGGGAACGCCAGATTGTCGTACACCGTCATGGTGTCGTAGACCACCGGAAACTGGAAAACCTGAGCGATGTTGCGCTTCTCCGGGGTCAGGTCGTTGACCACCTTTGAATCAAACATCACCTGGCCTTCAGAGGGGCTCAGCAAACCGGAAATGATATTGAGCAGGGTTGATTTGCCGCAGCCCGACGGGCCCAGCAAGGCATACGCGCCACCCTGCTCCCAGATATGGCTCATCTCGCGGATCGCGTAGTCGTCAGGTCCCGACGGCGTGCTGCTGTAGCTGTGAGCAAGATTTTGCAAACGGATTTCAGCCATCAGGCAACCCTCGCCATGCGCAAGCCCGGCGCCTGAATCAGGCGGCCCTGCTCATCGAAGACAAATAATTTGTGGGTCGGGATATACACCCGGATCGCGGCATCGACATCGTAGGAATGCACGCCAGGCAAATGCAGCACCAGCGAGAAATGCTCGTTGCGCACATGCAGAAAGGTTTCCGAGCCGCTGATTTCCGCCAGTTCCACACTGACTGCCAGCTCAAGATCATCATCGTTGGAGGGCACCAGGCTCAAATGGCTCGGACGTACCCCGAAACGGTACTGACCATCCCCCACATTGCGCAGGTCTACATTGAGCGGGAAATGCACGAAATTGGCGAAACTGACTTCATTGCCATCAATGCGGCCCGGCATCAGGTTGATGGGGGGCTCGGAAAACAGCTCGGCCGCCATGACGGTCCTGGGCTGGTGATACACCTCGGGGGTCTTGCCACTCTGCACAATCCGGCCTTCGTGCAGGATCGTCGTGGTGCCACCCAGCGCCAGCGCTTCGTTGGGCTCGGTGGTGGCGTAGATGGCGATGGTGTGCCGCGCTTCGAACAGCTCGCGCATCTCCTGCCGCAGTTCTTCGCGCAGTTTGTAATCGAGGTTGACCAACGGCTCATCAAACAGAATCAGCTCGGCATCCTTGACCAGCGCCCGAGCCATGGCGGTGCGTTGCTGTTGGCCACCGGAGAGTTCCAGCGGGTAGCGCTGCAGGAAGCGCTCGATGCGCAGCATTTTTGCGGTTTCCTGCACCTTGCTGTGGATGACGTCTTTGGAGACACCGGCCTGACGCAGCGGCGAGGCGATGTTGTCGAACACCGTCATGCTCGGGTAGTTGATGAACTGCTGATAGACCATCGACACGTTGCGATGACGAACCGCCGTGTGCGTGACGTCCTTGCCGTTCATCAGGATCCGGCCTTTATCAGGTTTGTCCAGACCCGCCATCAAGCGCATCAGGCTGGTTTTGCCTGACAAGGTGCGGCCTAGCAGAACGTTGAAGGAGCCGGGTTCGAAGCTCAAGGATGCGTCGTCGATCCATGTTTGGCCGTCGACAACGCGGCTGACGTGCTCCAGCGTGAGTGACATGGCGTGCCCTTTATTGTGAGTTCTTATAAGGGGTGTTGCATTCGGTCGAAATCTTTTCCGAATGTTTTTGCTGATTGCGACAAGCGTGCCAAGTCCGCGCCTTCGAAGATGATTAAAGCAAAGGTGCGGACCAGAGCCTTCGCTTCAAATACGGTCAGGAACGCGGTTTCAATGCTGAACAAAAATGAACAGCAAACACTGAACACTTGAACAAACTGAACATTGACTTTGAACAATATTGACCAACACTGGAGGAACGTTTCGAGCCAGGCCGCTCGCGCAGGTCATAAAACAAAAACAATAAACGTACTCGCAGGATTCCCTCTCATGGTCATACCCAGCGCCCCCCTCGCTCACGACATCATCGTTCAGGACTCCTGGGCGCGTTGTCGGGAGTTCGGCTTGAACCATCAGTCCAGCCCTTCATTCGGCCAATTGCCGGGGGCGCAGGTCATTGAACTGCTGGATCGTCACCACTCGTTGGTGAGAACCACTCATCAGGAGGTGCTGCCGGTCTACGAGAACATTCTCGCCAACTCCAACTGCCTGATTCTGCTGGCCGACCATCAGGGCCAGTTGCTTAAGTCCTGGGGCGCCCAACGCTTCATCGACCCCTCCCGCACCCAAGGCTTCATGGCCGGGGCCAGTTGGGTCGAACGCGGCGCCGGCACCAACGCGATTGGCACTGCATTGGCGTGCGAACAGGCGGTGCACATTGAACACGACGAGCATTTCCTTAAAGCCAACCGTTTCATGACCGGCTCTGCCGCACCGATTTTCGACGCAAACCGGCGGATCATCGGCGTGCTGGATGTCTCCAGTGACAGCTTCCTGCCCCCGTCCCATACCTTGGGCATGGTGAAAATGATGAGCCAGTCCGTGGAAAACCGCTTGATCCTTGATCAGTTCCAGGACACGCATTTCCAGCTGACTTTCAATACCGGGCTCAATAATCTGGACAGCCAATGGGCCGGCCTGCTGATTTTCGATGAAACCGGTCAGATCATCAGCGCCAATCGTCGCGCCGAGAATCTGCTGGGCGTGAGCCTGCTGCGGGCCAATATCGAAAACCTGTTCAAAAGTGTGGTCGCGCGTTTGCTGGATGAGCCGGAAGGCCAGCCATTTGCCTTGCAGGCTTCAGGGCATAACCGGTTTCACGGCGTGCTCAGGCGCCCCAAGCGCAAACCGATCCACCTTCACGCGGTCCCTACGCCCACCCAAGCCGTGCCAAACGATGTGCTGCCATTGGCGGCGGTCGGCCTGGGCGATCCGACGGTGGACAAAGCCGTGCGCCAGGCCGAACGGCTTCTGGAGAAAAACATTCCGCTGCTGATTCATGGCGAAACGGGCGTCGGCAAGGAAGTGTTTGTCAAAGCGCTGCACCACGCCAGCTCAAGGGCCAGCCGAGCGCTGATCGCCGTGAACTGCGCGGCGATACCCGCAGACCTGGTGGAATCCGAACTGTTTGGTTACGAAAAAGGCGCGTTCACCGGCGCCCACCAAAAAGGCAGCGTTGGCCTGATTCGCAAAGCCGATAAAGGCACCTTGTTTCTCGACGAAATCGGCGACATGCCTCTGGCTGTTCAGGCCCGATTGCTGAGGGTGTTGCAGGAACGTTGCGTGCAGCCGCTGGGCAGCAGCGAGCAATACCCAGTGGATATAAGGCTGATATCGGCCACTAACCGCAACTTGCGCGAGCAGGTGCAGGCAGGCCTGTTTCGCCAGGATCTGTACTACCGGATCAGCGGACTTAACCTGCAATTGCCGCCCCTGCGCCAACGCACGGACAAAGCCGAATTAATCCAGAGCCTTTGGGAGCAGCACCGGGAGGCGCACCAGCATCGGGGTTTCGAGCCGAAGGTTTTAGCGCTGTTCGAAGCACATCCCTGGCCCGGCAATCTGCGTCAGCTCAGCAACGTCATACAGGTGGCTTTGGCCCTGGCCGATGATCAGCCGATCGGGCTTGAGCATCTGCCGGATGATTTTTTTGCCGATCTGGAGACCGAACTGGAAGCACAGCCAACAGCGGCGGCGTGCGATCGCGGGCTGAGACTGGCCGAGACAGACGATTTAAATGAATTGTTGCAAGCGACTGGCGGCAACATTTCACAGCTCGCCAAGCGGCTCGGCGTGAGCCGCAATACGCTGTACAAGCGGTTGCGGGAAAGGGGAATGTGAAGCGGTAGACGGTGTGATCCGGCGGTGGCAAGTTCACCTTCGCGCACATGCACAACACCGGAGCGAAGGAACCCCTGCGCAGCAGGGGCCGGACGTCAGCGCACAATGGTTTCCTCCTTTTGCCGAAACAAAAGGAGTCGACCGTCAGGGCGAAACCAGAATAAGCCGCGCCGCCAATGCTGTTGCCGCCCCCGATCCGAAACGCGCCACCCACCAGCAGAGATAAGCGCCTCCAGGAATCACCCCTTCAATAAACGGCCGCTCAATCCGCCAGACGCCAGGTCGTTGCGCCCTTTCCGTCTTCCAGCACCACGCCCATGGCGGTGAGCTGATCGCGGATGCGGTCGGATTCGGCCCAGTTCTTTGCAGCACGCGCAGCAAGCCGGGCTTCAATCAACGCTTCGACTTCTGCGGCATCAACCCGCCCTTCAGCGCCTGCACGCAGAAAGTCATCGGCTTCAAGCTGCAGAACGCCCAGCACACTGGCCAGTTCCTTCAAGCGCGCAGCCAACCCGGCAGCGGCAGCCAGATCTGTCTCACGCAGACGATTGATCTCCCGCACCATCTCGAACAGCACGGCGCAGGCTTCAGGCGTACCGAAGTCGTCGTTCATGGCTGCAGAGAAACGCTCGACGAACGCTTCGCCACCGGCAGGCTCGGCAACCGGCAACCCGCGCAGCGCGTGATAGAACCGCTCCAGCGCACTCTTAGCTTCTTTCAGGCTGTCTTCGGAGTAATTGATGGCGCTGCGGTAATGGCTCGACACCAGCAGATAACGCACCACTTCCGGTTGATACTTCTCCAGCACGTCGCGAATAGTGAAGAAGTTGTTCAAGGACTTGGACATCTTCTCGCCGTTGATGCGAATCATGCCGCAGTGCATCCAGGCATTGGCGTAGGTCTTGCCGGTCGCCGCTTCACTCTGGGCGATTTCGTTTTCATGGTGCGGAAACTCAAGGTCACTGCCACCGCCATGGATATCGAAGGTCTCACCCAGGCAGCAGGTGGACATTACCGAGCATTCGATGTGCCAGCCCGGACGCCCGGCGCCCCACGGCGATTCCCAACTCGGTTCACCCGGCTTGACGCCTTTCCAGAGCACGAAATCCAGCGGGTCGTCCTTGGACTCATCCACTTCAATCCGGGCGCCAATGCGCAAGTCTTCGATCTTCTTGCGCGACAGCTTGCCGTACCCCAGGAACTTGCCGACGCGGTAATACACGTCGCCATTACCCGGCGCATAGGCATAACCCTTGTCGATCAGGGTCTGGATCATGGCGTGCATGCCAGCGATATGATCAGTCGCACGCGGCTCCATGTCTGGCGGCAGGATATTCAGCCGCGCTTCGTCCTCATGCATTGCATCAATCATGCGTGCGGTCAGGGCATCGAAGCTTTCGCCGTTGTCGCGGGCGCGGTTGATGATCTTGTCGTCGATGTCGGTGATGTTGCGCACATACGTCAGGTCATAGCCGCTGAAACGCAGCCAGCGCGTGACCAGGTCGAACGCCACCATGCTGCGGCCATGGCCAAGGTGGCAGTAGTCGTAAACGGTCATCCCGCAGACGTACATGCGCACCTTGTTGCCATCCAGCGGCTTGAAGACTTCTTTGCTCTTGGTGAGCGTGTTGTAGATTGAAAGCACTTAGGCTCCTTAAGTCCACGAATCGCGTAGCGTCACAGTCCGGTTAAAGATGGGTTGACCGGGTTTGGAGTCCTTGATGTCCGCACAGAAGTAACCTTCGCGTTCGAACTGGAAACGGTCTTCCGGTTGCGCGTGCCCCAATGACGGTTCGGCGCGACAGCCGGTCAGCACTTTCAGGGACTCGGGATTGATGTTGTCCAGGAACGTGGCGCCGTCTTCGGTTTTTTCCGGGTTCGGGGAGCGGAACAGGCGGTCATACAGACGCACTTCGCACTCAACGCTTTGTGCTGCCGGCACCCAATGCACAACACCTTTGACCTTGCGGCCTTCAGGGTTTTTGCCCAGCGTTTGCGGGTCATACGAGCAACGCAGCTCGACGATGTTGCCGTCGGCATCCTTGATCGCTTCATCGGCACGAATCACATAGCTGCCGCGCAGACGCACTTCGCCGTTGGGCTCAAGGCGCTTATAGCCTTTTGGCGGCTCTTCCATGTAATCGTCACGGTCGATGTAGATTTCCCGGGAGAATGGCAGCTCGCGCACGCCGAGGTCTTCTTTGGGGTGACGCGGCAGTTCCAGCGTCTCGACCTGACCTTCCGGGTAGTTGGTGATCACGACTTTCAGCGGACGCAGTACGCACATCGCGCGCGGCGCGCTGTGGTCCAGATCGTCACGGATGCTGAATTCAAGCATGCCGAAATCCACCACGCCGTCAGAACGGTTGGTACCGATCATCTCGCAGAAGTTGCGAATCGAAGCGGGCGTGTAGCCGCGACGACGGAAACCCGAAATCGTCGACATGCGCGGATCGTCCCAACCGGACACGTGCTGCTCGTCCACCAGTTGCTTCAACTTGCGTTTGCTGGTGATGGTGTAGTTCAGGTTCAGACGCGAGAATTCGTACTGCCGAGGGTGGCAAGGTACTGGCAGATTATCCAGAAACCAGTCGTACAGCGGACGATGGCTTTCGAATTCCAGGGTGCAGATCGAGTGCGTGATGCCTTCGATGGCGTCCGACTGACCATGGGTAAAGTCATAGATCGGATAAATGCACCACTTGTCGCCGGTCTGGTGGTGGTGAGCATGACGAATGCGATACAGGATCGGGTCGCGCAGGTTCATGTTGGGCGAAGCCATGTCGATTTTCGCGCGCAACACACGAGCGCCATCCTCGAACTCACCGGCTTTCATCCGGGCGAACAGGTCCAGGTTTTCCTCGACACTGCGCTCACGATACGGGCTGTTCTTGCCCGGCTCGGTCAGAGTGCCGCGGTATTCGCGGGCCTGCTCGGGGGTCAGATCGTCGACGTAAGCCTTGCCCGACTTGATCAGCTCGACTGCCCAGTCGTGCAATTGGTCGAAGTATTGCGAGGCATAACGCACTTCACCGGACCATTCAAAGCCCAGCCACTTGACGTCATTTTCGATGGCGTCGATGTATTCCTGGTCTTCCTTGGCCGGGTTCGTGTCGTCAAAACGCAAATGCGTGACGCCGCCAAACTCCTTGGCGAGCCCGAAATTCACGCAGATCGACTTGGCGTGGCCGATGTGCAGATAACCGTTGGGCTCAGGCGGAAAGCGCGTGACGATCCTGGTGTGCTTGCCGGCATCCAGGTCAGCCTGAACAATGGTGCGCAGGAAATTGGTCGGAACAGCAGGGCCTGCCTTTGAATTCGCAGCGGGGTCTTGAGTGGGCTTGCTCATAGGATCCTTGGACAATACAAGTGCGCGGCCAGGGTAGGCCGACTAAATCAAAGCGCCTATCATAGCCGATGCTGTCAAGTAGCTAATAGCGCCCATACCAAAACCTTCGCGTTAAAAACTCGACTGAATTATGTAACGACCTCTGTAAACTGCGCGTCAGGGTCATATCGCGCCCCATTCACGAATCAAAAAGAGCGACTTTTCCATGTCCAAAGTAAAACTGACTACTAACCACGGCGACATCGTTTTGCAGCTCAATGCTGAGAAAGCACCGCTGACCGTTGCCAACTTCATCGAATACGTCAACGCGGGCCACTACGAAAACACCGTTTTCCACCGTGTGATCGGCAACTTCATGATTCAGGGCGGCGGTTTCGAACCTGGCATGAAAGAAAAGAAAGACAAGCGTCCAAGCATCCAGAACGAAGCCGACAACGGCCTGCCGAACGACAAGTACACGGTTGCCATGGCGCGTACCATGGAGCCGCATTCGGCGTCCGCACAATTCTTCATCAACGTGGGCGACAACAGCTTCCTGAATCACAGCGCCAAGACCACACAAGGCTGGGGTTATGCGGTGTTCGGTAAAGTGGTTGAAGGCATGGACGTGGTCGACAAGATCAAGGGCGTCGCCACCACCAGCAAATCCGGTCATCAAGACGTACCGGCCGAAGACGTGATCATCGAGAAAGCCGAGATCGTTGAGTGATATTGCTGATCTCCGATCTGCATCTTGAGGAGGAGCGCCCGGACATCACCCGGGCGTTTCTGGATCTGCTCGCCGGCCGCGCCCGCGCTGCGCAGGCGTTGTATATCCTCGGGGATTTTTTCGAAGCCTGGATCGGTGACGACGCCATGTCACCGTTCCAGCGCTCGATCTGCCTGGCACTGCGCGAGCTAAGCGAAAGCGGTACGCAAATATTCCTGATGCATGGCAACCGCGACTTCATGATCGGCCGCGCCTTTTGCAAGGCGGCGGGCTGCACACTATTGCGCGACCCGAGCGTCGTCCAGATGAATGGCGAGCCCGTGCTGCTGATGCATGGCGACAGTCTGTGCACGCGCGATGAAGCCTACATGCGCATGCGCCGTATCCTACGCAACCCGTTGACCTTATGGGTGTTGCGCAATCTCCCCAAGAGCACCCGTAACAAACTCGCACGCAAATTGCGCAGCGAAAGCCGGGCCCAGACCCGCATGAAAACCAACGACATCGTTGACGTCACGCCTGAAGAAGTCCCGAAGGTCATGACTCAATACGGTGTACGAACCCTGATCCACGGCCACACCCATCGGCCGGCGATCCACAAACTGCAAATCGGCAAAGACGCCGCCCGACGTATCGTTCTGGGTGACTGGGACAAACAGGGCTGGGCGTTGCAGGTCGACGAACAAGGCTTTGCGCTGAATGCGTTTGATTTTGTGGCGGAGCCAGTGCTGGCACCCCTGCCGGATTGATGATCCGTTGGAGCGAGGCTTGCCCGCGAAGAACGATGACGCGGTGCACCTGTTGAACCGCGTTGCCTGATTCGCGGGCAAAACGGAACTCCGCCCGGTCGCTCCAACAAGCATTATCAATGCCCTCCCCCGGCCGCCGGCCCAGCCTTGGCGGCAAATGGCGGTTTGGCCAGCCACACCAGCAGGATCAGCCCCATGAACACCCACCCCAGTAAGTAAAAGTAATCCACCGTGGACATCATGTAGGCCTGGCTATTGAGGGTTTGCTCCAGTTGCGCGTAAGCCTGCGGGCCCGCGCCACCCAAGTGGTTCAGGGCATCTCGGGTGGCCGGGTCGTAAGTGCTGAGGTTCTCACTCAAGTAAGCATGATGCTCCTCCGCCCGGCGAATCCAGATCCAGCTCGTCAGTGACGCGGCAAAGCTGCCACCCAGCGTGCGCAGAAAGGTTGCCAGCCCGGAACCGTCGGCGATTTGATGAGGCGGCAGGTCTGACAACAGGATGCTCAGGGTCGGCATGAAGAACAACGCAACCCCGGCCCCCATGAACAGTTGCACCAGGGCGATGTGCGTGAAATCCACTTCGTTGGTGAAACCGGCGCGCATGAAGCAACTGGCCCCGATAGCCAGAAATGAAAGACCCGCCAGCAAGCGCAGGTCAAACTTGTGCGCATACTTGCCGACGAAGGGCGACATCAGCACCGGCAGGATGCCAATCGGCGCCACCGCCAGGCCCGCATAAGTGGCGGTGTACCCCATTTGCGTCTGCAGCCATTGGGGCAATATCAGATTAATGCCGAAGAAACCGGAATAACCGCCCACCAGCACCAGGGTGCCGATACGGAAATTACGGAACGCGAACAGGCGCAGGTTGACGACGGGATGCTTGTCGGTCATTTCCCAGATCACGAACACCGTCAGAGCGATGGCAGAGATGACAGAACCGATGATGATGAAGTTCGATTCGAACCAGTCCAGATCATTGCCCTTGTCGAGCACAATCTGCAACGCGCCAACCCCAATGATCAACGTCAGCAATCCAACGTAATCCATGGGCTGATAGCTGGTTTCGACCGGACGCTTGGCCAGTTGCGCGCGCACGACCAGCGCGGCGAACAGACCAATCGGGATATTAATAAAGAAGATCCACGGCCAACTGTAGCTGTCGGTGATCCAGCCGCCGAGAATCGGCCCGGCAATGGGCGCGACTACCGTGACCATCGCCAGCAATGCCAGTGCCATCCCCCGTTTGGCGGGAGGATAGACCGCAATCAGCAAGGTTTGCGCCATTGGGTACAGCGGCCCGGCAACGATGCCTTGCAACACACGAAATCCCACCAGCTCAGGCATCGACTGGGAAATCCCGCACAGAAACGAGGCGATCACGAACAAAATCGTCGCCCACAGAAACAGTTTGACCTCACCTACCCGACGACTGAGCCAGCCCGTCAGCGGCAAGGCGATTGCGTTGCTGACAGCAAACGAGGTGATGACCCAGGTGCCCTGCTCCGAACTGACGCCCAGGTTACCCGAGATGGTCGGCAAGGCGACGTTGGCGATGGTGGTGTCCAGCACCTGCATGAACGTCGCCAGAGACAAACCAATGGTGCACAGCAGCAGGCTGGGCGGTGTAAATGAAGCGGGGGCGTTGGCGCTCATCGCGAATCCCTGAAAGCTATGGCGACGCCTCGGCCTGACTGGCCGAGGCTACGGAGGGGCGGGTCAGCGCTGAGCAGTCTTGCCGCTCGCCGCCGCAGCGCTGTTTTCCTGGATCACACGCGCGATCATCGCGTCAGCCTCAGCCAGTTGTTTCTCATACACCGTGGTGCTGAACGGCGCTTTTTTCGGTGGCTGCTGGGCCAGGACGGGACCGCTCTGGTCGTGCAGGTCAACATCAACCACTGTGGAAAGGCCGATACGCAACGGATGTTGGGCCAACTCATCAGGATTGATATGAACGCGCACAGGCACGCGCTGAACGATTTTGATCCAGTTACCCGTGGCGTTTTGCGCAGGCAGCAGTGCAAAGGCACTGCCGGTGCCCGCGCCCAGACTGTCGATGGTGCCGCTGTATTTCACATCGCTTCCGTACAGATCGGACTCGATCTCAACGGGCTGGCCGATGCGCATTTTGCCCAGTTGGGTCTCCTTGAAGTTGGCGTCGATCCACAGCTGATCCAGCGGGATGACCGCCATCAGTGCCGTCCCCGGCTGGACACGTTGGCCCAACTGCACGGAGCGCTTCGCGACATAGCCGGTCACGGGAGCAATCAGCGTGTTGCGGGCGTTGGCCAGATACGCCTGACGCAGTTGCGCGGCGGCGGCTTTCACATCCGGGTGCGACGAAACCTCGGTGTCATCTACCAGGGCCACGCTGCTGGCCAATTGTTGCTGCAGATTGCTCAGAGCACTTTGCGCGCTGGTCAGATCGTCCTGAGCATGAGAAAGCTCTTCCAGGGAAATCGCCCCGCCCGCCGCAAGATTTTTCCGCCGACTGTAATTGTCCTGCGCCTTTTTCACTTCAGCGCGTTGCGCGGCCAGTTGGGCCTTCATGCCGTCCACATTGCTGTACAGGCCACGCACCTGGCGCACGGTCTTGGCCAGATTGGCTTCGGCACTTTGCAGGCCGACTTCGGCGTCGCTCGGGTCAAACCTGAGCAGCACCTGACCTTCCCGAACCAGATCACCATCATCAGCGCCAATGCTGATGACTGTACCGGTGACCAACGGGGTGATTTCCACGACGTTACCGTTCACATAGGCATCGTCAGTGCTCTCGCTCCAGCGGCCGTACAGTTCGTACCAGCCCCAAATGCCCAGTCCGCCCAGCACCACAAGCACCAGAACCCCCAGCAGCAGAAGCTTGCGCTTGCGTGGGTTGCTGTCTTTTTTACCCTCTTGGGGCGTGGCGTCGGGAGACAGTTTTTTTGAATCAGCAGTGTTTTCGCTAGCGGCAGCAGCCATGACGATTACCTTGAGTTAGTCAGCGACGCAGTTGAACCCGTAGCCGGATCGGTTGATTCAGAAGGACCTTGCCCCTCAAAACCGCCGCCCAGGGCCTGCATCAGTTGGATCGACAGATCGATTCGCTCGGCGTTGAGATCGGCCAGTTGGCGTTGGGATTGCAGCAGTTGCTGTTCGATGGTCAGCACATCCACATAATTGCCAATGCCCGAGCCATAACGCTGCACGGCGGTGTCGAACGATTGCTGGATAACATCGGTCGCGTGCTGCCGAGCCTGAATCTGGCCCTCCATGTCCCGCAGTTGACCGATGTCGTCGCTCACGTCGCCCAAGGCCCGGATCAGGCTCTTGTTGTATTGCGCCACGGCCAGATCGTAATCGGCGTCCCGGGCATCCAGGTCAGCACGCAACCGCCCACCATCAAACAGCGGCAGGGAAAGGGTCGGGGCAATATTGAAGAAGCGACTGGTCGCACCAAACAGCGCATCACCCACCAACGACTCGGTGCCCGCCGCAGCACTGAGGTTCAGGTTCGGGTAGAACCGGGTCTTGCCTGCCACGATATTCTTGCTCGCGGCCTCCACCCGCCACCGGGCCGCGACGATGTCCGGGCGGCGCCCCAGCAGTTCGGCGGGCAGTGAAGAGGGCAACGCCACCACGGCGGGCTTGAGTACATTGGGCCGAACGAGCGCTTCGCCTCGGTCCGGGCCTTTGCCCAGTAACACCGCCAGGGCAATTTTCGCGCTGCGCAAACGCTTGTCAGCGTCGATCACCTGCTCCTGAGAGCTCGCTTCCAGGCTTTCGGTCTGTTGGTATTGATAGTGGCTGTCGATTCCGGATCGCAGACGGCGACCGCCCAGCTCCAGCAATTGTCGGGTGCGCTTGAGGTCCTGGGCCGCCAGGTCATGAACCACATAAGCCTGAGCCAGATCGCTGTAAGCCCGCGCCACATCTGCCGCCAGGGTCAATTGCGCAGCCTGCTGATCGATCTCGGCAGCACGGGCCTCACCCAGCGCGGCTTCCCAGGCGGCGCGCTGTCCGCCCCACAGATCGAAGCCGTAATCAAAACTGACGCCCAGGCTGCGCACGGTGCTGTAACGATCCCCTTCACCGAGCGGGTCCTGATCCCGCGCCAGACGAGAACGGCTGATGCCGGCGTTGGCGTCGAGGGTCGGCATCCGCGCAGCATCGGCGGCATAGGCCGTGGCCAAGGCTTGATGGGTACGTGCGCTGGCAACCTGCATGTCCGGGCTGTCACGCAACGCTTCGGCGATCAAGCCATCGAGCTGCGTATCGCCGAGGCTCTTCCACCAGTCGCTCTTGGGCCATGCAGCCGGGGACAGCGTGATGCCCTGCAGATTGTGTTTCGCCTGAAGGCTTGTGGCATCAAGGCTTTTACCTTCAGTCACCAGACCGCTGTAATTGGCGCAGCCGGCAAGGCTCAGGGCAAGCAGCAACAGGCTATGACGCACCTGCAAAAGAGTGCCATTCATTTCGCACCTGTCTTTATGAAACTCAAACGAGTGATGGTGATGTGGTCGTTGGCATCGACCAGCACCTTGCTCAGGATCCGCTCCAGGCTGGCCACCTCTTGCGCATCCAGAACACCGAGCAATTGGTTCATCGCATCGGCGCCGATCTGCGGCATGCAATCAGTGATGGCCTGGCCCTCGGCGGTCAATGCCAGGTGGACCTGACGACGATCAACAGCCGAGCGCGTGCGTTTGATCAGCTGCTTTTGCTCCAGACGATCCAGCATGCGGGTCATCGAACCGCTGTCCAGCGACAGATGCCGACACAACTCGGCAGGTGTATCGGCACCGAACTGGGCAACGATGATCAGCACTTTGAACTGTGAAGAAGTGACCCCATAGGGCACCAACTGCTGGTCGAGCATGCGGTCTTTGAGCACATTGGTTCGGCCGATCAGCATGGCCAGGATGGTCGATTGCGGGTTGTCCGGACCGAAATGTTTCATGAATCCACCAAATTAGCTGCCTAGGCAGAGAGTTCAGCGATATTACTGCTTAGGCAGCTAATGTCCAGACTTTTGTTAGCTTGCTTGCTATCTGGATGAAAAAAAGCGTCCGAAGACGCTTTTTTTGTGAAAGGGGAGCGTCAGGCCAGCGCAGGCACGCCACTGTGAAAACGAAACTCTTCATCCGGACTTTCGATCAACTCCCGTTCGGCCAGAAGAATTTCCTGAATCTTGGCCTCGACATCGGCCTGGGTCCCGTAGGTATGGGCCAGTTTCAGATAGTCCTGAAAATGCCGGGCTTCTGACTTGAGCAGGCTGCCGTAGAACCTGGCCAGTTCTTCGTCCAGATGCGGGACCAACGCCGCAAAACGCTCGCAGGAACGCGCCTCGACCACGGCACCGACAATCAGCGCATCGGTCAGACGGTACGGATTGTGGTTGCGCACCAATTTGCGCAAGGCTCCGGCATAACGCGCCGAGCTGATGTTGACCAGCGGAATTGCTCGTTTCCTGATGATACTGATGACTTGTTCGAAATGACGCAGCTCTTCCCGGGCCAGCCGGGACATCTTGCTCAGCAGGTCGAACTTGTCGTTGTACTGGAACATGAACTGAAATGCCGCTCCAGCCGCCTTCTTTTCGTTGTTCGCATGGTCGATCAACAGGATGTCCAGATTGCACAGAGCAGCCTGGACCCAGCTGTCGGGGGTGCGGCAGAGCAGAAAGGCTTCAATTTCAGGAATCGGATACATAAGTTCACGGATGGCCGGTGGGCGAAGCCCGGCATTATACGAGGGCCACCGAACTCCCGCGATAGAAATGAAATGACCTGAATCAACGCGTGAATCCGAGCAGTGCAACTATAGTGATCTGGTTGCCTATGCAGCCGGGAGATCCAACTCATGCAAGCGATTCGCAGCATCTTAGTGGTTATCGAGCCCAACCACGCCGACAGCCTGGCGCTCAAGCGAGCGCGCCTGATTGCGGGCATGACCCAGGCGCATTTGCACCTGCTGATTTGCGATAGAAAGAAGCGCTCCCATACCGAGCAGCTCGTCGAACTCAAGCGAAGTCTGCATGACGAAGGCTTCAGTGCCACCGGCGAACAGGCGTGGGACGAAAACCTGCACAACACCATCATTCAGGTTCAACAGGCCGAAGGCTGCGGGCTGGTGATCAAGCAGCACTTTCCTGACAACCCCCTGAAGAAAGCGCTGCTGACGCCCGAAGACTGGAAACTGCTGCGTCTGTGCCCAAGCCCGGTGCTGATGGTCAAGACCGATAAGCCGTGGGTTAACGGCGTGGTCCTGGCGGCCGTTGATGTGGGGAACACTGATGACGAACACCGCGCCCTGCATTTCGACATCATTGATCGCGGCTATGACATCGCGGCCCTGGCCAAAGCCAGATTGCACGTGATCGCTGCGCACCCGTCGCCCATGCTGTCAGCGGCGGACCCGGTATTCCAGCTCAAGGAAACCATCGAAGCCCGTTATCGCGAGCAGTGCCAGGCCTTTCAGACCGAGTTCGATATTGATGACGACCATTTGCACATCGCCGAAGGACCGGCTGACGTGCTGATCCCGTTCACCGCCCGTCAGCTGGGTGCGGCCGTCACGGTTATTGGCACCGTGGCGCGCACCGGGATTTCAGGCGCGCTGATCGGCAATACCGCCGAGGTGGTACTGGATTCACTGGAAAGCGACGTGCTGGTGCTCAAGACCGAAGAAATCATCGAGCATCTGGAAGAGGTTTGGGTGAAGGGTTGAAGCCGGGGACCCAAGTCTGTGGGTCAACCTGTTGCGAGGGTTGCCCGCGAAGGCGTCATTTCACGCACTACACAGGGCGACAGGAATAGCGATTCGCGGGCAAGTCGGAATCGCCGCCCGCTCGCTCCAGCAAATGCCTACCCCGCAAACGCATCCTTCAGAAATCCCGGCGCGATGTAGCGCTCGTAATGGGCCTCGGAAAGCAGGAAAAACTCCCGATCAATCGCGTCGCGCAGGTCCGGCAGCGGCCAGTCACGAAACTCCGGCATCAAGACCAGTCCGTAGGCTTCGATCGTGGAGATCACCCGCGCACCCCGGGCGATCAATTGGTAGGCCCAGCAATATTCGGACTGATTGGGCACGAAGCGAATCTTGCGCTGCACCAGTTGCTGGCGCAGTTTCTCGGCGTCGAACACTTCGAGCTTGGCGGTCATGACCTGCACCAGCAACTGCTCCAGGCGCAACCACACCGCACGCTTTTCAGCCTCGTTATAGCCGTTCCAGTTGATCACTTCATGGTGGAAACGCTTACAGCCACGACAGACCAGATCCCCGTAAACGGTGGAGCACAGGCCGACGCAGGGCGTTTTGATGATTTGATTGGGCATGGCAAAGAGGACGGCAGCAGGCGAAACAAGCCCGCATGTTAGCCCTTTGTCTAACAAGGGTCACCCCCGAACGTGTAGGGCTTAACTTACCTTTAGCAAAGTTTTCCCGTAGAATCAGCGAGCCTTTTAAGGCGCCAATGTCCGTTGGAAGCTGTTTTCAAAGCGTCACGAGCACAGTCAAGTAACCCCGCAGTCCGGTGTTGACGCAGATTTCAAGCCCTCGTCAACACTCATCAGCCGTCCTGCAGGCGTAAAACTTTGAAAACAGCTTCTGTAAGGAATTGCCGATCACCCTGGCCAAGGAACTCCAAAAGTTTCGTCGTGCAGGTCTCGGGCAATTTCTGGATGAGCGTCCCGGACACCCATTTGGGACCACTGATGAGGGTAATACTGTGCTTGAAGCCTACCGTAAACACATCGAAGAGCGTGCCGCCCAGGGTATCGTGCCCCAGCCGCTTAACGCCGAACAAACTGCAGGCCTGATCGAGCTGCTAAAGAATCCCCCGGCTGGCGAAGAAGCTTTCCTTGTCGACCTGATCACCAACCGCGTTCCACCAGGCGTTGACGAAGCTGCCTACGTCAAGGCCGGTTTCCTGTCTGCCCTGGCCAAGGGCGAAGCCACTTCCCCGCTGATCGACAAAAAGCGCGCCGTTGAATTGCTCGGCACCATGCAGGGCGGCTACAACATCGTCACGCTGGTCGACCTGCTGGACGACGCCACGCTCGCGCCGGTTGCCGCCAAAGAACTCAAGCACACGCTGCTGATGTTCGACGCGTTTCACGATGTCGCTGAAAAAGCCAAAAACGGTAACGCTCACGCCAAGGAAGTCCTGCAATCCTGGGCTGACGGCGAGTGGTTCCAGAAGCGTCCGACCCTGGCCGACAAGATCAGCCTGCGCGTTTTCAAGGTGACGGGCGAAACCAACACCGACGACCTGTCCCCTGCCCCGGATGCCTGGTCCCGTCCTGACATCCCGCTGCACGCCCTGGCCATGCTGAAAATGGCCCGTGACGGTATCGTACCGGACGTTCAAGGCTCCATCGGCCCGATGAAGCAGATCGAAGAAATGCGCAGCCAGGGCTTCCCGATTGCCTATGTGGGCGACGTGGTGGGTACCGGTTCTTCGCGTAAATCCGCGACCAACTCGGTGCTGTGGTTCTTCGGCGACGACGTTCCTTACGTGCCGAACAAGCGTGCCGGCGGTTTCTGCTTCGGCAGCAAAATCGCTCCGATCTTCTACAACACCATGGAAGATGCGGGCGCACTGCCGATCGAGTTCGACGTGACCAACATGAACATGGGCGACGTGATCGACCTGTACCCTCATGCTGGCAAAGTCTGCAAACACGGCACCGACGAAGTCCTGACCACCTTCGAAATGAAGACGCCGGTCCTGTTGGACGAAGTACGTGCCGGCGGCCGTATCCCGCTGATCATCGGCCGCGGCCTGACCGAAAAAGCCCGTGCTGAACTGGGTCTGCCACCATCGACACTGTTCAAGCTGCCTGAGCCACCGGCCGAAAGCGACAAGGGTTACACCCTGGCGCAGAAAATGGTCGGGAAAGCGTGCGGCCTGCCGGAAGGCAAAGGCGTTCGCCCAGGCACCTACTGCGAACCGAAGATGACCACCGTGGGTTCCCAGGACACCACTGGTCCGATGACCCGCGACGAACTGAAAGACCTGGCTTGCCTGGGTTTCTCGACCGATCTGGTCATGCAGTCCTTCTGCCACACCGCTGCGTATCCAAAGCCGATCGACGTCACCACGCACCACACGCTGCCTGACTTCATCATGACCCGCGGCGGCGTTTCCCTGCGTCCGGGCGACGGCATCATCCACAGCTGGCTGAACCGCATGCTGCTGCCGGACACCGTCGGCACCGGTGGCGACTCCCACACACGCTTCCCGATGGGCATTTCGTTCCCGGCCGGTTCCGGTCTGGTTGCGTTCGCCGCGGCCACCGGCGTCATGCCGCTGGACATGCCGGAATCGATCCTGGTCCGTTTCAAGGGCAAGATGCAACCTGGCATTACCCTGCGCGACCTGGTTCACGCCATTCCTTACTTCGCGATTCAGGCTGGCCTGCTGACCGTAGAGAAGAAAGGCAAGAAGAACGCATTCTCCGGCCGCATCCTGGAAATCGAAGGCCTGGACGACCTGAGCATCGAGCAGGCATTCGAACTGTCCGACGCCTCGGCCGAGCGCTCCGCTGCCGGTTGCACCATCAAACTGTCGAAAGAGTCCATCAGCGAGTACCTGAAGTCCAACATCACCTTGCTGCGCTGGATGATCGGCGAAGGCTACGGCGATGCACGGACCCTGGAACGTCGTGCCCAGGCGATGGAAGCCTGGGTTGCCAATCCGGAACTCATGGTGGCGGATGCGGACGCGGAATACGCCGAAATCATCGAAATCGACCTGGCCGACGTCAAAGAGCCTGTGCTCTGCGCGCCGAACGACCCGGATGATGCCCGTCTGCTGTCCAGCGTTGCCGGCGAGAAAATCGACGAAGTGTTCATCGGTTCCTGCATGACCAACATCGGCCACTTCCGCGCTGCGGGCAAGTTGCTGGATCAGGTCAAAGGGCAACTGCCGACACGTCTGTGGCTGTCGCCGCCGACCAAGATGGACGCTCACCAGTTGACCGAAGAAGGCTACTACGGCATCTACGGCAAGGCTGGCGCACGTATGGAAATGCCGGGCTGCTCGCTGTGCATGGGTAACCAGGCACGTGTTGAGCCGAACTCGACGGTTGTTTCGACGTCGACCCGTAACTTCCCGAACCGTCTGGGTGACGGCGCGAACGTCTACCTGGCTTCGGCCGAACTGGCGTCCGTGGCTTCGATCCTGGGTCGTTTGCCGACGGTTGAAGAGTACATGGGCTACGCGAACCAGATCGACACCATGGCAGCGGACGTGTACCGCTACCTGAGCTTCGATCAGATCGCCGAGTTCCGCGAAGCCGCAGCGAATGCCAATATCCCGGTCATTCAAGCGTAATAGCGAAACACCGCGCTAAAAGAACCCCGTCCTTGTGACGGGGTTTTTTATTGCCCGAATACCGAGGTTAGCCTGTGAGCCGCACCTGTCGAAATCAAGGAATGTCGGGTTATCGCCAAACAATATCGTCCCTTGGCGTTTCGAGGGCCAAGCTAAAAGCTGGACGGTTGTCCTGGAGATGAGTCCGTACACTGACACAGGGAACGTGAACAATGGAAAAACGCTCGATTTTACTGGCGTGTCTCGGCATCGCGCTGGGTGGCGGGCAACCTGCTGCGCAGGCGACTCAGAGCCTGTTTCGCAGCCTCGACGTCGACAGCGCGTTCGTGGACCGGAAACTCCATGACAATCCGGTCTACAGGAGCATCGTCTACGATCAGGCCACCGATGCAGCCCTGCTGATCACTCGTCAGCCCGGTGTAAACCTGAACAGCAACGAACCCCTGATTTTTCCGTTGGAGCCCACCTTGAATGTGAAGGTCCAACTGCACGACTCCAGCTCCCCGCAAACCGGTCTTGCCGTGTGGACCGGCTCGATACCCGACAGCTCCCTTGGCCTGGACGACCCCGACAATTCCATTCTTATGGTGGAGCACGCCAAGGTGTTGATGGGCTCTTTGCGCTACAAAGGCCAGCTTTACCAGATCACACCCATCAATGAAAAAATCCATGCGGTGGTCAAGGTCAACGAACACAGGCTACAGGACGCATCCGGGCTTCAGCCCACAACGATCAGCAACGGGAATTGCTCGATGGACAATTTGCCCACGGAAATCGAGATCAACGTCTTGCTGGTCCTGACCCGCCAGAGCAAGGCCGCCCTTCTGGACCCTGTCGCCACATTCGGCTTGATGCTGGCGGAGGCCAACCAGGGATTTGGCCGCAGCCAGTTACCCATCACCCTGAAGTCTGGCGGGATACTCTCACTAAGCCACAACGAGAGCCCTGCGCAAAACACACCGGACATCATGCTTGACCTGTTGACGAAGACTTCGGAAGGTATCGGCAAGGAAGTACTGGCCCGGCGCTTCAGCAACGCCGCAGACCAGGCCACGCTGCTTTTTGCAAAAAACAGCTCAACCGACTCAGCCAAAGCGGTCCCGTCCAGCGCCAGAGAGGATTCCCTCGCCGTGATCAAAAGCGCTTATGCGACCGGCACTGGCCTGTTTGCACGGTCTATCGGGCGCAATCTGGGTGCCTATCATCAACTGGCTAACGCTGAACAAAAACCTGATTTTTTGAATGGCCAGCCTCGTCATCCCGACAGCGTTGCGCAAGACTGCGACAGAACTCGCCTGTTGGTAAAAGCCAGGGAGATGCAGGATTTCTTCCCCTGATGCGTAATCATTTACCTCTACAGCAACTCGAAAAACACTCGTTCAACATCCGTCAAAACTGACATCTGGCGCATGAAACCTGCCCATAAAAAAACCCTGCATCTTGCGATGCAGGGTTTTTCATGACGACCGTTTCAAACCATCAAACCGTGATGGTTTGTCCGCTCATGGCCAGGTCCAGCAACTCACGGTTGGCCACCGCGTACATGGCGTAATCCGTGCCGCTCGCCGCACGGATGTCCACCAGCATGGCGCGCCAGCGTTCGACCATGGACCTGTGCTGTTCCAGCCACAACGTCAGACGCTCTTCGACGTCCGCAGGACCGTCCGGCATCTGCAGAACCGACACGGTAATCGCCCGCTGCTGCCAGTCGATGTCATCACGGAACGCTTCACGGGCCAAGGCCTGCCAGTTGTTTTCCACCGGCAGGTTGCTGATCTGTTGCAAGTACCAGGTCACGTCCAGCGCGCTGCCCACCGCGAAGTAAACCTTCGCCACATCGGCAGCGTTCTGCCCGGTGACGTCAGACGCTTCGATGATCGGCAATAGCGTGTACAGGTGACTGGTGCCCGCGACCATGCGCGCCAGCAATTCCGGCACACCGGCTTCGACATAAGCCTGATAGCGGGTTTGCCAGACTTCGCGGGTCGGGCCTTCCAGCAGCTCGTCGAGTTTCAGCCCCAGCGCTGCGATGTGCGGACCGAAGTGCGCCACGTCACGACCGGCGTCCAGCTCGTTGCGACGGCTGCGCAGGAACCAGCGGGTGGCACGGCGCCCCAGACGCATCAGTTCGTCCATCAAGGCAAGCTGGATCTCGGCCGAAACCTTGTAATCCAGGGCTTCAATCTGCCGGAACCAGTGCGGCAGATGAAAGATGTCCCGCACGATCACGTAAGCGCCCGCCACGTTGGCCGCACTCATGCCGGTGGACTCTCTGAGTCGCTGCACGAACGTGATACCCATATGGTTGACCAGATCGTTGGCGATCTGGGTGCTGACGATTTCGCGCTTGAGGCGATGCTGACGCATGGCATCGGAAAACTTGGCGGCTAGAGACGGCGGGAACGCCGTTTCCATGTCACGCGCCAGATAGTCATCATCCGGGACGCGGGATTCCAGCAGCGCTTCCTTGAGGTCGATCTTGCTGTAAGAGATCAATACCGACAGCTCAGGCCGGGTCAAGCCCTTGCCATCCGCGATACGCTCGGTCAGTTGCTCTTCCGCAGGCAGGAACTCAATGGCGCGGTCCAGCTTGCCACGCGCTTCCAGATCACTCATCAGGCGCTTGTATTCGGCAATACGCTCATAAGCGCGACGCGTGGCCAGGGACAACGCCTGGGTCTGCTTGTAGTTGTTGCCCAACACCAGATGGCCGACTTCATCGGTCATGCTTTCCAGCAACTGGTTGCGCTGCTTTTCAGTCATGTCGCCAGCCTGCACCACTTCATTGAGCAGGATTTTGATGTTCACTTCGTGGTCGGAGCAGTCAACGCCGCCGGCGTTGTCAATGAAGTCGGTGTTGGAACCGCCGCCATTGAGACCGAACTCCACACGACCCAACTGGGTCATGCCCAGGTTGCCGCCCTCGCCCACGACTTTACAGCGCAGCTCGTTGCCATTGACCCGCAGCGCGTCGTTGGCCTTGTCGCCCACATCGGCGTGGCTCTCGTGGCTGGACTTGACGTAAGTGCCAATACCGCCGTTCCACAGCAGATCAACCGGGGCCTTGAGCAGCGCATTGAGCAGCTCCGTCGGCGTCAGTTTGTCGGCCTTGATATCGAAGCGCGCTTTCATCTCGGGGCTGATGGCGATGCTTTTCGCGCTACGCGGGAAGATACCGCCGCCCACGGACATGATGCTGGTGTCGTAGTCGGTCCAGGCCGAACGCGGCAGGTTGAACAAACGCTGACGCTCGGCAAAACTGCTGGCCGGCTCAGGGTTCGGATCAATGAAGATGTGCAAATGGTTGAAAGCCGCGACCAGTTGCAGTTTGTCGGACATCAGCAAGCCGTTACCAAACACATCGCCGGCCATGTCGCCAATGCCGATGACGCTGATGCTGTCCTGCTGGACATTGATATCGCGCTCACGGAAATGACGCTGTACGCCGACCCATGCGCCCTTGGCGGTGATGCCCATTTTCTTGTGGTCATAACCGGCCGAGCCGCCGGAAGCGAACGCATCGCCTAGCCAGAAGCCGTAATCGATGGCGATACTGTTGGCGATGTCGGAGAAGGTCGCCGTGCCTTTATCGGCCGCCACTACGAGGTAAGGGTCATCGCCGTCATGACGCACAACGTTGACCGGCGGCACCAGCGCGCCTTCCTTGAGGTTATCGGTGATGTCCAGCAAGCCTGAGATGAAGATGCGATAGCAGGCAATGCCCTCGGCCTGGATTTCGTCGCGACTGCCGCCCAGTGGCAAGCGGCGCGGCAGAAAACCGCCCTTGGCGCCCACCGGCACAATCACCGAGTTCTTCACCTGCTGGGCTTTTACCAGACCCAGCACTTCGGTGCGGTAATCCTCTTCACGATCGGACCAGCGCAGACCGCCACGCGCCACGTTACCGAAGCGCAGATGCACGCCTTCAACACGCGGCGAATAAACGAAGATTTCGAACTTGGGCACCGGCTTGGGCAGTTCGGGAATCTGCCGAGGGTTGAACTTGAAGCTGAAGTAGCTCTTGCTCTGGCCGTTGGCGTCGGTCTGGTAGAAGTTGGTGCGCTGGGTTGCCTTGATCAGGTCCAGATAACGACGCAGGATACGGTCTTCGTTCAGCACCTGAACATCGTCCAGTGCCGCCAGAATCGCCTGTTCCAGGCGCTGCTGCTTGTCGTCCAGATCGTCAGCGGTGAGTTTGCGCGCCAGATAGAAACGGGTTTTGAACAACCGCGTCAGTTCACGGGCAATATCGGTGTGGTTGTTCAGCGTCGCCGCGATATACCCCAGGTCGAAACCCAGGCGAATCTGTTTCAGATAACGCGCGTAAGCGCGCAGCAGCGCCACGTCACGCCATGGCAAACCGGCGGTCAACACCAGACGGTTGAACGCATCGTTCTCGGCTTCGCCACGCACGATGTGGACGAAGGCGTCCTGCAGGGTGTCATTGAGCTGCTGGATGTCCAGGCTCAGACCTTCGCCATAGGTGAAGGCGAAATCGTGAATCCAGAACTCACGGCCATTGCTGTGATGCAGGCGATACGGGAATTCGCCCAGCACACGCAAACCGAGGTTTTCCAGAATCGGCAGCACATCGGACAGCGCCAGCGGCGTATCGGCGTGGTACAGCTTGCAATGCAGCTGTTGTTTGCCGCCGGTCAGCGGCTGATAAAAGCTCATCACCAACGGGTTGGTTTCGCTCAGGCTCAACAGGTGCTGCATGTCGACCACAGCCGAATGCGCCGCGAAACGCTCGCGATAACCTGCCGGGAAGCCTTTCGGGAAATCCGCCAGCACATTGGTGCCATGGGCTTCGCCGAAGCTCTCCACCACCAGACTGGCGTAATCGTCCTTCCACGAACGGCAGGCCTGGATGACTTCGTTTTCCAGTTGCACCGGATCGATGTTGAGGTTGACCTTGGGGTCGACCCGCAGGATCAACTGCACACGCGCCAGCACGGATTCAGAGAAGAACGTCCAGAACTCGCAGTCGCTCGCTTTCAGGCGATCCATCAGCACTTGCTGGATTTTCTGCCGCACTTCGGTGGAGTACACATCACGCGGCACATACGCCAGGCAATAGCAGAAGCGGCCATACGGGTCTTTGCGCAGGAACACGCGAATCTTGTTGCGCTCCTGGATCTGCACGATGGACATCACCGTGGTGAACAGTTCGTCTACCGGGGTCTGGAACAGGTCGTCACGGGGCAAGACTTCAACCACCTGAGCCAGTTCCTTGCCCAGGTGAGCCTTGGCGTCGAAACCGGAACGGCGCTCGACTTCCGCGACCTTGCGGCGAATGTAGGGAATTTCTCGAACGCTTTCGCCATACACCGAGGACGTGTACAGCCCCATGAAGCGGCATTCCTTGATGACCTTGCCGCTGGCATCGATCTGGCGGATCGACACGTAATCAGGGTAAGCAGGACGATGCACACGGCTCGGATGGGCCGCCTTGGCGAACGACAACAGCATCGGCTCATGCAGGTAGTTCACCGCATAGCCTTCAATGTGCAGGTCTTCTTCGGTCAGGCCGGCGCGCAGGCGCTTGGTCAGGCCCAGGAACGAGGACTCGTCATAAATCAACTGGCCGCCATCGGCTTCGCCGCGCACCTGGAATTCTTCGTAGCCCAGGAACGTGAAGTGGTTGTTCACCAGCCACTGCAAAAATGCCTTGATCTCGGACTTTTCACCTTCGTCGACGCCATATTGCACGTCATCGATGCCCGCCAGCAGCTCGTTGAGCTTGGCCTTCATCGGTTCGAAATCTTCTACCGCAACCCGCACTTCAGTCAGCACCTGCTCCAGTTCGCGAGCCAGCACATTCAACTCGCCGGCGTTGGCGCAGCGGTCGATTTCCAGGTACATCAGCGACTCTTGCAGCACGTCTTCGCCGGTGGTGCCTTTGGGCAACAGCTCCAGCAACTCACCTTTACCGCCACGACGCACACTCAACACGGTGGTCTGCAGGGTATGGATGCTGTAGCCGCGACGGTTCAGCTCGGTGCGCACCGAGTCCACCAGGAACGGCAGGTCGTGATGCAACACTTCGACCGCTGTGTGTGTCGATTGCCAGCCATGACGCTCGTAGTCAGGGTTGTAGACCCGCACTTGAGGCTGGGCGTGTTCGAAACGCTCAAGCAAACGCCAGGCAGAGAGTGTGCAACCGACCAGATCGGAAAGCCGACGCTGGGTCAGCTCGTCCAGGGAAATGATGCCGAAGAATTGCTCGGCAAACAGCGCCACTTGTGGCAGTGCCTGTTCGCTGATGTGCTGCGCCAGTGCCGCTTGCAGTTGATGCTGGAAGTCGGGCTTGCTGGCTGCGGTGAAGAACGCCATCTGTGGTACTCCGCTTTGGCTTTTATAAGGAGGAAGCTGGATGGTTATGTCGCGGACCATGCTGTGCCTTGGGGTAACGGGCAGAACAGCAAAGCATGGCTGAGTGTAAAGCTAAAGAACTAACGCTTGCGATGTGCGACTCGTCACATCGAAATGCCCAAATCCGTGCAATAAAAGTCGACGCATGTTGCAGGACTCATCTCATCGTCATTGATATGGCAGCCAGCTTAACGACAGCGGGCGAACAACTGCTTGCAAAGCTGCGACATATTCAGTCATCCGCTAGCGCAGCCTCGTTGCGATTGGCCAGCAAAGTTTGGCAGAGGCTGGCAAACTTTCCCCTCGCCCGCCTTCACAACCAGGAAATGCCCATGCAAATCACTACTGCGAGCCTCATCGTCAACCCTTGCGATGACGAATATGACGATATGGCACTGCTCTGCTGCCACGGCGAAAACGGCGACCTGTTTTCCCTGACCCGTTTTCCCGATGAAAACGACGTCGAGATCACCCTCGGCGATGACACCACGCATACGGTTTCATCCCTCAAGGTGACGTTCAGTGCCCAACGCCTTCTGGTGGAAATCGATCCGGCCGATGGCGAGGCACTTGACGGTCATCACGCGTTCGATATCCGTCACGCCACCGCTGCCGAAGACCTGAGGGATGTGGAAGAAACGTTACAAATCATTCTCGAAAATGTCGGTACATATGTCAGCGAGATCGCCTGAGCCAATGTGAGTAAATAGGCCGCCCTCAGCACACGGACCGGAGCCGTCATGACCCAACCGATTTTCGACGCCCATTGCCATATCATCGATCCACGCTTCCCTCTCAAAGCCAATAACGGCTATATGCCCGAGCCTTTTCTGGTCGCGGACTATCAGGCGCTCACCGGGCCGCTGGGCGTGGTTGGCGGCGCCGTGGTCTCCGGATCGTTCCAGGGGTTCGATCAGGGCTATCTGCTAGAGGCGCTACGCCGGCTGGGTTCCGGGTTCGTCGGCGTGACCCAGGTGCCCGCCAACATCACCAATGCCGAACTGGAAACCCTGAACGGTTTCGGTGTACGCGCCTTGCGCTTCAACCTCAAGCGCGGCGGCTCGGAACAACTGGATCAGCTTGATGCGCTGGCCCGGCGGGTATTCGAACAGGTTGGCTGGCATACCGAGCTGTACGTGGATTCCAGTGAACTGCCAGAACTCGAACACCTGCTGCTGCAACTGCCAAAGGTGAGCATTGACCACCTGGGCCTGAGCCCGGAAGGCTTGCCCACCCTCCTGCGCCTTGCCGAACGCGGCGTTCATATCAAGGCCAGTGGGTTCGGACGGGTGGGTTTTCCGGTCTCCATTGTCCTCAAGGCCATCTTTGCCGCCAACCCCCAGGCGCTGATGTTCGGCACCGATCTACCCTCCACTCGCGCCCCGAGACCCTTTCGAACCAGCGATATCGACCTGATCAAGGAAACGCTTGGCGAGCGCGATGCACAGTTGGTGCTTTGGGAAAACGCCTCCACTTTTTATCGGGCGCGATTTGTGTAAAAGCCCAGCCAACCCCTTGAGGGGCGCCAACATATCCCCGCTTCACCCCTGTATTCCTACAGTCTTTCAACGCACTCCGTAGGACAATTCATAATCCTTTGTAGTCTTCTGCCCGTAATACTCGAAAAAACCCCGGAGCCGTTAGTCGGAACCCCCCACTATGGATTAAAGTAACGCCCCCAGCTTCGGTGTCACCTGACACTGCTGATTACCTGCCAGGAACAGTCATCGATGGAACATCGTGAAGCGCTGATTGCGCTGCGAACCTTTCTTTCTACGCAGATTCTCGGCCAGGAAAAACTGATCGAACGTTTGCTGATTGCCCTGCTTGCAGACGGCCACATGCTGGTGGAAGGTGCGCCGGGCCTGGCCAAGACCAAAGCGATCAAGGAACTGGCCGAAGGCATCGAAGCACAATTCCATCGCATTCAGTTCACTCCCGACCTGCTGCCTGCCGACATTACCGGCACCGAAATCTATCGCCCGGAAACCGGCAGCTTCGTCTTTCAGCAGGGGCCGATCTTCCACAATCTGGTGCTGGCCGACGAAATCAACCGAGCTCCGGCCAAGGTCCAGTCGGCCTTGCTTGAAGCCATGGCCGAACGCCAAGTCAGCGTCGGGCGCAGCACCTACGAATTGTCCCCGCTGTTTCTGGTCATGGCGACCCAGAACCCCATCGAACAGGAAGGCACCTACCCGCTGCCGGAAGCACAGCTCGACCGGTTCCTGATGCACGTCAAGATCGGTTTCCCGGACGCTGCAGTCGAGCGCAAGATTCTGCAACAGGCTCGCGGCGAAGCGCTCAACGGAGAAACCAAGCCCGAGCGCCGAGTCAGCCAGCAAGCCATTTTTGCCGCCCGCAAGGAAATTCTCGGCCTGTACATGGCCGACGCGGTGGAGGAATACCTGGTGCAACTGGTCATGGCCACGCGCACGCCGGGCAAATTCGATCCGGAAATGGCCGAGTGGATTTCCTATGGCGCAAGCCCTCGGGGCTCCATCGCGCTGGATCGTTGCGCCCGGGCTCACGCCTGGCTGGCCGGCCGTGACTTCGTCAGCCCTGAAGACATCCAGGCGGTGCTGTTCGACGTCCTTCGCCACCGAATCATCCTGTCGTTCGAAGCAGAAGCGGCGGGTATCGACCAGGACCGCGTCATCCAGCGCATCCTCGACGTCGTGGCTGTCGCGTGACGTCATGCAACCCTATCTGATCCCGCAACCGGGTATTCGCGTCAGCCTCGCCGAACTGATCGAAATGCGTCATCGCGTCCGGGAAGTCCAGCTGTTTTCAACCCCGAGCCGACGCAGCCCGCTGATTGGCCTGCACCATTCCAAGCTGCGCGGCCGTGGCGTGGATTTCGATCAGGTGCGTGTCTACCAGACGGGCGACGATGTGCGCAGCATTGACTGGCGTGTGACGGCTCGAACCCAGGAGCCACACACCAAACTCTTCCATGAGGAACGCGAGCGACCGATCTTCATCCTGGTAGAGCAAAGCCGCCGGCTGTTCTTCGGCTCCGGCCTGATGTTCAAATCCGTGTTGGCCGCCCAGGCGGCGGCGCTGATCGGTTGGGCGGCACTGATCCACAATGACCGGGTGGGCGGACTGGTGTTTGGCGACAACGAGCACTACGAAATCAAACCCCGGCGCAGCAAGCAAAGCCTGTTGCAGTTGCTGAACCGTCTGGTGCGGGTCAACCAATCGCTGCACACCGAAATAGCTGCCGACCGCGACGCTTTCGGCATCGCCCTGCGTCGGGCCCGGGAGGTCTTGCGCCCGGGCAGTCTGGTGGTCGTGCTGTGCGATGAACGAGCGCTCTCGGACGCCGCCGAACAGCAACTGAGCTTGCTGGCCAGGCATTGTGACCTGTTGTTGCTGCCCTTGTCGGACCCGCTGGATCATGCCCTTCCCGCTGCGGGTCTGCTGCGCTTTGCCGAGCGTGGCGCCCAACTGGAACTGGACACCCTTGACCCACAACTGCGCCAGAGCTATCGCGCCCAGGGCGAAGAACGCGCAGCGCGCTGGGAACTGCTGGCACAGAAACTCCGGGTGTTGTTGATGCCCCTGAGCACGCAACGAGAGATGGTCGAACAACTGCGCGAATACCTGAACGCCCAGCGCCCGGTAAAGCAGAAATGAACCCCCTGGATCAACTTCAACCGCTGATAGCGCCGCCCGCCATTGGTTTCTGGCCCCCTGCGCCGGGCTGGTGGTTTCTGCTGTTGTTGATCCCGCTGGCGGGATGGGGGCTTTGGCGGGTGCGTCACGTGATCCCTGTCAAAGCCCGAGCCCGTCGCGCCGAGCAGCCACTGGACCCGCTCCGGGCTGCCGCGCTGATTGAATTCGCGCAAATGCCCAAACCCTACGACGGCGCCCCGGCCGGCGCCTGGTTGCAGCAGATCAATGGTCTGCTCAAGCGTCTGTGCCGCAACCATTACCCGTACAGCCAAAGTCATACGCTGAACGGCCGCAAATGGCTGGCCTTTCTCGACAACCGCTGCCCCGCCGCTGGCCTGACGCGCTGGATGGTGCTGGTGGAAGGCGCTTACAAACCCGAATGCAAACTGGACGACAAGGCCATCGCCGGTTTGACCCAGGCGGTAGAAACCTGGATTCGCAAACATGTTTGAATTCGCCTGGCCGTGGGTCTTCGCCCTGCTGCCCTTGCCTTGGGTGATGCGAATCGTGCTGCCCGCCGCCGACAGCGGCGAGGCCGCCCTGAAAGTCAGTTTTCTCAGCGACCTGGAAGGCTTGGCGGGTCGTCGCGCCAAGGCCAATCTGCCCGCCTGGCGTCAACAGCTGCCATTTGTTCTGTTATGGCTGTTGCTACTGACTGCCGCCGCACGTCCGCAATGGGTGGGCGATCCTCTGCCCGTCGCTTCCAGCGGCAGGGATTTGCTGGTGGCCGTGGATGTGTCCGGGTCCATGGACTTCCCCGACATGCAATGGAAGGCTGATGAAGTCAGCCGGCTGGTACTGGTCCAGCACCTGATGGGGGACTTTCTCGAAAGTCGCAAGGGGGATCGCGTCGGGTTGATCCTGTTCGGGAGCCAAGCCTTCGTTCAGGCGCCATTGACCTTCGACCGCCACACCGTGCGCGTCTGGCTGGATGAAGCGCGTATCGGCATCGCTGGCAAAAACACCGCCATTGGCGACGCAATCGGCCTGGCCATCAAGCGCTTGCGGTCGCGCCCCGCCCAAAGCCGAGTCCTGGTGCTGATCACCGATGGCGCCAATAACGGCGGGCAGATCGACCCGATTACCGCGGCTCGTCTCGCCGCCGAAGAAGGCGTCAAGATCTACCCCATCGGCATCGGTGCCGACCCTGAAAAAGCAGGTTCGCTGGGCATGATCGGACTCAATCCCAGCCTGGATCTGGATGAACCCACCCTCAAGCAGATTGCTCAGATCAGCGGCGGCCAGTATTTCCGCGCCCGCGACGGCGGCCAGCTGGAAGATATCCGCGAAAGTCTCGACGCGCTGGAACCGGTCGCCCAGCAACCCACCCAGGCGCGGCCTGCGATGGTGCTTTATCAGTGGCCCCTGGCCTGTGCCCTGTTGTTGAGTCTGATCCTGGTGGTGCTTGAGCGCTGGCCGAACAATCCGCTGCGCCGCCTGCTCAGCCGCCAACGCTTTGCGCGGGACGGTCAACGCTGGCGTGAACGAATCAAGCAGTTGCGGAGGCGCTCATGATCAGCCTCTGGCCCCACTGGTTCCGACCCTGGTGGCTGCTTTTGTTGCCGCTGCTGGCCTGGCTGCTTTGGCAACTCTGGCATCGTCAGAAACGCGCCGGGCGCTGGCAGATGATTCTGCCGGCGGCGTTCCATGGCGTGCTGCTCAATGGCGGCAAAGGGCGAGACAACAAAACCCCGTGGGTTTTCCTCGGTGTGGCATGGGCTCTGGCCCTGATCGCCTTGCTGGGCCCTGGCTGGCAGCGCGTGGAGCAACTGAGTCAGAGACCCGTCGACCCGCTGGTCATACTGCTGGAAGTGACCCCGGAGATGCTCGCCACCGACAGCCCGCCCACACGACTGGAGCAAGCCAGACGCAAGCTGCAGGATTTGCTGCAGGCGCGCAGCGATTCGCAAACCGCCATCATTGTTTACGCAGGCAGTGCCCATACGCTGGTGCCGTTGTCGGACGACATGACCACCATCCGCAACCTGCTGGATGCGGTCAAACCGTCAATCATGCCAAAAGCCGGTCACCGCGCAGATCTGGCCCTGCGTCAGGCTTTAGACCTGCTCAAACAAGCCGCTCTGGGCCGGGGCCGAATCCTGCTGATCGGCTCATCCCTGAGCGATCAGGAGCGCCAGGGTATTCGCCAGACGTTGATCGGCCAGAGCCCGCCCCTGCTGATGCTGGGGGTCGGAACAGCCGAAGGCGCCCCGGTGCTTCAGGAAAAAGGCGGGCTGCTCAAGGACAGCCAGGGCGCTATTTTGTTGCCGCGTCTGGACAGCGCCAGCCTGACGGAATTCATCGGCGAACTGGGCGGCGAATACCGGCAGGTGCGCATGGATGACGACGACCTGCAGGAACTGGGGCTGCTCGACGGACCCAAAATCCTGAGCAGCGATGGAGAACTGATCCAGCTCGACACCTGGGCCGACCAAGGACATTGGTTTCTGCTGCCGCTGCTGGTGCTGGCCGCCTGCGCCGGCCGTCGCGGTTGGTTGCTGTGCCTGCCGCTGCTCATGATGCTGCCCCAGAACAGCTACGCGTTCGACTTTCAGGACTTGTGGCTACGGCCGGACCAGCAAGGCCAGCAATTGCTGGAGCACCATCGGCCTGCCGAAGCGGCCAGACGTTTCCACGACCCTCAATGGAAAGGCATCGCGCTCTATGCCGCGGGGGATTATGCCAGCGCCGCTCAGCGTTTCGCCGAGGGCAACAGCGCTGCCGACCACTACAATCGTGGCAATGCACTGGCCCGCAGCGGCGAACTGGAGGCGGCGATGGATGCCTACGAACAGGCGCTGGAACGCCAACCGGACCTGCAAGCCGCACTGAAAAACAAGGCGCTGGTGGCGAAGATTATCGAACAGAACAAGCAACCGCAGGCGGCTTCCCCCACTGAAACCAAGCCCAGCGATGGCGACGATGACGGCGACAATGCCCAGAGCCAGACGAGCCCATCGCAGCAGGCCAAGAACAACGACACAGACCCGGAACCCACCGAGCCCGGCGAAGAGAACAGCCCAGGCACCGAACCCCCGCCGCGCAACGGCGGCAATCCCGCGCCGGGTTCGCCGCTGGACGATAACGAAACGACAACACCGCCCATTCGCCAGGCCGACCGCCCGATTGATGGCGAACGGCGGCAAGCCCTGGAACAATGGCTGCGCCAGATCCCGGATGATCCTGGCGAGTTGCTGCGACGCAAATTCTGGTATCAACAGCAACAGCGGCAGGAAAAAAACCCATGAGTCGCGTGTACACCTTATTGATCAGCCTGATGCTCTGCCTGAGTGCCCTGCCCGGCCAGGCAGCGGAACTGGCCGCGAGCGTTGATCGGGCACGCCTCAACTCCGGAGAAACCGTCGAGCTGACCCTGGAAACCAGCGACGTCACCCAATTCGGCAAGCCTGATCTGAGCCCCCTGGAAAGCGACTTCGACGTGCGCGGCACGCGACAGGTCAATCGCCTCAATACCCTGGGCGGTGAAAACCAGGCCACCACCCGCTGGATCATCACCTTGCTGCCCAGGAAAACCGGGTCGGTGGAAATCCCGGCGCTGGAGCTGGGCGAACTCAAAAGCGAGCCGATCACCCTGCAGGTGATCCAGAGCGACGATCAGGATCAGCCCGGCAAACTGGCACCGGTTTTTCTCGACGCCAGTCTCGATCAGGACAGCGTCTATGTGCAGGCTCAAGCGGTGCTGACCCTGCGCATCTATCACTCGGTGTCACTGTTCGACGACAGCACCCTTGCGCCTCTTGATATCCCCGATGCCCGCATCGAAAAACTCGGCGAGTCACGGACCTACGAGAAACTCATCAAAGGCGTCCGACACGGCGTGATCGAGATGCGCTACGCCCTCTATCCGCAGCACAGCGGCACCCTGGTGATTGCGCCGCAAGTGTTCAGCGCCACGCTGGTCCAGCCAACGGCCGAAGCCTCCCGGAACAGTGAAGCGGTCAACCCGTTCGGCCCGCAGCCGGGCAAGGTCGTGCGGGTCAGCTCGGAGCCGATCCAACTGACGGTCAAGGCCCAGCCAGCGGACTATCCCGCCGATGCCCCCTGGATACCGGCCAGCAGCGTGAGTCTCACCGAAAGCTGGAGCCCGGAGCCAGGCCACAGCCAGGTGGGCGAGTCCCTGACGCGGATTCTGACCCTCAAGGTCGAGGGCCTTTCCAGCGCGCAATTGCCGCCCCTGCCCGCCACCGACGTCAGCAGTCTGCGGCGCTACCCGGACCAGCCCCAACTGGCGAATCTGGCCAGCGAGCGCGGCATCATCGGCACCCGTGAAGAACGCGAAGCCCTGGTGCCGAACCGGGCTGGCGCTATTGATTTGCCCGCGGTCGACATCGTGTGGTGGAACACCCGTGAGGACCATCTGGAACACACGGCACTGCCCGCCCGCACCTTACAGATCAGCAGCAACCCTAGCCTGGAAGTGGACACTCCGGTCAGCAACGACCTGGGCGGCGTCACGGTTATCGGCCCGCCCGTCTGGCCATGGCAGATGAGCACCCTGTTCTTTGCCTTTACCACCCTGATCGGGGTGATTTTCTGGTGGCGCGCCCGCTGGCAGCCCGCCGTGGCGCGTGTCGCCCAGGCCGGACCCAGCCCGCGAACGGTGCTGGACGATCTCAAGCGCGCCTGCCTGGCCAACGACCCGCACGGCACGCGTCAGGCTCTGGATGCCTGGGCACGCCAGCAACCGGAAACCCTGGCCGACATGGCTGCACGGTTCGTGCCTTTGTCCGACGCGCTCGATGGCCTCAATGGCGCGCTGTACAGTGAAACCGGTCAGTTGTGGCTGGGGGAAGACCTGTGGCGGGCGATCCGCACGTTGCCCGCCTCGGAACATATTCAGAATGCAGCGACCGACCAGAGCCTGCCGCCGCTGTATCCAAAGTAGAGGGTTTTGCGCGGGAGTTGAACGCTCGCCCCGACAGACGCGCCTCTGCGCGTCGCCAGCCCTCACGACACACATTCAGAATCGAGAAACCACATGCGACTGTTCCACACCTCCGACTGGCACCTTGGCCAGAACCTTCACGGCCAGGAGCGGGACTTTGAACACGCCAGTTTTCTGACCTGGCTGCTGGCCCGTCTGGCCGAGCGTCAGCCGGACGTGTTGCTGATTGCCGGGGACATTTTCGACACGGTCAACCCGCCCGTCAAAGCACAGGAGCAGTTGTACGATTTCATCGTCAATGCCCACGAGCAACAGCCGAAACTGACCATCGTCATGATCGCCGGCAACCACGACTCAGGGTCACGCATCGAACTGCCCGCCCCGCTCATGCGCCGCCTGCGCACGCACGCGCTGGGCCGGGTGCTGTGGCTCGACGATGGCACCCTGGACGTTGAGCGGCTGTTGCTGCCGCTGCCCGATGACGAAGGCAACATCGGTGCCTGGTGCCTGGCGCTGCCGTTCTTACGCCCGGCTGAAGTGACCGGCGCGGCCCTTGGCGACAACTACCTGCGAGGTATTGGCCGGGTCCATGAATTGCTGATCGAAGCCGCCAACCTCAAACGTCAGCCGGGGCAAGCCTTGATTGCCGTCAGCCACGCGCACATGGCTGGCGGCTCCGTCTCGGAAGACTCCGAGCGCAGCCTGATCATCGGTAACGCTGAAGCACTGCCCGCCAGCCTGTTTGGGCCAAGCATCACTTACGTGGCGCTCGGTCACCTGCACAAACCCCAGCGGGTCAACGGGGAAGACCGCATTCGCTACAGCGGATCGCCTATTCCGCTGTCATTTTCGGAAATCGGCTACGCCCATCAGATTCTGGAAATCACCTGCGAAGGCGACCAACTGCTCAGCGTCGAACCCCTGCTGATTCCCCGCGCCGTCAACCTGCAACGGGTCGGCCCTGCTCCCCTGGCTGAACTGCTGGTGCAGCTCAAGGACCTGCCGGACATCGACCTGTTGGCGGATATCGAGCGCCAACCCTGGCTGGAAGTCCGGGTACGCCTGGACGAGCCGCAACCGGACCTGCGCAACCAGATTGAAGGCGCACTGCAGGGTAAAGCCGTGCGCCTGGTACGCATCGCTGCTGAATATGTCGGCAAAGGCAGGGGCGACGGCAACGATGACGGCGAAGGCCTGATCGAACTGGATCAACTCAACCCGCTGGAGCTGTTCAGCCGCGCCTGGCAGGAAAACTACGGCAGCGAGGTGGATGAGCAAACCCTCAACGACTTCGCCACGCTGCTGCAGGAAGTGCAGCTGGAGAGCGAACAGCCATGAAAATTCTCGCCATCCGCCTGAAAAACCTTGCGTCACTGGCTGGCCCGTTTGAGCTGGACTTCACGGCCGAACCCTTGGCCAGCGCCGGTCTGTTCGCCATTACCGGCCCGACCGGTGCCGGTAAAAGCACCTTGCTCGATGCCTTGTGCCTGGCGTTGTTCGGTGCCATCCCGCGCCTGAGCAATATCGGCCAATCGAAAGTGCCGGAAATTGACGGTGAAATCAGCACCAACGACCCCCGCACGCTGTTGCGGCGCGGCACCGGCAGCGGCTTTGCCGAGGTGGATTTTGTCGGCATTGACGGCCGTCGCTATCGCGCCCGCTGGGAAACCAACCGCGCCCGGGACAACGCGTCCAAAAAACTCCAGGCCAGCCGCCAGACCCTGACCGATCTGGACAGCGAGCAAATCCTCAGCAGCCAGAACAAGACCGAGTACAAAACCCTGCTCGAAGCCCGCCTTGGGCTCAACTTCGAGCAATTCACCCGTGCCGTGATGCTGGCGCAAAGTGAATTCAGCGCCTTTCTGAAAGCTGACGACAGGGAGCGAAGTGAGCTGCTGGAAAAGCTCACCGACACGGCGATTTACAGCCAGTTGGGGCGGCGGGCGTTCAGCAAGAGCAAGGAGGCTGAAAAAGCCCACGACGATCTCAGGGCCTTGGCCACCGGCGTCACGCCCATGGAGCCCGAAGCCCGGGCCGAACTGGATCAGCGTTTTGAAGCGGCGCAGCACCTGCTCAAGACCCGGCAAAGCGAACTGCGCCAGCTTGAATTGCAACAGCAATGGCACACGGTTTTGCGCCAACTTCAGCAAGAACAGCAAAGCGCCGCCGAACAATTGCAACAGGCGCAATTGCACTGGGACAGTCAGGGCGACCAACGCCTGACTCTGGCCCGCCTGGAGCAACTGGCCCCGCAGCGCCATCAGTTCCTGCGTCAGACTGAACTGACGGCACAGCTAAACCCGCTGGCGGCCCAGATCCAGCAACAGCTCGGCCAACAGAGCGACCTGCAAACCCGCCAGGCCCAGCAGCAACAGGCGTGTGTTCAGGCGCAGGCCGCATCACTCAAGGCCCAACAGCAACACAGTGACGCTTCGCCCTTGCTGCGTCAGGCCTTCGACATTCAGAACAACGTCGCCCGTCTGACGGAGGAACTGCGCCAGGCCCATGAACTGAGGCAACACGCCGAACACAGCTGCACCCAAGGGCAAAGCACCTTGCACAGTTTGCTTGAGCAACAGGCCCAGGTCGCCGGGCGGCTGGAGCGGATCGCCGGACAGCTGGAGCAAAGCCAGGGCCTTGCCCCGCTGGGGGAAGCCTGGAATGCGTATCGTGATCGCCTGAAACAACTGATGCAGATCGGTGCGCGGCTCAAGCAGGGCCGGACCGAACTGCCACATCTGCAAGAACGTGCCGACGCTGCCAGACAGCGCGCAAGCGAACTGCGCGGCGAGCTGGATCTGCTGTATCGCGAAGCCGGCGCTGAAGCCGACGCAGTGGGCGAACAAATCCAGATTCTCGGCAGCCTCCTGCAAGACAATCGCAAACAGCAGCGCGCCTTCGAAGAACTGGCGCGGCTGTGGACCACCCAACAGGAACTGGACAGCCGCGCGCTGGAACTGACGGAAAAACAGCACCAGGTCCATCAACAGCGCGAACAACTCAATCGCGAAGGCCTGCAAGCAAAGAACGAACTGCACGTCGCGGAACAGACCTTGACCGTGACCCGACAGTTATTGGAACGCCAGCGCCTGGCTCGCGGCGCCAGCGTTGAAGAGCTGCGCCTGCAATTGCAGGATGACCAGCCGTGTCCGGTGTGCGGCAGCAGCGAGCACCCGTGGCATGAGCCGCAAGTCTTGCTGCAACGCTTGACCCGGCACGACGAAAACGAAGAAAGCAACGCGCAGAAGGCGGTGGACACGCTCAAGAAAAACCTCGATGAGTTGCGCATCACCGTCGGCGGGCTGATTGCCCAGCAGAAGGAATTCCTGCAGCAACAGGAGCAACTGGAGACTCGGCAGCACGCCCTGGCACCCGCCCTGCAAGCTCATCCACTGGGCAAACGGCTGCTGGAACAGGACCCGGCAAAGCGCGACACCTGGCTGAACCAGCAACTGGCACAACTGGGGCAAAACATCACTCGGGATGAAGAGCGCCAGAACGCCCTGCTCGCCCTGCAAAAAGATGCAGCGCGCCTGCAGCAGCAACTGTTGAGCGCCAACGAAGCCAGTCAGACCACCACGCAACAACTGGCTGACCAACAGCGGGCGCTGAACACCGACCAAACGCGTCTGGAGGAAGAACTCACCGCGTTCGCGCCGCTGTTGAGCGCCGAACACCTGGACGGCCTGCGCGATGACCCCGCCGCGACGGTCATGCAACTGGACCAGCAAGTGACTCAGCGGCTTGACCAACTGGAGCAACAACGCGACGAATTGCAGGACCAGCGTGAACGTCAGCAGAAAATCGAACTGGAGCAATCGCAACAGTTAACCCGCGCTCAGCACCTGGGCGAAGTACAACAGCGCTGCACCGCCCTGGGCGAACAGCAAACCGCCAGCCAACAGACGCTGACCCAATTGCTGGGTGAACACCCCAGTGCCGAGCACTGGCAGCACCAACTGGAGCGCGACCTTGAGCAGGCCCGACAGGCCGAGAGCGCAGCGAGTCAGGCGTTGCAGGACATCAATAGCCAGTTGATCCAGTTGGCCGCTGAACTTCAGGCACGCCAGGAACGTCTGCAAGGCTTGCAGCAGGAAGGCACCGAATTGACGGCACGGATCAGTCAATGGCGCAGCCGTCATACCGAACTCGATGACAGCGGCCTCCAACACTTGCTGAGCATTGACGACGAGCAAGTCAGTGAGCTGCGTCATCAATTGCAAGCCAGCGAAAAATCCGTGGAACAGGCCAAGGTGCTGTTGCAAGAGCGCGAGCAACGGCTGAACAATCACCAGACCCGGCAAATCGGCGACATCGAGGCCGAACACCTGGACCAGGCGTTGATTGAACTGCACAACCTGATCGCCGAGGGTGAACAGCAGTGCGCCGACTTGCGCGCACAACAGGCCGATGACCAACGCCGTCAGGACGCCAATCAGGCCCTGGCCCAACGCATCCGCGAGGCTTACGACGAGTGGCAACGCTGGGCACGGCTCAATGCATTGATCGGCTCAGCCACCGGCGACACCTTCCGCAAGATCGCTCAGGCCTACAACCTTGACCTGCTGGTGCATCACGCCAACACGCAGCTTAAACAACTGGTGCGTCGCTACCGGCTCAAACGTGGCGGCAGCATGTTGGGCCTGTTGGTAATGGACACCGAAATGGGCGACGAACTGCGCTCGGTGCATTCACTGTCCGGGGGCGAAACCTTTCTGGTTTCCCTCGCGCTAGCCTTGGGTCTGGCGTCCATGGCGTCCAGCACCCTGAAGATTGAATCCCTGTTCATCGACGAAGGCTTCGGCAGCCTTGACCCGCAATCCCTGCAACTGGCCATGGACGCACTGGATGGACTTCAGGCGCAGGGCCGCAAGGTCGGCGTCATCTCCCACGTTCAGGAAATGCACGAACGGATCCCCGTGCAGATTCAGGTCCGCCGCCAGGGCAATGGGTTGAGCACTGTCGAGGTAAGCAGTTGAAACCGGTTCTGTATTCCTTTCGCCGCTGCCCTTACGCCATGCGAGCGCGCATGGCCCTGCGCTATGCGGGCTGCGACGTGCACATTGAGGAAGTCAGCCTCAAAGCCAAACCCCCAGACATGCTGGAGCGATCCCCCAAAGGCACCGTACCGGTGTTGATTCTGGGCGACAGCGTGCTCGAACAGAGCCTGGACATCATGCACTGGGCGCTCGCCCAGAACGATCCGGACGACTGGTTAAAAATCACCGACGGCGATGCACGGCGTCAGATTCAGGCGCTCATCGAAGAAAACGATCACGTCTTCAAGACGCATCTGGACCGCTACAAATATTTCGTCCGCCACCCGGCACACTCCCAGGTGCACTACCGCCAGCAGGCTGAAGCGTTTCTGAAAAAACTGGAAGACCGCCTGCAACAAGGGGACTTTCTGGTGGGTGGTCATCTGACACTGGTGGATACCGCCCTGGCCCCGTTCATCAGGCAGTTCAGTGCGGTCGAACCTGAGTGGTTTGCCGACAGCCCTTATCCGAAACTGCGTGGCTGGTTGCAGCAGTTCATGGAGTCGGTGCTGTTCAAGGCGGTGATGGCCAAATAGATACCGCCGCTTCCCGAGCAATCACCCAGCGCCCACTCATTCAATGCGTGGTCCGATGGCCACTCGATGCATGAGCCTGAGGCGTCGTCAGTTGCGGATTCATGCTGGCAACCGTCACCACGGCAATCAAAACAACATAAAGAGCAATGGCGACATAGGCGCCCTGCTTGATTGAATGAAGAATGACAGTCGTCATGGTTGTAACTCCGTGATGGGTGTCCAGGCCGACACAATCGTAGAAAACCGCACGATTGAAAAACGATGACCCGGCATAGCGGATATCTGTTGAGTTGATGACTTCAGCAAGCTGTCAAACGCTGAATAAAAAAACCCGCAACGTTTATGGATGCGGGCAAAGGGGAATTCGTCTGACGCTTTCGCGAGCAGGCTCACTGGCAGAATTTGCAGGGTCTGATACGCAATGAACAGGGGTCGCAAAAACCTGGGTAAGCGAACATGCTCGAGAAAGCGGCGGTGACATCCAACGTTCATCTACAACGCGTTCGAGAATCCATTCCCCGGTATCGAGCCGTTCGTTAACGGGGAATGGATTCACCGGCAACCACTTTCATTGTTGAGTCTTGTGATCCAGTGCGGCGTAGAACCTGGCGCTCTGTTGCAGGTATTTAGGCGTATACGTCTGGGTGGCATGGGCTTTTCTTTCTGTAATTTCAACACTGGCCTGAGCAGGCAACGCAACAGTGGCGGAAATGGCAGACGCGGCGATGAGAGAGAAGACGTTTAAATTCATGGGGGTGACCCTCGAGTATTCTGTGGAAACAGCGTTTAAGTCTTGACCGTCTTGGCCGTGACTCAAACTTACCTTCGAGGGCGGTTCATTCGAAATGTTTTGTAGCATTAGCTGATATCAGCGGGATTAATACTCGGCTCAGCCCGCGTGTTTCGCGGGCCGAGCGTGACTCCCGACTACTTGTTGCTGAGGAAATGGAAATCCGAAGGCGAATCGAAATCCAGTTTCTGCACGGTGTCACCAAGCATCCCGGTTTTCGGGTCGACCTTGACGGTGACGATCTGATGACTTTTCTGGTTGGCAATCAGCATGAAACGGCCGCTTGGGTCCAGGCTGAACTCTCGGGGTTCGATGCCTTCCACGTGGCGGCGCTGAATTTCCTTGAGCTGGCCGTTGGCGTCGATGGCGAATACGAGAAACTGATTGGCCTCGCCCCGGTTGGCGACATACAGAAACTTGCCGTCGGCAGAAGTGTGGAGACCACCCGCTCCGACTTTCTGCTGCACGCCCTGGTTTTTCAGGTCAACCTTTTGCTTCAGCTTGAATTCGCCGTCGTGATAATCAAATACCGCCACTTCAGCGACCATTTCAAGCGTCAGCCAGGCCTGTTTGCCGTCCTCGCTGAACAACAGATGCCGAGGACCGCTGCCGGGTGGCAACGCAACGATGGGGTGCTTGGCCGGCTGCAAGGGCTGGGTTTTCTCGCCGTCGTAGCTGAACACGAACAGCTTGTCCGCTCCCAGATCGCTGGCAACGACATACTTACCGTCAGGCGTTGTCACAGCCGAGTGAACATGGGAAGACGCCTGACGCTCGACGTTGACCTTGCTGGCCCCGTGATCGTTGCTGACCTGCACCACGTCAGACAACCTGCCGTCCTTGCCCACAGGAATCACCGCCAGTGAGCCGCCCGGATCAGGCGCCACGGCGTAATTGGAGACGAACAGAAAACGCTCGTCAATGCTGAGGTTCGAATGGGTCGGCTCGTCACCGCGGCTCAACACTTGATTGACCGGCGTCACTTCGTGGGTCTTGGGGTCAATGGCAAAGCTGCTGACCTTACCCACCTCATCCTTGCCGCCGGGGCCGTTTTCGTTGACCACGAACAGATAACGTTGATCCGCGGACATCGTCAACCAGGAAGGATTGTGGGTTTTGATCACCTGTCGCGGCTGCGGGTCGAGCTTGCCGGTCTGGCTGTCGAAGCGATAACGGTAAATACCTTCGCTGGCACCCTGGGTATAGGAACCAATCAGTACGTCGTAGTCGGTCATGCTTTGAGCCTGTGTCGGTAAGGCGCTCATTGCGCTAACCAGCGTCAGCAATGGCAGAAATGTACGCGTCATAAACATTGTCTCTTTGAAATTATTACCGGCGTCTTCGACGCGGGAGTCACCTCTATGACAATGCCTGCCCCACAATGGTTTTATACAGGGGGGGTTTACACAGGGGTCTCTTCTTCAAGCTCGTCCACATCGTTGCTTGGGGTGAACGCGTCCAGGCATTTCAGACGGTGATCGCTGGCGCCATCGTTGATCACCCAGCTTTGCGCCGCGTCATCGAACGCTGCAGCATGAATCTGCTCCAGACTGAAACGCCAGGTCTTGCGCTCGCGACCGTCCATGCACTCGAGGGTGAGGAAGTCGCCGAGGAAAAAATCCCAGGCGTGCAGGCCGTCTATCTCCAGCATGGTCGCGCTTTTCAGGGAGTCGTGGAGGGTTGTCGGAGTGTCAGTCATATCATTCGCCTTCATGAAAAAGGCGAATGATAGGCCAAAATGCCCTGTCTGGTCAGGCCGAGGCTGGCGCAGGAGAGACGAGCGGCTTGTCGTGAATGGTTTCACGCACGTAATAGCGATTGGGTATACCCCAGATAATCAACGCCGTGGCCAACACGCAGACCGCGCACAGCACGAACAGCGCGGGCGTGGCGGCGCCCGTCAGGTCCTTGATCCGCCCGACCATGAAAGGCGCGATGATCCCGCCCAACTGACCGATGGAGTTGATCAGCGCAATCCCCGCGGCTGCTGCCAGGCCACTGAGAAAGCGCGGTGGAATGGTCCAGAAGATGGGCATCCAGGCGATGATGCCGGTCATGATCATGGTCATGCCGATCATCAACGGCACCAATTGCCCCGGAAAGCTGGCGCAGACCAGATAACCGGCGGCGGTCAGCAACGCGCAAGCCGCCATGTGCCAGCGACGCTCGCCATGTCGGTCCGAACTGGCACCGATCAGCAGATTACCCACCACCGCGCCTACATACGGGATCACCGTCAGCAGGCCAATGTCCATGGTGTCGGCCACGCCTGCAGTCTTGATCAACTGGGGCATCCAGAACAACAGGCCGGTCAGCGCCATGACCAGGCACAGATAAATGACCGACATGACGTAAGTGGTCGGGTGTTTCCAGATGTCTTTGAAGGTCTGGGGCGTCTCGGGCTGCACTTCCCTGGCCATGCGGGCCAGCACGACTTTTTTCTCCCGCTCACTCAACCAGGAAGCGTCTTCGATCCGGTCGCAGACGAACCAGAACACTACGACGCCCAACAGCACCGAAGGAATGCCTTCAAGCAAAAACAGCCAGCGCCAGCCGGGCATGCCCAACACACCATCGAAATGCCCGAGGATCAATCCGGCAATCGGACCGCCCACAATACCGCACAGGCAAATCGAGCTTTTGAAGTAGGAATTGACCCGCGCCCGACGATTCCCCGGATACCACTGAGTGAAGAAGTACAGCACACCCGGCACGAAACCCGCTTCCATCACGCCAATCAGAAAGCGCAAGGTGTAGAACCAGAACTCGCTTTGCACAAACATCATGCAGGCTGACGTGATCCCCCAACTCACCATGATTCGCGCGATCCACACGCGCGCGCCGATCTTGTGCAACAGCATGTTGCTCGGGACTTCGAACAGGAAATAACCGACGAAAAACAGACTGGCGCCCAGGCCATAAACAGTTTCGCTGAAGCCCAGATCGCTCTGCATCTGCAACTTGGCGAAGCTGATGTTGACCCGATCCAGGTAAGCGAACAGAAAACAGGCGATGAACAGCGGGATGATCCGCCAGTTCACTTTGCGATAAATCCGGTCCTCAAAGGCATCCTCGTCGAAGCTATCGACTGGCACAGTGTTACGGGTCATATGCGCACCTCATTGTTGTTATTGGGCGTTGCGGGGCATTGACGAAAGCAATTCATCAGCATCAGCGACCGAGACGGTGGGCCGTCACGGTCGCTCCGACGGACCTGTCAAAGGCGGCCGATTCCTCCCGGCTGAAAAGCGGCGTCGGTGGCGACGATCCCGTTGACCAACGGTTGGCCGAACTCGGCCTGGCTGATTTCAAACCGGTCCCCCGGCTGAGTGCGAATGCCGTCGGCAAAAGACAGGGTCGCGGTGCCGAAAAAATGCACGTGCACGTCGCCTGGCCGCAGGAACTGCGCGTATTTGAAGTGGTGGTATTCGAGGTTTTCCAGGCTGTGGCACATGTTGGCTTCCCCGCTGAGGAATTCCTTCTCCCAAAGCACGGCACCGTCACGAATCACCCGGCTGGTGCCGGAAAGATTCTGCGGCAGTTCGCCCACCCGCAACTCAGGCCCGAACGAACAGGCGCGCAACTTGGAATGGGCCAGATACAGATAATTTCGACGCTCCATGATGTGGTCGGAGTATTCGTTGCCGATGGCGAAACCCAGTCGATAAGGCTTACCGTCGTTGCCGATCACGTATAACCCGCTCAGTTCCGGCTCCTCGCCGCCGTCTTCGGCAAAGGGTGGCAGCGCAAAGGCCCCGCCAGGGCGTACAACGATGCCGCCGTCACCCTTGTAGAACCATTCCGGTTGCACCCCGGCCTGCCCGGCCTCGGGCTTGCCGCCCTCCACGCCCCACTTGAAGATGCGCATGGTGTCGGTCATCGACGCTTCGTCGCCCGCCTGTTGATGCATCTTGTCCCGGGCCGACGCGCTGCCCAAATGCGTCAGCCCCGTGCCACTGACCAGCAGGTGCGCAGGATCGGGGTGGTCAAGTGGCGGCAGAATGCGCTGTTCGCTGAGCAGTTGCCGATAGTCATGGCTGTCGCCCAGCCCCAGGCTGTCCACCTGTCGCGCCAGATCCGTGCCCGCATCAATGGCCGACAGCGCCAGCTCCCGAACGCTTTGAGCGCCCTTCACTTCCCGGATCAGATCGCCGTCTACCAGCCCCACGCGACGCTGGCCGTTGCTCAATTCGAATTGCACTAAATTCATGCTGTGACTCCTCTCAGAATTCGGGACAAAAACGGCAGCAGCCAACGTGTCGGGAAACTCGACGCAGTGAATCAAGTGCGGCGGTTCGTGAACAGGTTCGCTCCTGCACGGGACTAGCGGCTGCTACGCGCACTGGCTGCAAAATCGCTGGCTGGCAATACATGCTTGCGTTCCAGCAGGCGATACACCACGCCGGTCAGCACCAGGCCGAAGACCATCACGCAGGAAAGGAAATACAAACCGGACGCAAGATTGCCGGTGTATTCCTTGAGCGCGCCGATCACGAACGGCCCGATGTAGCCGCCCAGGTTGCCCACGGAGTTGATCAAGGCAATCCCGGCGGCGGCGCTGGCCCCGGCGAAAAACCGCCCTGGCAACGTCCAGAACACTGCCGTGCAGGAAAACAGCGAGAAGGCCACCAGACACAAAGCCGCCAACTGCGCGACTGGAACGGTCAGCCACGCACTGAGGAACAGGCCGATGGCGCCCAGCACATACAGCACTGCCAGATGGCCGTAGCGGTCGTTCAGTCGATCCGAACTGCGCGGCACGATCAGCAGACCGACGATGCCGAAAATGTAGGGCACCGACGACACGAAGCCCGTCACCAGGTCGGTGCCACCAAATTGCTTGATCAGCGTCGGCAGCCACAGGCCCAGACCATAAATGCTCAGCGTCACCGGCAGATAGAACAACGCCAGCAGCAGTACACGCTTGTCTTTCAAGGCATGCAGGGGGTTGCCGTGGCGGGTCTGACCGTACGCTTCGAGGTCTTTTTTCAGTTCACCCGTGAGCCAGTCTTTCTCGGCCTGATCCATCCATTTGACGTGTTGGGGGCCGTCCGGCAGCCAGCGCAGTACTGGCCAGGTCAGCAAGACCGCGGGCATACCGATCACAATGAACAGCCACTGCCAGCCGTGCAGGCCCAGTATGCCTTCCATGCCCAACAGCCCGCCGGACACGGGGCCGGTGATCATCATGGCAATAGGCTGGGAGAGGATGAACAGGCCGAGGATCTTGCCGCGATGGCGAACCGGGAACCACTGAGTGATGTAGTACAGCACCCCAGGGAAGAAACCGGCCTCCGCCGCGCCCAGCAGGAAACGCATGACATAAAAACTGTGCGGCCCCTGGACGAACGCCATGCCAATGGTGATAGCACCCCAGGTGATCATGATCCGGGCGAACCAACGACGAGCGCCGAAGCGTTCGAGCATCAGGTTGCTGGGGATTTCGAACAGGAAATAGCCGATGAAGAACAGACCGGCGCCCAGGCCATAGGCCGCATCACCGATGCCAATGTCCGCGCCCATGTGCAGCTTGGCGAAGCCAACAGCGGAGCGGTCCACATAGGCGATCAGGTACAGCAGGATCAGGAAGGGGATCAGTTTCAGGGTGATGCGACGAATAAGCCTGAGTTCCTGGCTCATGGGTGCGGTCTCCAATTGTTTTTGTTATGGAACCTGGGTCCGCCTCTGCCTTCGAGCACTCGCGTGCTTCTGCCAGGGTCGTCCCTCAATGAAAAACGACTATATAGTATTACTATTTAGCTCACAACTCTTCCAATAGCGCGAATTTGCGCTTATTTTAACGATCAGAAAAGCCATTAAGTCTTACAATAAGAGAGCCGATCATGTCTGATTCCGATAAAAAACCCACCCTGCGTTCTGCCCAATGGTTTGGTACTGCCGACAAGAACGGCTTTATGTACCGCAGCTGGATGAAGAATCAGGGCATCGCCGATCACCAGTTTCAGGGCAAACCCATTATCGGGATCTGCAACACGTGGTCCGAACTGACGCCTTGCAACGCGCATTTCCGGCAGATTGCCGAACACGTCAAACGTGGCGTGATTGAGGCCGGTGGCTGGCCAGTGGAATTCCCGGTTTTCTCCAACGGCGAATCCAACCTGCGCCCCACGGCAATGTTTACCCGCAACCTGGCCAGCATGGACGTCGAGGAAGCCATTCGCGGCAATCCGATTGATGGCGTGGTGTTGCTCACCGGTTGCGACAAAACCACCCCGGCACTGTTGATGGGCGCCGCCAGCTGCGACGTGCCCGCCATCGTCGTCACCGGCGGCCCCATGCTCAACGGCAAGCACAAAGGCAAGGACATCGGTTCCGGCACGGTGGTCTGGCAAATGCACGAAGCCTACAAAGGCGGGCAGATCACACTGGACGACTTCCTCGCGGCCGAAGGCGGCATGTCCCGCTCGGCGGGTACGTGCAACACCATGGGCACCGCCTCGACGATGGCCTGCATGGCCGAAGCGCTGGGCACCTCCCTGCCCCACAACGCGGCAATCCCCGCCGTGGATTCGCGCCGTTATGTACTGGCGCACATGTCGGGCATGCGCGCTGTGGAGATGGTTCGCGAAGACCTGCGTCTGTCGAAGATCCTCACCAGGCAAGCCTTTGAAAACGCCATTCGGGTCAACGCCGCGATTGGCGGTTCGACCAATGCCGTGATCCACCTCAAAGCCATCGCCGGACGCATCGGCGTCGACCTGGAACTGGACGACTGGACCCGAATCGGTCGCGGCATGCCAACCATTGTCGATCTCCAGCCATCCGGACGCTTCCTGATGGAAGAGTTCTATTACGCGGGTGGCCTGCCCGCCGTGCTGCGGCGCATGGACGAAGCCAGCTTGCTGCCTAACCCCGACGCACTGACGGTCAACGGCAAATCCATCCGCGAAAACACCCGGAACGCGCCTATCTACGGCGAAGACGAAGTGATCCGCGCCCTGGACAATCCGATTCGTGCCGACGGCGGCATCTGCGTGCTGCGGGGCAATCTCGCGCCATTGGGCGCGGTCCTCAAGCCATCTGCGGCGACGGCATCACTGATGCAGCATCGGGGGCGTGCCGTGGTGTTCGAGAACTTCGACATGTACAAGGCGCGGATCAATGATCCGGATCTGGACATCGACGCCACCTCGATTATGGTCTTGAAAAACTGCGGGCCGAAGGGTTATCCCGGTATGGCCGAGGTCGGCAACATGGGCCTGCCCGCCAAACTGCTGGCCCAAGGCGTGACGGACATGGTGCGGATTTCCGATGCCCGCATGAGCGGCACCGCTTACGGCACGGTGGTCTTGCATGTGGCACCGGAAGCGGCAGCGGGCGGGCCGCTGGCGGTGGTGCAGGAAGGCGACTGGATCGAACTCGACTGCGCCAGTGGTCGTCTGCACCTGGACATCCCGGACGCCGAACTGGCCGCTCGACTGGCGGACTGGCAGCCACCGCAGAAACTGTTGGCGGGCGGTTATCGCGAACTGTACGTCGAGCGCGTGTTGCAGGCCGATCAGGGCTGCGATTTTGACTTCCTGGTGGGTTGCCGAGGGGCTGAGGTGCCGCGTCATTCCCATTGATCGGTAAATGACAAAACGCTGCGCTGCACCCCAAAAACTGGACACTTATCCAGACTTTGGGGTGTTTTCGCGGGCAGATATTCAGCCACAGTTCAAACGCAAACCTACTCTCAATGGGGCCGGCTTCAGCCGGGAAGTGTTGTTCACCTTGTGGGGCCGGCTTCAGCCGGGACGAGGCCAGGGCGTTCGCTGCATCTGCATCGTCTGAACTACCCTTCCCGGCTAAAGCCGGTCCCATGGTCTCAGGAATGTGCGTCTGCACTGACCCCTTCGGGAATACATTCCCTCCCACAGGATTCGCGCTCATCATTCAAGCGTCCGTGGGACTATGGCCCCTGGATGCTATGATGCGCCGCACTCATCGCTCAGGATCGACATGCGTTCCCATGGACTACCGAAAGCCTTCCGCCCGTAAAAGCATGCACGCCCGCATCGTCCAGGAACTGGGCATGCAGATCGTCTCCGGACGCTTCAAACCCGACGAAAAGCTACCCGCCGAAGCGCTGCTGTGCGAAGAGTATGCCGTCAGCCGACCGGTCCTGCGTGAAGCGACCCGCGTATTGGTGGCCAAGGGGCTGGTCTATTCCCGGCCGCGCGTCGGCACTGTGGTCAAAGCCCGCCGGGAATGGCACCTGCTCGATCCGGACGTCTTGCACTGGGTCATGCAGAGCACCCCGCAAGCCGAATTCTTCAACCTGCTCACCAGCGTGCGTGCGGTTATCGAGCCCGCCGTCGCCGCATTGGCGGCCCAATACGCGACGGATGACGAAATCGCCTCCATCGACGAAGCCTACCAACGCATGGAAGCTGCGCCGAATCCTGAAGCGCTGTTGCAACCGGATCTGGACTTCCACAGTCGCATCGCCGATGCCACCCACAATGACTTGCTCGCCCATCTGTGCAACATGCTGTCCCTGGCCTTGCGTGAAGCCCTCAAGCATTCCAATCGACGGCCCAACCTGCATGAGCTGGCGCTCCCAAGGCACAAGGCAATCCTCACCGCCATCCAGAACCGCGATGCCTTGGGTGCTCGACATGCGACGCTGGTGCAGCTCGATGACGCCAGGAATGCGTTGAGCGTGGTGCTGGGTAGCGAGTAAGCGCCGGGAAAGCTGCATGACTGATGGCAATCATGCAGCGATCTCTACCCGACTGAAGGCGGTCCCACGACAGGAAACTCCGACCCCGCGCCGGGGTTAGTGGGCAAACAATGAATTCCCTTTTTTGCCCGCCATTTTCTCCGGTTTGATCAGGAAGCGTGCCAGGGCTGGCAACAGCCACAATGCACCGAACATGTTCCAGAGCAGCATGAAAGTCAGCATCAGGCCCATGTCCGCCTGGAACTTGATCGCCGAGAAAATCCAGGTGCACACGCCGATGGCCAGACACAGCCCCGTGAACAGCACCGCCTTGCCGGTGGACTTCAGCGTCTCGTAATAGGCTTCCTGTAACGGCAGCCCGGCACGCAGGAAGCTTTCCAGACGGCTGTAGACATAAATGCCGTAGTCGACGCCGATCCCCACACCCAGGGCAATCACCGGCAAGGTTGCGACCTTGACGCCGATGCCCATGAAGGCCATCAAGGCGTTAGCCAGCACCGACGTCAGCACCAGCGGCAAGACAATGCACAAGGTCGCGGCCCAGGAGCGGAACGTGATCATGCACATGGCTGCGACGCAGATGTAGACCAGAATCAGAATGGTCATCTCTGTCTGCTTGATGACTTCGTTGGTGGCCGCTTCGATGCCGGCGTTACCCGCTGCGAGCAGGAACTCCAGACCTTCGCGATTGTTCTCCTTGGCAAACTCCTGCACCGCATGCACCGCCCGATCCAGGGTTTCTGCCTTGTGGTCATTGAGGAAAATCAACAGCGGGGCCACCGAACAATCGTTGTTATACAGGCCGTCGGCACGGGCAATGGAGCTGTTGAGCACGTCCTTGTTGCGAGACAGGGACTCCCACTTCAGATTGCCCTCGTTCATGCCCTTGATCATTTGCTTGGAAACGGTCACCAGGGAAATCGCCGACTGCACCCCCGGCGTATTTTCCATCTTCCAGGTCAGTTCGTTGATGGCCGACATCGTCGGATACGCCGAGCACCCTTCCCGAGGCGTCTTGACCATGACCACCAACACGTCAGAGCTGGTGGAGTAGTTGTTGATGATGAAGCTGTTGTCCTTGTTGTAACGCGAATCCGGGCGCAATTCTGGCGCGCCTTGATCCAGGTCGCCAATCTTCAGGTTCTGGCTGTACCAAAGGCCGCCGCCAAAGGCCAGCAACGCCAGAATGATGGACACCGGAGCGACTTTGGCGCTGGCAAAGCCCGACAGCAATCGCCAGAAGGGATGCTCGGAAATCGCATCTTTCTTGCTACGGCTGATCGCCCTTTTGCTGATGCCCGCGTAGGAAATCGCCACGGGAAGCAGAATCAGGTTGGTGAACACGATGACCGCAACACCAATGGACGCGCCAATGGCCAGCTCGCGTATCACGCCGATGTCGATGATCAGCAAAGTGATGAAACCCACCGCATCGGCCAGAATCGCGATCATGCCGGGCAGAAATAGCTGCCGAAACGTGCGCCGGGCCGCCGTCAGAGCGTTTTCAGCGTCGCTTGATTGCAGGGCAATGCCGTTGATTTTCTGCACGCCGTGGGAAATACCGATGGCGAAAATCAAAAACGGCACCAGCATCGAATACGGGTCCAGCCCGAAACCCACCGCATGCATCAGGCCCAGTTGCCAGACCACGGCAATCAATGTGGTGATCAATACCGCGATGGTGCTGCGTATGCAGCGAGTGAACCAGATGAGCAATACCAGGGTAATCAGGAAGGCAACGCCAAAGAACAGCACCACCATCAACAGGCCATCAATCAGATCGCCCACTTTCTTGGCAAAACCCACGATATGGATTTTGACATTGGGGTTTTGGGCCTGATATTTGTCGCGAATTTTTTCTTCGAGCTGATGGGAAAACTGCTGGTAGTCCAGCTTGATCAGCTTGCCCTGATCCTGAGGGTCCGGGTATGACTCCAGCAGCGGAACATCCACGATGCTCGATTTGAAATCATTGGACACCAGACGCCCGACCTGACCGGACTTGAGCACGTTGTTACGCAGCAAGTCCAGGCTGCCCTGCGAACCGTCGTAGCTCTGCGGAATCACTTCGCCGCCCGCGAACCCCTCTTCGGTCACTTCGGTCCAGCGGACGCTGGGGCTCCACAACGACTTTAGCCCGGAGCGGTCGACACCCGGGATGTAAAACACCTCGTCGTTGATCTCTCGCAGCGTCTCCATGTATTGCCTGGAAAAAATGTCGCCATCCACGGCTTCCACAGCAATACGCACGGTATTGCCAAGGTTGGCCAGGTCGTTGCGATGCTCCATCATTTTTTCAATGAACGGGTGCTGCAGCGGGATCATCTTCTCGAAACTGGTGGAAGGGCGAATCAGGGTCGCTTGCCAGAAAAGAAAGACGCTGACCACCAGGCAGATGACGATCACTGCCGGCCGATTGTTGAAAATCAAACGTTCAAGGAACGTAGCCTTGTCGTTGTTGTGCTGCTGAGTGTGGTGGAGATTACTCATGCCGGAATGTCCCGCCTTGATGTTTCTTATTGTTGGGTCGACTCGGCGCCAGTGGGCGACGTAACGCGAACGCCACCCTGCCCGACCAGAATCAGATTGCCCTGAGCATCGGCCGTCACACCGGACAGCGAAATCCGGTCAGGTCGGTTGTACACCTGGAACGTCAGACCGTCGTCGGTGCTGCGCATGACGCTGCCGCCGTTACCCACCAACACCAGCGAGCCATCCGCCAGTAAGGTGGCGTTGGACAGCCCGAACTCCAGTGGGCCGCGCTCTGCCTGCAATTCGATAGGGCTCCAGGTGCTGCCGAAATCCGAGGAGCGATACAGGTTGCCACGCAGCCCGTAAATCAACAGCGTGCGGGGCTGGCCGGTGCCGATCGCACCGAACAGTGAGCCTTGGTAGGGACCTTCGAGCTTCTCCCATGTCTGCCCGTCGTCAGCGGAGCGAAACATGCTGCCCGCCTCGCCAACGACGAACAGCCCGGCATCACTGACGTGAGTAATACCGTTGAGGTGGTATTGATCTTCGTTATCGAGACGGTCGCTGACGTCTTCCCAATGCTGCCCACCATCGGTGGTGGTCATCAATGAACCATACGCGCCGACCGCAAACCCTGTGCTGAGGTCCTTGAACCAGACATCCAGCAACGGAGCCTCGCGTTCAAGGTCCTCGAACTGTTTGGTCCACGTCATGCCCCCGTCGCTGCTGGCGAGGATCTGCGCGTCGTGACCAACGGCCCAGCCGTGTCGGTCATCGACGAAATAAACAGCCGTTAGCAATTGCCGGGTCGGCACCTTGGCCTGGGTCCAGGACTTGCCCTGATCATCGGAATACAAAATGTGACCACGGTCGCCCACGACGACCAGACGCGAACCGGCATGCGTCACGTCCAGCAAGAGCCCGCGTACCGATCGGGGAGATTCAATGGAGTAAAGCGTAGCCGGATCGCCACCGGCGCTGCTTTTTGCGCTTTCGGTGGTGGCCATGACAGGGGTGATAAAACTCACCAGCACCAGGGCCGCGAGTGCTGAAAAACCGTTCGCCAGGGGTTTGCCCGTGCGGAGTGCCAGTGAACAGCCAGCGGCTGCGTCTGCACCGGACTGGGTGCGCCGATCTACAGGCTCACTCATGGAGCGTTCCCCTTTATTGTTATTAGGTCCATCGAAGCCTGACCAGCGCCTGCAAAACCGCTGCAGACGCTCTAACCATAGCCTTTCGGAAGCAGACCTATCCTATCCAGCTTTCGAAACCCGTGACAATCGACAAGACGTTATCTTTTGTTAAGCGGACTTCGTGATTGACCCGTTATCAGCGAGCTTGATGCCCGCGCGCAGAAATGGGCCCAAGCAGACGCATCACTGACAGAGCGGCGTGCAGTGCCAAAGCTCCACGCCGCTGAACAGCTCCCTGCCTTAGCGCAACCCTCTGCGCCGCAATGCGGCAGGCTTGAATTCACTGTCCTCCGGCGGCGCCTGACTGAAGTCGATGGTGCCGCCCTCCTCGTTGACCAGATTTTGCACGTGATACCGGCGCGCCTGCAGATCGTGGAACACGTCCAGCGCAGACCACGTGGTGGGCAGCTCGTAGTAGTTTTTCAGATAGGCCAGGGACACCCGCCACAACTCGCCACGCCCATCGTATTGATCAACCACCGCGGCCTGCCAGCTGTCTTCGTCCAGATACAGCGTTCGCCTGGAATAGACATGACGCGCACTGGACTTCAGCGTGCCCTCCACCACCCATACCCGGTGCAGCTCATGACGAGTGTAGGCCGGGTTCAGATGACCAGCCTGCAACAGCTGTTTATACGTCACGTCCGGACTGGAAACCCGGTAGTTGTTGTAAGGAATGTAAATCTCCCGCTTGCCCACCAGCTTCCACTCGTAGCGGTCCGGCGAGCCGTTGAACATGTCGGTGTCATCCGCCGTGCGCAGGCCGTCGGCTGCGGGAATCGGCGTGTCGTAGGCCAGACTGGGGGCTCGCCTGACGCGGCGCTGCCCGGCGTTGTAGGCCCAGGCCTGACGCGGTTCCTGCACCTGATCCAGGGTTTCGTGCACCAGTACCGCAGATCCGGCGAGGCGTGCCGGGCTTTTGATAAAGGACAGGTAATAGAACAGGACATTGTTCAGATCGGCATAGGCCCCCTTGGGATCATAGAACTTGAACATGGCCTCCTGCTGAGAGGTGATCGGGCTGAAGCTGCCGTTACGTTGCACGGCGACCTCTGAAGCCCGGCGCACCACGTACTCGCCACGGTAACGGGCTATGTGATTCCAGACCGCTTCGACACCGGTTTTGGGCATCGGGAACGGAATCCCGCCATAGGCCTCGGTGAATCCATTGCCGCCGTCTGCCAGCTTCGCGCTCAGGGCATTCTTGCGCGTGTTGTCGTACACCCATTGCGGCGCTGATCCCGAGCGGCGCGTCACGTACACCGGCATCTGATAGGTGGCCGGATACGTATCGAACAGGGCAATCTGGCCCGGCGTCAGGTGGGCCCGGTATTGATCCAGGTTAGCCTTGGTGATGGTGAACAGCGGCTTATCCGCAGCGAAAGGATCAACGTGAGGTTTACCGGACCCTTGATAACCCGCCGGCGGCTGGGTGATGCCCCCATTCCACGCCGGGATGGTGCCCGCCTGATTGCCGGACTTTTCGCCCCCCAGCGGCGTCAAGCCTTCGCCAAGGCTGGCGAAACCCGCAGCCATCACGGTATTGGCACCCAGCGCCAGCGCAACGGCCGCTCCGATCAAGTGTTTGATCAGCATATGACTCTCCTTGTTTGAAACTTCAGAACGAGTACTTCACGTTCAAGCCGATGTTGTCCCGATCCCGAATCGAGCTGTTCTTGCCGCCGCCGTAGAACTCGGTGTACTGCAGTTCGGTTTCCAGACGGTTCTGGTAGCTGGCTTTCACGCCCAGGGTGTAGGCCTTGCGGCCCTCTATGAAATTGCCGGTCTGGTGGGAATTGCCTTCGAAGTCGTCCTTGTAGATCAGGAACGGCGAGACGTTGACCCCGGCGTACAGGTCATTCCACGTGCCCTGCAGCAGCAACGTGTAGCCATAGGCGTTCTTGTTGACCTGATCGCCCCGGTCGTAACCGGCGATGTAGGAACCGTTACCTCGCCCGCTGTAGTAACGGACGCTGCCGTCAAAGGCGGTGTACTGCAGGCTGCTACTGCGCAGGTGCTCGGAAGACAGCTCGGCCACGGCGGTCAGCCCGTCAAAACTGAGACGTGGCCCGAAGTTGTAAATCGTGCCCAGAGAAGCGTTGAACATCTCGACCCGTTCGGCATTGTGAATCTGCTCGCCGAGAGCGACGTGATGACCGCCGATATTGACCCGCGATCCGCCCGCCATCTGGGGTGCCTGAAGCAGCAAATCCCCCAGTAGATCGCTGGTGGCTGCCATGCCGATGGGCATGTTGGGTCGGTAGGCCAGTTCACCAAAGACCGAGGCATCACCCACGTTGGTGTTGAAGCTCACGCCGAACATGCGAATGTCTTCGGCGTATTCCCGACGGCCTTGCACTTGATTGGCCACGTCCAGGGTGGCAATGCCGCCCACGGCCGAACTCAGGGTGTTGCGATAACGCTGCGCCAGAGGCCCGGTTGGATCCGCGCCGATCCCGGCCATCAATTGCGCCACGCTAATGCCCAGCGCAGCGGCCATTTGTTGCTGGATCGCCGGGGCCGTGGCAGCGCTGATCTGCGCCAGATTCAACCCGGCATAGCTGCCGAGGTCGGCGTAGATGGTGGGTTCCTTGGCGTGATAGTTGACGAAGTAGAAGCCGAATTCGGTCGAGTTCAATTGCTCGGCGGTATAACGCAGCGCCAGACCGAACTGGCCATCGTTTTTGGCGTTGATGTCCGGGCCAATGCTGGCGACCTTGAGATTGCCGGCCCCATCGATGCGCCCGCCGCCCTGCAGCCCGCCAACACCTGCCGCACTCAACCCCTGATACAGGCCGCCCAGCGGCATCAACTGCGGAGTCGGCGCGTAAGCCGTCCTGCCGCCCTCTGCGAACAAATCGGTTTCCGAAAAATAAGTGCCTACCGGGTCGACCTGAGTTTCCTTCCAGTTGAACTGATAGAAGGTTTCCAGGGACAGGTTGTCGCTCAAGCCAATGTTAAAACTCAGCGCCTCCACCGGAATAAGGACTTCCTTGAGTTCCGAACCGGGCAACCTGAAGCTGGCGGCATTAATCGGGTTGGTCGTGTTTATCCCGCCACGATAGAACGCACCCTCTCCCCAGTTGAACACCTGACGCCCCAGCCGCGCCCCCAAGGACATGTCTGCGACTTGCCAGTTTCCGTGTACATACGCATCAAGAATTTCCGCATTACGTCCTGCGGTATGACGAGTGTCATAACTAAAGCTACTGTCGTTCGGAAAATTCTGACTGGGCTGTGAGAAATTATTATTGCGCGCGTAGTCCGTACGCTTGTCCATGATCTGCGTATCGTAAAAGGCAGTGCCGCGTAGGAATAACCCGTAGTTTTTGTAAGAAAGTTCCAGGTCACTTGTAATTTTATAAACCTCCGAAACCAGCCCGGTATCGAAGTTTCTGTTGCCGTCATTGATATTGACGTCATCGTTGGACTTGTCGCGCCCCTGTACCCTCCACATTTGACCGTAAGACAACGTCGTATCCAACGCACCCTGTATGTCCCCTTCGGCGAAACTCAACTCCATCGCCTGTGCGCTTGCGCCCCACAACAAGGGGAGCAACCCGAGCAGCTTAAAACCCGCTGTCCTGGGTGCCTGACGTATGGATATGCTGGCTGTTGGGATAGTCATTGCAGTCAACTCCCTGTCACTTTTTTATTTGAGATTAATCGGCAGATATCTATTTTTAAGATTCGAGATTTTTGCTTGTAGGAAACCTCACCATAACAATAAGAACGAGCACCTTGTCATCGACACTCCCATCCCGGGCAGACGATTGTTTTGAATCAGCCGCTGAGCTATTGCAACGCTGATGCCAAAAAGCAGTTAACGAGAGCACACGTAGAGCCCATTCTAAAACTACAGAAACTTCTTACAAACTTCGCCCATCGCCCCATTATGCTGTCTGACAATCAAACCAGAAAAACCTCGAACTCACCTTCCAACTTTCACCTGACAAAAAATTCAACCCGATAGCGCGTCGAAAAGTCGTAACTAAACTTGTACGACAGACGCATGGGATACATTCAGTATTTCTTCAGGTAACAAAAGGGTGTTACCCCACAGGAGTAACACCCTTTGTAGCCGGCGACTTGGCAAAGCGGCAACACGCCAGGTTTCAGCTGTCAGCGGTCAAAACTGATAAGCCACGGCCAGGGTAGACATCGTCGTTCTGTTGGCCTGACCGCTGGAGTTATGGCCGGTACGCCCGCTTTGGCCGCTGGGGGCGTGTCTGATCAGGGTACTGCCACGGGTTTCGGCGTACACCTGATGATCAATGCCAGCCTTCACGGAGAACTTGGGGCTGACGTGGTACGACAAGGCCAAGGCAAGGCTCTGCATCTGACCCGTATTGCCGTGGTTTCCGGTAAAGGTCAGGTCGCGCAGATAATGATTGTCGTAAGATCTGGCCTGCACCCACTGGCTGTACTTGAAACGCCCTTCAAGGGTCCAGTTCCGGAGGCCGTAGAGGCCCACCAGTCCGACATAAGGTGTTGCGTAGGTTTGTTGGTAGCTGATGACCTTTTGCCCCGCCGAAAACTGTCCGGCGAGATCGCGATAACCGTCATCCGAAGAATAGACGTAACTGCCACCACGAGACTGCCAGTCAAACTGGCTGCGCTGGTAACCCGCCATCACCCCGAGGGCAAGGTCTTCACGCTTGAGCGCCCAGACAGTTGCCGCCAACTCTGCCTGCCAGGCATTCTTGAGCCGGGTGTCCGGGTGATCGGAACGGTGAGTCCAGCCAGCCCCTTCACCGTCGAGCCAGTCATAGTCTTTCATATGACTAGCGCCTGCGTTCATGCGCGTCCAGCCACGCACGTCCAGCGTAAGCCAGTCGGCAGGATGGTAAGCCAGGCCCAGATGCAGCGTGGGCACTTGCTTGAAATCCCAGTTCAATTGACTGAGCTTTCCACCACCTTCGTGCAGGTCATAGACCTTTTCCTCGGATTTACCGTTCAAGAGCCCGGCACCGATGCTCAGTTCCACACTGCCCACTTGCAGCCGCTGTTCACTGGCGACCTGCGCACCCGCCAATGCCTCGTGCCCAAGCGTAGTCAGCCCCAGTAAAACCAGCGTTTTGCGTACGTTCATCAACACAATCCATACCTTCATCCGGATGTTATGCACGACGACGTCTACGTCACCGCAACACGAACCGGCAGGATGAGCGATGTAATAAGACGTTTCTGCAAGCCGAATCACCCGCAGGTGTGTGAAAGGTCAGTGCAAAACGATGGAAATCCCCTACAGAAAAGCTTCGCCCGCCACCCAATAAAAAAGGGCTGTCCGCGTAGACGGACAGCCCTTGGATCAAACGCCGGGGCCGAATCAGGCCAGGCTTTTGCTCACCACCTCAAACACGTCACTGGACAGTTCACCCGAATCACGGATGCGCACCAGTTCGGCTTTCATCAACGCCTGACGGGCGCTGTCGTATTTGCGCCAGCGGGTCAGCGGCGCCAGTTGCCGCGACGCAATTTGCGGGTTGAAAGCGTTGAGCTGGATGACCAGGTCCGCCAGGAAGCGATAGCCAGAGCCGTCCGCCGCATGGAAGTTGATCAGGCTCTGGCCCGCGAACGCGCCGATCAAGGCGCGCACCTTGTTCGGGTTCTTGATGTTGAACGCGGGATGCTGCATGAGCGCCTTGACCCGATCCAGGCCGCCCGGCAGGGTGCTGCCGGCCTGCACGCTGAACCATTGATCCATGACCAGCGGGTTGTCCTTGAAGTTCTCCGCGAACACTGCCAGCGCCTTGTCTTTTTCGGCGGTGAACGGCGAGTTCACCAGAATCGCCAGGGCGGTCAGACGTTCGGTCATGTTGTCGCTGGTGTCGAACTGCTCAATAGTGGCGGCCAGCACTTCCGGCTTCTCACTGAGCATCAGATACGACAGCGCGATGTTCTGCAGGGCGCGACGGGCGAAGTGCTCGGCTTCGGCCATGTACGGCGTGGCTTTCGAGACTTCGCGGTTGGTGGTGTAGCGCGTCCACAGTGCGTCGAACAGGCTGTTCGCCAGTTGCTTGCGCACAAATTCCCGGGCAGCGTGGATCGCGTCCACGTCGGCCACTTCGCTGATTTCGGTCAGGTACGCTTCACCCGGCAACGACAGCATTTCCGCAATCATGGCCTGATCCAGCGTTGTGTCTGCCAACACCGTGCCCAGCGCGGTCACCAGACGCTGGTCGAGGACCATGTCCTGGCCCTGTTGATACTGGCCGATGAGTTCCTGCAAGACTTGCACAGACAACTGTTGCCCGGCATCCCAGCGGTTGAAACCGTCGCTGTCGTGCTGCATGAGGAACATCAACTGGTCGCGGCTGTAGGGGAAGCTCAGTTTCACCGGTGCCGAGAACCCGCGCAGCAGCGAAGGCAACGGCTGTTCGGTAACGTCAACAAAGGTGAACGTCTGCTCGGCTTCGGTCACGGAGATCACGCGAGTCGTGCCGGTTGCCGCCGCCTCGCCTTGCAGACGCAAGGCCACTTCGTTGCCCTGCTTGTCCAGCAGGCCCAAGGCAACCGGGATCACGAACGGCTTCTTCGCCTCGCCCGGCTGGCCCGGTGTGGTCGGGCAGCTTTGGCGGAACGTGAGGCTGTAGGTTTTGGCGGCGCTGTCGTAGGACTCGCTGACGGCCAGGCGCGGCGTGCCGGCCTGGCTGTACCAGCGCTTGAACTGGGTCAGGTCCACGCCATTGGCGTCTTCCATGGCCTTGACGAAATCATCCACGGTCACGGCCTGGCCGTCGTGGCGTTCAAAGTACAGATCACTGCCTTTGCGGAAGCCTTCGGCGCCCAACAAGGTGTGGATCATGCCGACCACTTCCGAGCCTTTTTCGTACACGGTCAGGGTGTAGAAGTTGGAAATTTCGATGAAGCTATCCGGGCGCACGGCGTGAGCCATGGGGCCGGCGTCTTCGGCAAACTGGTGAGTGCGCAGGTACGCCACATCCTGAATGCGCTTGACCGTGGCCGAGTTCATGTCTGCCGAGAAGCCGGAATCGCGATAGACCGTGAAGCCTTCTTTCAGCGAGAGCTGAAACCAGTCGCGGCAAGTCACGCGGTTGCCCGACCAGTTATGGAAGTATTCGTGGGCAACGATGGCCTCGACCCGCTGGTGAGCGGCGTCGGTGGCGGTTTCAGCCCGGGCCAGCACGGCGCTGGAGTTGAAAATGTTGAGGCCCTTGTTCTCCATGGCGCCCATGTTGAAGTCGTTGACCGCCACGATCATGAAGATGTCCAGGTCGTACTCGCGACCGTAGGTTTCTTCATCCCAGCGCATGGATTTTTTCAGGCTGGTCATGGCGTGCTGGCATTTGTCGATGTTTTCCGGCTCGACGTAAATACGCAGGGTCACTTCCCGGTTGCTCAGGGTGGTGAACTTGTCTTCCACACACCACAGATCACCCGCCACCAGCGCGAACAGGTAAGCCGGTTTCATGAACGGGTCTTCCCAGGTCGCCCAGTGCCGACCGTCATCTTCCGGGCCACTGGCAATCGGGTTGCCATTGGAGAGCAGCACCGGGAAGTTGTGCTTGTCGGCGCTCAGGGTCGTGGTGAACTTGCTCATCACGTCCGGGCGGTCGAGGTAATAGGTGATCTTGCGAAAGCCTTCGGCCTCGCACTGGGTGCAAAACATGCCGCTGGATTTATAAAGGCCTTCCAGCGCGGTGTTGGTTTCCGGGTGGATCCGCACGCTGCTGTCCACGACGAAGGATTCGGCCTTCGGGTGCAGGGTCAGGTGGTCCGGGGTCAGTTGGTAGTCGGCGCTGGTCAGCTCGACGTCGTCGAGTTTGACCGACAGCAGCTCCAGCAACTGACCATCCAGCACCAACGGCGGCAGGCCCGCGCCACGGGCCGGGTTGCGGCGCATGACCAGTTGGGTATGCACCAGCGAATGGTCGTCGAACAGTTCAAAGGTCAGGTGCGTCTCGTCGATGAGGTACTCGGGCGCCTGGTAGTCTTTGAGGTAGATCATTTGGGGTTGATCGGTGCGCATGGTGGAGTCCTTTTACTGATGCACGGCGAGTTGATAGGCCGTGTACTTGCGAATATTGATCACGCCGGTATCGAAAATCAGGTACTGGCCCTTGATCCCCAGCAACGTGCCTTCGGCGATCGGATTCTTGTCCAGGTTGAAGCTGACAATCTTGGTCGGGTACGCCTCGACGGGGTACCGGATCTCGATGGGCTCCACGTCATGTAGCAATTGGATAGCCTGCAGACCAAATCGTTCTTGCAACCCTGTCAGGCCTTCGCTGCAGGTGTCGAACAATTGCTGGCGAATAGCTGCCAGGTCTACCGGCTCGGCGTCGCCCTTGAGCAGCGCGCGCCAATTGGTGCGGTCCGCGACCTGACTTCGCAGCAGGTCTTCGACGAAGCCTGATTGTTGGCGAGTGGCTACGCGGATAATCGGCAAAGCCTGACTCGCGCCCTGATCGAGCCAGCGTGTCGGCAGCTGGGTGGCACGGGTGATGCCGACTTTGACCCCCGACGAATTGGCCAGGTACACCACGTGGTCGGTCATGCAGAACTGCTCGCCCCACGCGGGATCGCGACAGGTGCCGTGTTCGTGATGGCACTTTTCCGGGCTCATGATGCACAGGTCGCACTGCGCGAGCTTGAGCATGCACGGATAGCAATACCCCTGGCTGTAGCTGGACTTGGTCTTGCGCCCGCAATGACTGCAATGAATCGCCCCCAGAAACTCCAGGCGCACGGTCTTGCCGATCATCGGGTTGACCGGAATCTCGCTGTCTCCCAGACGAAAGCTGTACTGCACCAGCGGCTCATCCAGACGCGCTGACATCTTGTTGACGGCTCCGCGACCAATCTCGATCAATGGATGGCATCCGATTTGAACAGGATATTCGGCACCGTCGTGGACTTGGACGCGCATTCCTGCGGGCCCATGTAGCCGATGCGCTGGTCTTCCGGCAGGTTCTGCACTTCCCAGGCGATCAGTGCCTGCAAGGACAACTCACGCTGCTCCTGGGTCAGTTTGCGGCCATCGGACCATTTCCCGATTTCTACGGCCAGTTTCAGGCTCTCGTAGATGTCCGGGGTGATGTTTTCAATCATTTCGGCAAAAGAGGACATAGGACACTCCAACTCTCAAATAAAAAGCAGGCGGGAAAATTCAGGCCCTGGAGCGGGCCAAGGCACCGCCCAGCAGACCTGTAACACAACCGATGATCAGACCGCCCACATGAGCGCCATTGGCGATTTCGCCAAACCCGAGCATGCTCACCAGACCGGACAGGCACAGCGCCAGCCACACCAGCATCATCACCAGAACACCACGGGGTAAACGATAGATGGGGTTGGGCGCGAGCATTTGAAAGATCCAGCAATGCCCGAGCAAGCCGTACAGCACGCCGGACAGGCCACCGAACAGGCTCGGACCACCAAACTGATATTGAACGTAATTGGACACGGCACTGAACAACAGGCTCAGCCCCAGCAACTGCACACTGCCCTGGCGCAGTTCGATACGACGTCCCAGCTCCCAGTACCACATGGCGTTCATGGCCAGGTGCAGGATGCCGAAGTGGATCAGCATCGGCGTCACGATCCGCCACCACTGCCCGGCCGCCAGGCTCTCGGCCAGGGGCCTGAAGCTTGCGTAATCGCCGTGGATACGGAAATCGAGGAACGTCAGCCAGCTCACCGCTTCGAGATTGTCACCCAGTAGCGTCACCCCGGCCACGATCAGGCAGGCAATCAGCATCAGGGAGGTGACCGGGCTGTCCTTGAGTTGCTGGAGGAAACCGGGCCGCGTCACGCTGGCGGACTGCTCCCCCGGGGGCAGCTGGTAATTTTCGTCGCCTTCAGGGTATTGCTGATACAGCGCCCGCACGTCATCCACCAGTTGCGGGGTGTCCGGCACCCACAGCACTTGCTCGCCCGCTTCTTCGCTGACCCGGTGAGGCACGCGCAGGCGGTTCAACAGCCTGACAAAGCCACTCAGATCAGTGGTCAGCGGCAGACGCAATACAGCAACAGGACTCATTACATGGCCTCGGGGCGTTTGACATCGATCCAGACGAATTTGTCAGGGTCGATACAGGTTTCCTGGTCAAGCCGATAGGCGACCAACTTGCCGTAGAGCACGGCGCTGTAATCCAGGCAGGCCAGGTTTGGCCGGATGGGCGCGGGCACGCCGCTGCGCCAGTAATGGCCGACGAACAACAGGGGTTCGTCGACGCCATAACGCAGCAAGGCGTTCTTTTCAGTGGTGGACAAGGGCGTCTTGGCCACGCCTTCAGGCAGCGCGTCGGGCTGGAAGACAACATCGCCATAGGTTTGCGGGTCGTCCTCCCAGAATTTGGTGCGAAAAAACTCCCGGATCAGACCGTCGCCACCGGTAAACGTCATGCCATGGGGCAAACGCATGTCAGTGCCCCGCAACAGACGATCAAACACGGCGCTGGCAAAACTGCCGGGAACCGCCGATGCCTGGACAAAATGCTTGTCGATACAGCCGTTGCCATGCAGGCCCAGCAGCGGCTTGACCAGCGAGGCATCCCAACAGGCGTGCACTACGCGGAAGCGTTCGGCATCAATGAACAGCGGCAGTTCGTAGAACCAGTTGACGAAATCGTCCCATTCGTCGGGATAGCGTTCGAACTGAGCCAGGGTCTCCCCGATCAAGCGGGCATGGCGCGGTGAATGCTCACGCACGAACAGCTTGCCGCTTTCGGGCAGCGCAGGTGTCACCCAGCCCAGCGCATTGAACTCATGATTACCCATGATGCACACCGCATGACCGGCCACGACCATGTCGCGCACGATGTGCAGCGCCTCGCGGATCAGCGGCCCACGGTCGATGATGTCCCCCAGGAACACGGCAATGCGCACCGGGTGACGCCAGACGCCCGCCTGAAAACGGTAGCCCAGCACGCTGAGCAGTTGCTCCAGCGTATGGGCACATCCATGCACGTCACCGATCAGATCGTAGCTACGCGCGGGATCGAGCATCAGTCGCCTCCACCACCGAGCCGGCTGCCCCAGCCAAGCTTGGTGCGGCACACTTCGTAATAGTTGTGATCCAGCGGATGGATCAGGCGCAGTTTCTGCGGCTTTTTGCTGACCGTGACGGTGTCGCCCGGTGCGCAGGTGAAGTGGTTCTGCCCGTCGCAAGAGACCTGTGGATAAATCGTCATGTCCTTGGAGACGACGATTTTCAGCTCACTGTTGCCGTCCACCACAATGGGCCGGCCGGACAAGGTGTGCGGGTACATCGGCACAATGACAATGGCATCGAGCTTGGGGTGCATGATCGGCCCGCCCGCCGACAGCGCGTAGGCCGTGGAGCCGGTTGGCGTGGCGACGATCAGGCCATCGGCCTTCTGGCTGCAGACAAACTGACCATCGATATACAGCTCGAATTCGATCATGCGCGTCGATTTGCCGGGGTGCAGCACCACGTCGTTCAACGCATCGCCCTGACCGATGGCTTCACCGTGACGACGGACTTCAGCCTGCAACAGGAAGCGGTTTTCCACCAGGTAGTGGCCGTCCAGCACCTCGGCGCACTTCACTTCCAGCTCATCGGGGCGGATATCCGTAAGGAAACCCAGGCTGCCCCGGTTGATCCCCAGAACCGGCACATTGTGCCTGGCCAATGCCCTGGCTGCACCAAGCAGACTGCCATCGCCGCCTACGACAATCACCATGTCACAGACCTCTCCCAGCATCTTGCGAGAAGAGGTCTGCAGGCCATGGCCTGGCAACACTTCGGCAATGGTGTCTTCGAGAATGACGTGCAAGTGCCGTCCCAGCAGAAACTTCTTGAGTCGGCGGACGGTATCGAGCACCTGCGCACTGCCCAGGCGACCAATGATGCCGATATTGCGAAATTGCTCCATGGGGCTCCTGCGGGGGTCGATGCGGCTTAAAGAAGGGGATTATGGGTGAAAGGCCGGGGCAGCGGCAAACCCGCGTTGCGGTTCGCCCCACTGGAACTGGTTTGCCGAGGGATCGGCTATGGAAGCGGCATCAGCCGCGAACCATGAGCCTCCGATTGAAACCGGTGCTGCCGGGGCAAACTTCGTTCCAATAAAGGCCATTTCCGCTATTCTCGGACCATGACCCTATTTCCAAGCCTGATCGACCTTCCCCGCCAGTTGCGCAACCCCGAAGTGCGCGACCTGGCCTGGGTCATCCTCGCGCCGCCGATGCTGGCCCAAACGCCCTGGCCGCAGCGCCATCCATTGACGGGCAGTGACTGGGTACAGGCACCGCAGCGGCTGGCGGATTTTCTGCATACGCTGGATCAGGACAGCCGCCCGCTCAGCCACTGGCTGGCCCAAGGCGCAACGCGCCGCCTGGGGTTGTACTACGAACGCCTGTGGCAATTTGCCGTGCATCAGGCGCCCGGTGTCGAAATGATTGCCGCCAACCTGCCAATCCGCCGGGCCGGACATACGCTGGGGGAACTGGACATGCTGCTGCGCGACGCAGAGGGCGTGCACCATGTTGAACTGGCGATCAAGCTTTACCTTGGTCCGCAAGAGGGCGATGGCAGCGATCCGGCGCAGTGGCTCGGTCCTGGCTGCCACGATCGACTGGACCGCAAACTGGCGCATCTGAGCCAGCATCAATTGCCGATTTCAGCCTGCCCGGGGAGCCGCCAAACCCTGGCGGCGCTGGGTATCGAGCAATTCAGCGCCGAGCTTTGGCTGGGTGGCTATCTGCTTTATCCCTGGCCCGGCCAGGCGCAACCACCCGAGGGCGCTCATAGCCAGCATTTACGAGGCCGTTGGTTGCATCAGCGCGATTGGGCGGATTTCGTCAGGCAACGACCCAAAGGGCGCTGGCAGGTGCTGCCGCGCCACGCCTGGCTCGCACCGGCTCACTACGCCCTGCCCTGGACCGACCAGCAGCTTGAGGATTGGCTTGCGCAACTGGATCCTCTGGCCCCGGCGCAACTCCTGGTACGCCTGACCGACAATCCTGATGGCGAATGGGAAGAGGCCGAGCGATTGTTTCTGGTCGCTGACATCTGGCCCAATCTGGGCGACACCACCTACGCCACCCAGCGTCTCGTCCTGCCCGAATTGCCGGCCTGAGTCATCAGACCGCTTTTTTGGTTCGCGGCAGGAAGACCGCCAAAATGCCCAGCAACGGCAGGAACGAACACAGCGAGTAAACAAAAAGGATGCCGTGGCTGTCCGCCAGATAACCGAGCAACGCGGCACCAATCCCACCGAAGCCGAACATCAGTCCGAAGAAAATCCCCGCGATCATGCCAACGTTCCCCGGTACCAATTCCTGGGCATACACCACGATGGCAGAGAACGCCGACGCCAGGATAAAGCCAATGATCACGCTGAGCACACCGGTCCAGAACAGGTCGGCATAGGGCAGCGCGAGCGTGAACGGTGCCGCGCCGAGAATCGAGAACCAGATCACCGCCTTGCGGCCGATCTTGTCGCCAATCGGCCCGCCAAAGAACGTGCCCGCTGCGACCGCGCCAAGAAACAGGAACAAATGCAACTGCGAAGCGGCCACCGATAAATCGAACTTCTCGATCAGGTAAAAGGTGAAGTAGCTGGTGATACTCGACATGTAGAAAAACTTGGAAAAGATCAGAAAGGCCAGAATCCCCAACGCTACCGTCACACGCGCTTTCGACAAACCATGGGTGGCGGCCTGGCCTTGCTTGAGCTTGAACATGTTCAAGTGCGCGCGATACCAACGACTGATCGCGTACAACAGGCCGACAGAGAACAGCGCAATCATCCCGAACCACGCCACATGGCCTTGCCCGAACGGAATGATGATCGCAGCGGCCAGCAGCGGCCCCAATGCCGACCCCGTATTGCCGCCGACCTGAAAGGTCGATTGCGCCAGACCGAAACGCCCGCCCGATGCCAGACGGGCGATACGCGAGGCTTCCGGGTGAAAGGTCGAAGAACCGATACCGATCAGCGCCGAAGCCAGGAGGATCATCGCAAAACTGCCCACCATGGACAGCATCAGGATGCCGACCAACGTGCAGATCGAGCCCATCGGCAACACCAGGGGATTGGGGCGGCGGTCAGTGTAATAACCCACCCAAGGCTGCAGCAGCGAAGCCGTGATCTGAAACGTCAGGGTGATCAAGCCGATCTGCGTAAAGCTCAGCCCGTAGTTTGCCTTCAGCATGGGGTAAATCGAAGGCAACACCGCCTGTATCAAATCGTTGATCAGATGCGCCAGCGCCACCGCGCCGATGATGCGCATGACCAATGGGCTGGTTTGACTGGCAGTGCTGGAGGGCGATGCCGGGGTAGCAGTTGAGGCGAGGTTAGTGACGGCCATGAAGATCATCCGTGGAGCCATTGGATGTGCCCTGACAGCTCATTGCAAAATGTGTCAACGGCACGGGAGGCCGCCAATGTGCCATTTTTTGGGGCGCTGTCGCCACAATTTGTTGCAGTTAAAAACCGTTGGAGCGAGGCTTGCCCACGAAGGCGTCATGTCATTCACCCGATACGTCCGCGTGGAATGATTCGCGGGCAAGCCTCGCTCCAACAGTGTCACGTCGCGACAGTAACCACCGCGGCCTTCTTCCCTGCCGGAACGTCATGCAGGGAAATCCGCGACGTCTCCGGCAAGGCCATCCCGCCCGCCAAGGCCAGCAGGGCCACAGCGATCAGGTAGAAGGCCGGGGAAAGATTGCTGCCCGTCGTCGCAATCAACCAGGTGGCCATTAACGGTGCCGTGCCGCCAAAAAGCGTGTACGCCATGTTGTAGGTGATGGCCGAGGCGGTATAGCGGGTACGGGTGGGAAAGGTTTCCGAGAGCAGCGCCGCCGTCACCACGCCACACAAGACCGCCCCCACGGCCAACAACATGACGCCGACAATAGACGCCGCGAATGAACCGGAGCTGGCCATCAGAAACGAGGGGTAGACCACGATAATCAGCAAGGCGCAGGCGCTCATCACCGTGGCGCGACGCCCGACCCGGTCCGAATAAAGCCCGGCCAGCGGGCAAATCGCTGCCGCGAAGATCAGCGCCAGCAACGACACCAGCAACGCCGTAGCGCGAGTCAGGCCACCGGCAACTTGCAGATAAGTGGCGAAGTAAGTGGTGAACATATAGAACGACAGGGCCGTCAGGGACACGAAAGCGCCGAGACAGCAAATCGCCGCGCCGTGCTTGCGCAGGGTTTCCTTGAGGGGTGAGTGAGCAACCGCCTGTTCCTGCTCAACGGCTTGAAACGCCGGGGTTTCATCCAGTTTCCAGCGCAGGTAAAGACCGACCAGCCCCAGCGGCGCTGCAATCAGGAACGGCAAACGCCAGCCCCAACTGCCCATGGCTTCGGCAGACAGCGACGCTTCCAGCGCATAGGCCACCACTGCAGCGCAGGCGAAGGCGGAAAAGGTTGAAACCGGCACGAAGCTGCCATACCAGGCGCGCTTGTCGTTGGGCGCATGCTCCATCAAATAGGCACAGGCGCCGGCGTATTCACCGCCGGCGGAGAAACCTTGCGCACAGCGAATAAGCGTCAACAGAATTGGCGCCATCACACCGATGGCGGCGTAGGTCGGCAACAGACCAATCAAGGTGGTTGCGCCCGCCATCAGCAAAATGGTCGCCGCCAGGGTTCGCTTGCGGCCGATTCTGTCCCCCAGCATGCCGAAAAAGATCCCCCCCAGAGGCCGAAACGCGAACGCCACGGCGAACACCGCAAAGGTTTTCAACAGCGCAGCGCTGGCGTCACCACTGGGGAAAAACTGTTGAGCGATGGTGGTGGCCAGAAAGCCATAAACCGCGAAATCGAACCACTCGACGAAGTTGCCGATGCCGGCGGCAACAATGACTTTTCTCAAAGTGGCGGGACTGACCTGCCCTGCAGTTGCTTGGGTCATGCTGAACCTCGACATTTCATCAGGAAGCTATCGATTATCGGGACAGCACGTGATCGGGCTCACTCTAAAAGTGTCATCCACGTATTCAGGGCCGACCCGTCCAGGCAAGACCGGCGCAGGAATCATGCCAGAGGCTCTTAACAGGCACTTACAGGCCCATGGCACGCCGACCTTGCAGGCCACCGGTGTGGACGAAGATCAGGCGAGTGCCCACGGCAAAACGCCCTACCGCCACTTCACCATGTAACGTCAGCAGCGCTTTACCGGTGTACAGGGGCTCAAGGGGGATGCCGCTCCGGGTTTCGGAGATCGCCATAAAATCCAGCAAAAGCGGGTCGGTCCTGGCGAACCCGCCGCGACTGGCGTCCAGCAGGTGGAACAATGCGCAAGGGGCTTTATCCGCCAGGGAGGCGACACGATCCACCGGGTTTGCGGCCAGCAAAATGGCCGCTACATTCTCCCGCACCCCATGCCCCTCCGGCACGGCCATGGCGCCATAAACCGGGTGCGCGCCCGCCTCGGCAACGACCAATCCGGCCAGGGTGGTGCCCGTCCCGGCCGCCAGCCACCAGCCGTGGTAGTCGGCCCACCCCAATTCGTTGAGCTGGTTGCGCACCATCGTCAGCAACGCCGCACAACCCAATGCACCGGCCAAACCTCCCCCACCTTCCGGGACGGGATAGAAGCCCGGATAGCGGGCCAGCCAGGGCAGCCAGAAATCAGGTTGATGTCGGTCCCGATAGCCGCCGTAACCCAGCCAATGCAACTGCATGCCCAACGCCTGCAAATCCTGCGTCGTCGGGGTTTGCTGCGCATGACCGCGCAACAATCCTACCGTGGGGAAGCCAAAACGCTTGCCTGCTGCGGCCAGCGCATGCAGATGATTGGAATGAGCGCCGCCCAGACTCATGACGCCCAGGGCATTGCTCTGGGCGGCAGCGGCAAGATGATGAGCCAGCTTGAACCATTTGTTGCCGCTGATCAGCGGATCGATGAGGTCCAGGCGCAACACCGCGACCTCGACCCCGGCGCTATCAAGCCAGGGCAGGTTAAGCGGTTGCAAAGGGGCATGGGGAAACCAGGTGATGGGGGCGATGGACACAGAACTGGCCGGTAGAGGAAACCGGCGCAGTTTAGCAGCCACAGACACCTACAAATGGCGACGCTGTCTTCACACCTCGTGGAACCGGCTTCAGCCGGGAATAGGCCAGGCCGTTCGCTGCATCTGCATCGCCTGAAATCCCCCTTCCCGGCTGAATTTGCCGCTCGGCTACAACACCGCCGCCAACCGCGACCCCTGATCTATCGCTCGCTTGGCATCCAGTTCAGCCGCCACGTCCGCGCCGCCGATCAAATGCACCTGCTGGCCCGCCTCGACCAAGCCGTCATACAACTCACGCAACGGATCCTGCCCGGCGCAGATCACGATGTTGTCCACCGGCAGCAGTTTTTCCTCACCTTCGCCGATGCGGACATACAGGCCGGCATCGTCGATGCGCACGTATTCGACGCTGTTAAGCATCTGCACCTGTTTGTTTTTCAGCCCAGTGCGATGAATCCAGCCGGTGGTCTTGCCCAGACCATCACCCACCTTGGAAGCCTTGCGCTGCAAGAGGAACACTTGACGTGCCGGGGCATGGACTTCGGGCTTGATGCCCGCCACGCCCCCCCGCGCTTCAAGGGCCGTGTCGATGCCCCATTCTTTCCAGAACGCCTCGCGATCCAGACTGGTGGAGATGCCTTGATGAACCAGAAACTCCGACACATCGAAGCCAATCCCGCCCGCGCCGATTACCGCGACGCTGTGACCGACGGGCTTGCGTTGCAGAATCACATCCAGATAACTCAGCACCTTGGGATTGTCGACACCGGGAATTGCCGGAGTGCGCGGCGCGATACCGGTGGCCAGGATGATGTCGTCGTAACCGGCCCCCACCAGATCCGCCACCGCCACGCGCTGATTCAAGCGCACCTCCACGCCGGTGGTCTGCAATTTACGGCCGAAGTAACGCAGGGTTTCGAAAAACTCCTCCTTGCCCGGAACACGCTTGGCGATATTGAACTGACCACCGATTTCACTCGCCGAGTCGAACAGCGTGACCGTGTGACCACGCTGGGCGGCCACCGTGGCCGCCGCCAACCCCGCGGGACCTGCGCCAATCACCGCAATGCGCTTGATCTGCCGGGTCGGAATATAGTTGAGTTCGGTTTCGTGACAGGCCCGAGGGTTCACCAGGCACGTGGTCAGCTTGCCGCCGAACGTGTGATCCAGACACGCCTGATTGCAACCAATGCAGGTATTGATTTCGTCGGCACGTCCGGCGGCGGCTTTATTGACGAACGCTGGATCAGCCAGGAACGGCCGCGCCATGGACACCATGTCAGCATCGCCTTCACTGAGGATCTGCTCGGCGATTTCCGGTGTATTGATGCGGTTGGTGGTGATGAGCGGTATGTTCACCGATCCCCGCAACTTGGCGGTCACTTTGCTGAACGCTGCACGAGGCACTTTGGTCGCAATGGTCGGAATTCGTGCTTCGTGCCAACCGATGCCGGTATTGATAAGGGTGGCGCCCGCCTGTTCGATGGCCTTGGCCAACTGAACGATTTCTTCCCAACTGCTGCCGCCTTCGATCAGATCCAGCATCGACAGGCGGAAGATGATGATGAACTGCGGACCGACGGCCTCGCGCACCCGACGCACGATTTCCACGGCCAGACGCATGCGGTTTTCGTAGCTGCCCCCCCAACGATCGGTGCGATGGTTGGTGTGGGCGGCGAGGAACTGATTAATGAAGTAGCCTTCGGAGCCCATGATTTCGACGCCGTCGTACTGGGCGCTCTGGGCCAGCGTCGAGCAGGTGACGAAATCCTGAATCTGCTTCTCGATGCCTTCTTCGTCCAGTTCCCTGGGCTTGAACGGATTGATGGGCGCCTGAATCGCGCTGGGCGCGACTTGTCTGGGGCTGTAGGCATAACGTCCGGCATGCAGGATTTGCAGGCAGATTTTGCCGCCCGCTTCATGAACTGCCTGGGTGACGATGCGGTGCTGTTGCGCTTCCTCGGTATTGGTCAGCTTCGCGGCACCGGAATACACCCCGCCTTCATCATTGGGCGCAATACCGCCCGTCACCATCAGCCCCACACCGCCGTGGGCACGCTCGGCAAAATACGCCGCCATGCGCTCGAATCCACCGGGCTTTTCTTCCAGACCGGTGTGCATGGAGCCCATCAAGGTACGGTTGCGCAGCGTAGTGAAACCCAAATCCAGCGGGGCCAGGAGGTGCGGGTAGTGAGCGGCGGTCATAAAGACTCCATCAAGCATGATCACGGTATGCGGATGCCTGAGGCAGCCGTCAATTATTAAAGCCCATTGGGCCTGTTCATGACGCAACAGTAAGGCCGGCCCCGGCCTCGCTCAATGACCGAAAGTGACAAGTTATTGATCCAAACGCGCACGGAGGGTTGGCAAGTGCGATGGCTCGCCCTACCCTAGTCACCCAACCCGTCTGCGGCAGTACTTTCCCCTTATGCGTATTTTTTTTACGGTTGCCATCACCTCACTGCTGCTGATTGCAGTGAGCAGTTACGGCGTCTGGACCGAGCAACGCACGGTGGGCCATTACCTGTCCGACCTGCGCATAGAACTGGCGGTGAACGAAGGTCAACCGGGCGATCGCGGCAATCTGCTAGGGGTTCAGGCGCAGCTGTCCCCTGCGGACTATCAGAATATCGCCCGCCTGCACCGCAAACTGGCTGCCTATCTGGAGCAGGCGCGGAACCAAGGCCTGATCAACCGCAAGACCATCGTGGTGCTGCCCGAGCACGTGGGCACCTGGTTGTTGGCCGCAGGTGAAAAGAATCAGCTGTATCAGGCCACAACCATCGACGAAGCCATGAGCTGGCTGGCGGTGAGCAATCCCGTCAAGTTCATGGGCGCCCTGTTCAGCGCCACGGGCGAGAACCGCTTGAATGATGCACACCTGCGCATGAAAGCCAGCAGCATGGCTCAGGATTACCAGACGTTGTTCGGCGGTCTGGCCAAGGAATTCGGCGTGACGCTGGTTGCCGGCTCTATCGTGCTGCCGGAGCCCCGCGTGATCGACGGCAAACTGCAAGTGGGCAGCGGCCCGTTATTCAACATCAGCGTTGTTTTTGGCAGCGATGGGGTGCCACTTGGCCAGCCGCAGCGGCAGATGTTTCCGCCCAAAGAACAGCGCGGTTACATTCAGCCCGCAACCGACGCCGGGCTGAACGTCGTTGACACCCCCGCCGGACGCTTGGGCATTCTGATTGGCAGTGACAGCTGGTATCCGCGCAACTACGTCCTTATGAACGAGAACGGCGCAGAGCTGATCGCGGTACCTGCCTTTGTCGTCGGCAACGGCAGTTGGTCGAAACCCTGGCGCGGTGATCAAAGCGCCCGCCTTGCTGCGCCGGCTGACATGCAGTCCGCCGGCATCCGTGAAGGTCAGGCCTGGCAACGCCTGACACTGACCAGCCAGGCGCCCGCCAGCCTGGCTCGGGCCGGGGTCAGCGTGTTCATGCGCGGACAGTTCTGGGATCAGGGCAGCGCCGGTGACAGCTTTGCCAGCCACAACGGCTCGACGATCAGTGCGCCGCCCCGGGAAGACAAACCCGGCCAAGGCGCGCGCTTGATCAACGTCTGGCTGTGACCATGACTTCGTCGCCCATGCGCCTGGGGGATCTGTCTGTCGGGTTCGTTCACAGCCTGAGTGATGCCGTGCACAGTTTCGGCTGCGACCCGGCTCCGCTGCTGGAGCAATACGGCCTGGACGCCCCACGCCTGGCCCAGGCCGGTGCACGTTTGTCGATCCCGCGCTATATGCGCCTGGGCCATGCCGCCATTGAGCTCACCGGCCAGCCGGGACTGGGCTTGCGTATGGGCCAATTGAGTCGGATCAATCAGTGCGGGCTGGCGGGTGTCGCCGCGGCCCAAGCGCCCACCGTGCGTGAGGCCGCACGAACGCTGATCCGTTTCGAAGCGCTGTACGGCTCTAACTATCGGGGCCACTCCAGTTTTCATGAGGACGCGCAAGGCGCCTGGCTGCGCTTCTACTCCATCAGCCCGTACAACGCCTATAACCGTTTTGTGGTGGACTCGATCCTGGCCGGCTGGGTGCAGCAACTCTCGACCGTGGCAGGCGCGCCAATACGGGCGCAACGAATGGAAATCGAATTTGATGCGCCCCCATACGCGCCCCTGTATGCACCGCTCAGCGAAACACCAGTGATGTTTGCGGCGGGGTCCAATCAGATGCTTCTGGATCAAAACGTGTTGGCGATGTGCAATCCGGAACACTGCCCCAGCACTTGGAAGCACTTGCTGCAGCTGTGTGAAAAAGAGCTGGAACAACTGACCCGCACCCGCAGCCTTCGCGAACGCATCACCCGTCTGTTGGGTCCACTGTTGAATGGGGGCAGGGAACCGGATCTTGAGGAAGTGGCCGCCCGACTGAAGCTGCCGACCTGGACATTGCGTCGCAAGCTGGCTGAGGAGGGAACGCGTTTTCGTACCATCCTCAATGACACGCGACGGGATCTGGCCATGACCTATATACGCGACACCGAACTGGCGTTCGGCGAAATCGCCTATCTGCTGGGTTTCGCCTCGGCTGAAGCTTTTCAGCGTGCTTTCAAGCGCTGGAGCGGCCAGACGCCCGGAGCGTTCCGTCGCAGCCAGCGCCACATTGCCTGAACGCTTACAGCTCGGTAGCGTCGTCCGCAGGCTCAGGCGGGTCCAGTTCAAAGGCTTTGTATTCGAGTATTTCTTCCAGATAGTCGTCCATAACGCATGCCCTCTTGGCTGTTCTTTAATGAGTTCATTCACTGACCGTGGCTTGCACCATAAAGTGCCCACATGAAGGGAAAATGTCAGTGGCATTAAAGATACGCAGCACGCTGACCGCAATTTAGCCCCGACCGCCTTGACTTGGGCCACACAACCGAAATAGTCTTCAGGCCATGAACGTAACCAAGCATTTCTTCGGCCAGATTATTATTACCGCCATTCCAGTCATGGCGGGGTAGCCGACGCGTGCACCCAACCCGCCCTAGAGGCGGGTTTTTTCTGCCTCCCGGGCCACATCGAACAGGAGTCAGACCATGATCATCAACCCTTCACCCCTCGCCCTTTTCGCATCGCAGAATCTGCGCACCTTCACCACCCGTGTAGGCCCGACGCGATGACCGACCTGCTCAATTATTACGCCCGAAAAATCCTCACCTCCCGCGTCTACGACGTGGCCGTGGAAACCCCGCTGCAAGGCGCTCGTCAGTTGTCCGAACGCTTGGGCAATCAGGTGCTGCTCAAGCGCGAAGACTTGCAGCCGGTGTTCTCGTTCAAGATTCGTGGCGCGTACAACAAGCTGGCGCAGTTGAACCCTGAAGAGCTGGCCCGTGGCGTGGTCACGGCCTCGGCGGGTAATCATGCCCAGGGCCTGGCCCTGGCGGCGAAAACCCTGGGCGTTCAAGCCACCATCGTGATGCCCAAGACCACACCCGAGATCAAGATCGAAGGCGTGCGCTCGCGGGGTGGCAAAGTGGTGCTGCACGGGGATTCGTTCCCCGAAGCTCTGGCTTACTCGCTGAAACTGGTGGAGGAAATGGGCTTCGTCTACATCCATCCGTACGACGACCCGGACACCATCGCCGGGCAAGGCACGGTGGCCATGGAAATCCTGCGCCAGCAACCGGGCCAGCTGGACGCGATTTTTGTGCCGGTGGGCGGCGGCGGGCTGATTGCCGGTATCGCGGCCTACGTGAAATACCTGCGCCCGGACATCAAGGTGATCGGCGTCGAACCGGATGACTCCAACTGCCTGCAACAGGCCATGGCCTACGGCGAGCGCGTGGTGTTGCAACAGGTCGGGCTGTTTGCCGATGGCGTGGCCGTGGCGCAGATCGGCAAGCACACCTTTGACGTCTGCAAGGATTACGTGGACGAAGTGATCACGGTCAGCACCGACGAAATCTGCGCGGCCATCAAAGACATCTACGACGACACCCGCTCCATCACCGAACCTGCGGGCGCGTTGGGCGTGGCCGGGATCAAGAAATACGTCGAGCACTACGGCGTCAGCGGGCAGACCCTGGTGGCCATTGATTCAGGGGCCAACGTCAACTTCGACCGCCTGCGCCACGTGGCCGAACGCGCCGAACTGGGCGAAGGCCGCGAAGCCATCATCGCCGTGACCATCCCCGAGCAGCCGGGCAGCTTCAAGGCCTTCTGCGAAGCCATCGGCAAACGGCAGATCACCGAATTCAACTACCGTTACCACACCGACCGCGAGGCGCACATCTTCGTCGGCGTGCAAACCCACCCCGACACCGATCCCCGCGCCGCGCTGGTGTCCAGCCTGACCGAGCAGGGTTTCCCGGTGCTGGACCTCACCGACAACGAGCTGGCCAAGCTGCACATCCGGCACATGGTGGGCGGTCACGCCGAGCGGGTCAGCGATGAAGTGGTGTTCCGCTTCGAATTCCCGGAACGCCCGGGCGCGCTGTTCAACTTTCTCAACAAGCTGGGCGGCCAGTGGACGATCTCGATGTTCCACTACCGCAACCACGGCGCGGCAGATGGCCGAGTCGTGGCAGGGCTGGTGGTGCCCGAGGGCGAACGGCACCTGGTTCCGGCGGCGCTGGCCGAGATCGGCTATCCGTATTGGGACGAGAGCGAGAACCCGGCTTATAAGTTGTTTCTGGGATAGTCACAAAAGCAAGCGAGCCCCTGCGGGATCGGCTTCAGCCGGTATCACAGGGGCTCGCTTGATGGCTAAGACGTTCCACACTCACATCGCTGGCGTGGCTTCCGGCGTTGCGGCGGGTGTCTCTGGCGTGGTTTCGACCGGTACGGGTTCAGCCTGGAAAGAATCCGTCGCCGCTGGCGCAGGCACTGGCTCGCTGGATTCGACGGCAGGTGAGGCCGCTGGTGCTACAACCGGCTCGGCGACAGGTGCGGTCGGGGCCGCCTCGGCGGGCTTCGCTTGAGAGGCTTTAGGTTCAGCCAGCGCAGCAGGCTTGGCCACGGGCTCAGGAACGCCGAGGTCTGCTTTCGGCTTTTCTTCGATGTGCGTGGCCTTCTTCGTTTCTGGCGGCAGGAAATTTTCAACCAGGATGAAGAAGCGGTCATAGAATTTGTCTGACGCCACGGTCTCACTGGCGACTTTGACCATCGAATCATCGGTGGAGCCAATGGGCATCGACACCGAACCCAGCACGCCTACTCCCAGGCTGGCAGAGTTATTGGTCTTTTTCAGCGCGTAACGGTCCTGTAAGGCGTTGGCGAACATCGTCGAGCCGTTGTCCCCGCTGCCATCAGCTGCACATACCACGTTGAAGCTGATCTCCATGTGGGTTTCGCCGGTTTGCTGGAAGCTTTTGTGCCCGCTGATCATCTTCGGGTCACTGCTGGTGATGATGTAGCCCTGACTCAGCAGCGCACGACGCGCCGCCTCACAGGAAGCGGAATCGCTGACGGGATAAGTTCTGGAAAAGGTTCCCGCGTCGTCAAAGTTCTCATGTTCGTACACGGTTGTCTTTTTTGCCGAACAGCCCGCGGCGGCCAGCAGGGCAACAGCCCAGCATGCGGTACGTAAGCTCAATAATTTAGGCATCAAGAATCCTGAAAAAAAAACGGTCAGCACTGCTGCGGACTTGGAAAACATCGGCAAGTCTGCAACAAGGCGGGTGCAGGATCAACGCGGACATTGAAAGGAAGGGGTACAAATGACGAAATGATTTTTGATAGCCGGCATTCAAATCCCGATGCCCCACGGCCCACACAGGCTGTAGGCACATTGCTCGCCCCTGAGTCATTGAGGCGCTATTCGCCAGCCTCATGAGCCGGAGCAAAAAAAAAGCGACCGGTTAGGGTCGCTTTTTCTCGCTTCAAGGAGTTCAAGGGCCTTGAAGCTATGTATGGCGCAGCGGACGGGACTCGAACCCGCGACCCCCGGCGTGACAGGCCGGTATTCTAACCGACTGAACTACCGCTGCGTATCGCTCGGACTTTCATCCGTTTGAACCTGTTGAAACGCGTTTTCGAGAACGTGTTTCGTGTAACCCTGACTGATCAGCCTTGAGGCTTTTCAATCGCAGACCGGGCTGACCCGATCCGTAAAATATGGCGCAGCGGACGGGACTCGAACCCGCGACCCCCGGCGTGACAGGCCGGTATTCTAACCGACTGAACTACCGCTGCTTGTCGGTGGACTTAACGTCCGGTGTAACTTTTTTGTAGCGTTGAAACTCAAGAAATGGTGGGTGATGACGGGATCGAACCGCCGACCCGCTGCTTGTAAGGCAGCTGCTCTCCCAGCTGAGCTAATCACCCTTTGCTTCGTTGAGGCCGCGAAATTTACGCACCTAACGAACCTAAGTCAATAGCCTGCTTGAAGTTTTTTTCAAACAAGCTAAAAAGCAGTCGCCCGCTTCCGGCTTCAAGCCATAAGCCAGAAACGAAAAAAGGCGCAATCACTTGCGCCCTTGCCATCCGTAAACCGATCACAGCTTCATCAGTGACTGACCCATCGCTTGGCGCATGAGTTCGCGCTACAGGCTCACTCGACGTACACCATTTTGCGGGTCATGCCGCCATCCACCACAAACTCCTGCCCGGTGATGAACCCGGCATTACGGGAAAGCAGCCAGGCAACCATCGCTGCCACGTCCTCCACTGTCCCGACCCTGCCCGCTGGGTGCTGCGCATGATCAGCCTCAGACAACGGCTCAGCTCGTCGTACAGACGGGTCTCGAACGTCGATCCAGCCCGGGCTCACCGCATTGACCCTGATCTCGGGGCCAAGACTGATCGCCAAGGCATGGGTCAGGGCCATTAATCCGCCCTTGCTGGCCGCATAGGCTTCGGTGTCGGGTTCTGATTGTCGCGCGCGGGTGGAGGTCAGGTTGACGATGCTGCCGCAATGAGCGCGCAAGTACGGTGCGCAGTGTTTGGCCAGCAGCATCGGACCATTGAGATTGACCGCCAGCACGCGATTCCAGTGCGCCAGGCTCAAGCTCTCGAGGGTCGTGTTGCGCGGATCAGCGACGGCAGCGTTGCACACCAGCGCATCCAGGCGCCCGAACCGACCGATCACCTGGGCCACGCCTTCGGCGACCTGTTCTTCGCTGGCCACATCCATGCCGATGAACACTACATGCTCGCCGAGCGTGTCAGCGACCCGGGCACCGCGGGCACGATCCACATCAGCGAGAACAACCTGCCAACCCTCGGTTATCAGCCAGGCAGCGATGCCGAGACCTATCCCGCGAGCTGCGCCGGTGACCAGCGCCACCCGGCCATTGCCGGTACTGGCGGCCGGCATCACCCAATCAGTCACAACGCCGCCAGACCACGCGCCAGATCGGCCTTGAGGTCAGCCACATCTTCCAGACCGACCGCTACCCGGATCAGACTGTCACGAATACCCGCTGCTTCACGCTCCTGTGGCGAGAGCCGCCCATGGGACGTGGTGCTTGGGTGCGTGATCGTGGTCTTGCTGTCACCCAGGTTGGCGGTGATAGAGATCAGGCGTGTGGCATCAATGAAGCGCCATGCGCCGTCCTTGCCACCCTTGACCTCGAAGCTCACCACCGCACCAAAGCCTTTCTGCTGGCGCTGGGCCAGAGCGTGCTGAGGATGGCTCGCGAGGCCGGAATAATGCACTTTCTCGATCCCGTCTTGCTGCTCCAGCCATTGCGCCAGCTCAAGGGCACTTGCGCAGTGCGCGCGCATGCGCAGGCTCAAGGTCTCAAGACCCTTGAGGAAGATCCAGGCATTGAACGGGCTCAGCGTCGGTCCCGCGGTGCGCAGAAAGCCGAGGACTTCTTTCATCTGCTCGCTGCGTCCGGCAACCACACCGCCCATGCAACGGCCCTGGCCGTCGATGAACTTGGTGGCCGAGTGAACCACGACATCCGCCCCCAACAGCAACGGCTGTTGCAGTGCCGGCGTACAGAAACAGTTATCCACGACCAGCATCGCGCCCTTGGCGTGAGCAATCTCGGCCAACGCGGCGATATCCACCAACTCGGCCAACGGATTGGACGGCGATTCGACGAACAGCAGTTTAGTGTTCGACTTGATGGCCGCGTCCCATCCAGCCAGTTCGGCCAGAGGTACGTAGTCAACTTCGACGCCAAAACGCTTGAAGTACTTCTCGAACAGGCTGATGGTCGAGCCAAACACACTGCGCGACACCAGTACATGATCGCCCGCACTGCACAGACTCATGACCGTTGCCATAATCGCGGCCATACCCGTCGCAGTCGCTACGGCCTGCTCGGCGCCTTCCAGCGCGGCGATGCGCTCCTCGAAGGAGCGCACAGTCGGGTTGGTATAGCGGGAGTAAACGTTACCGGGCACTTCCCCTGCAAACCGCGCGGCCGCGTCGGCCGCCGTGCGAAACACGTAGCTGGAGGTGAAGAACATCGGATCGCCGTGTTCGCCTTCCGGCGTACGATGCTGGCCTGCCCGCACAGCGAGGGTATCGAAACCCACGCCTTCAAGATCGCTGTCCAGCCGACCGGCATCCCATTCCTGAGTCATGCCGCGCCCTCCCTGATGATTAGTTGTTGTACAGATCGATGATCGCGCTCACGGCCTGGGTCTTGACCTTGGAAGCGTCATTACGCGCCTGCTCGATCTTGTTCAGATAATGCTCGTCAATATCGCCAGTGACGTACTTGCCGTCGAAGACCGAGCAGTCGAAGTTATCGATCTTGATCTTCTTGCTACCGCTGACCGCTTCAATCAGGTCATTCAGGTCCTGATAGATCAACCAGTCGGCACCAATCAGATCGGCAACGTCCTGAGTGGTGCGGTTGTGGGCGATCAGCTCGTGAGCGCTAGGCATGTCAATGCCATACACGTTCGGGTAGCGAACAGCCGGGGCCGCCGAGCAGAAATAGACATTCTTCGCGCCCGCTTCCCGCGCCATCTGGATAATCTGCTTGCACGTGGTACCACGCACGATGGAGTCATCCACCAGCATCACGTTCTTGCCGCGGAACTCCAGTTCGATGGCGTTGAGCTTCTGGCGTACGGATTTCTTGCGTGCCGCCTGGCCAGGCATGATGAACGTACGGCCGATATAACGGTTCTTGACGAAGCCTTCACGGAACTTGACGCCCAGGTGGTTGGCCAGCTCGAGGGCGGCGGTACGGCTGGTGTCAGGAATCGGGATGACCACATCGATGTCGTGATCCGGGCGCTCGCGCAGGATCTTGTCGGCCAGCTTCTCGCCCATGCGCAGACGCGCCTTATAAACCGAGATACCGTCGATGATGGAGTCCGGACGCGCCAGATAGACGTGTTCAAAGATGCAGGGGGCGTATTTAGGGTTTGCAGCGCACTGACGGGTATGCAGCTTGCCATCTTCGGTGATGTAAACCGCTTCGCCCGGTGCCAGGTCACGAATCAGCGTGAAGCCGAGTACGTCAAGGGAGACGCTCTCGGACGCAATCATGTATTCGACACCTTCGTCGGTATGACGCTGGCCGAACACGATCGGGCGGATGGCATCCGGGTCGCGGAAGCCCACGATGCCATAGCCGGTAATCATCGCGACGACGGCATAGCCGCCACGGCAACGATTGTGCACGTCGGTCACTGCGGCAAAAACGTCTTCCTCGGTGGGCTGCAATTTGCCCCGCTGAGCCAGTTCATGGGCGAAGACGTTGAGCAACACTTCCGAATCGGAATTGGTGTTGACGTGGCGCAGGTCAGATTCGTAAATCTCCTTGGCCAGCTGCTCGACGTTGGTCAGGTTGCCGTTGTGGGCCAACGTGATGCCATACGGCGAGTTGACATAGAACGGCTGCGCCTCGGCCGAGGTCGAGCTGCCCGCTGTCGGATAACGCACATGGCCAATGCCCATATGTCCGACCAGACGCTGCATATGGCGCTGGTGGAATACGTCACGAACCAACCCATTGTCCTTGCGCAGGAATAACCGGCCATCATGACTGGTTACGATACCGGCAGCGTCCTGGCCGCGGTGCTGGAGGACGGTTAGCGCGTCATACAGCGCCTGATTGACATTCGACTTACCAACGATACCGACGATGCCACACATGCGACACAACCCCTACTTAGTGGAACTGGATTTACCGAGCACTTCCTGCGGCACTGAAGGCGGCAGGAGGTGATCCTTGAACGGCAGGTCAGCAGGTACGCTGATGCCGCTGGCGAGCCACTTGCTGGACATCCCGAGAATCAGGTTTTTCGACCAGTCAGCGACCATGAGAAATTGTGGCAACAACCTGGACTGTTGCCACCATTGATCCTGTTGCACCGGCCCCAGGCTCAACAGCCCGACTGCCACTACGACAAGCAGGCCCCCGCGCGCGGCGCCGAAGACCATGCCGAGAAAACGATCGGTCCCGGAAAGCCCGGTGACTCGAATCAGTTCTCCGATGAGAAAGTTGACCATTGCGCCGACCAGCAATGTGGCGACAAAAAGAATAGTACAGGCTGCGATCACCCTGAACGAGGGCGTCTCGATATAACTGACCAAATACTGCGAAAGCCCCGCACCGAACATCCAGGCAACAACACCTGCAATGATCCAGGTCACCAACGACAGGGCTTCCTTGACGAAGCCGCGCTTGAGACTGATCAGAGCAGAAATGACGACAATCCCGAGGATCGCCCAGTCGACCGGGGTAAATGGCACGTTTGAGCCTGCGAACAGATAAGGCGGCGCATTTTAGCAGAGCGCCAGCCTGCCGGTAAGCGGGGATTACCGGCAGGCCTTACATTCGCTGAAAAAGCCTCAGCCGCGTTCGGGCTGGAAGCGTACAACGATACCCTTGAGCTTCTGCTGCTTGTCGAGTTGATCGCGCAGACGATCAGCTTCGGCACGCTCGATGAGCGGCCCGACAAACACCCGGTTCACATTACCGGCAGTGCGGATATAAGCGTTGTAGCCTTGGGTACGCAGGGTTTTCTGCAGATTGTCGGCATTGGCCCGGCTAGACATGCTGGCCAGTTGCACCGTCCAACTGACCGACAGGCCATTGGCGTCTACACCGCTTGGCGCGGCTGGCTTGGTCGCCACCTGTGCGGGCGCACTCGCAGGAGCAGTCGGGGCAGGCGCTGGTTTGGGCGTCGGCTTGACGGCAGGGGCCGATGGCGCGGGTGCCGCGGGTGCAGTAACGGGTTTTTCAGGCGCAGGCGCGATGGGGGTCGACGGCGCTTGACTGCTCTGGCTCAAATCATCGTCTGTGGGCACCGGTTCCTGAGGAAGCTCCTGCGGTTCGGGAACCGGGACGGGCTCTACCTGCACCTGAGGCGTTGCCGGCGCTTGAGGCGCGGCCGGTGCGTCCACCACGACGCGATGCGTCTCATCCTGACGCGTGAACAGCATGGGCAGGAAGATCACCGCCACGGCAATAAGCACCAGAGCGCCAACCATTCGCTGTTTGAATACGTTATCCAGCAGTGCCATTTGAAGCTTCCTCTTTGGCGTGCCGGGTCAACCATTCCAGGGCCTCGGCAACACAGTAAAAAGACCCGAACAGCAAAATTTCGTCATCGGTCGTCGCGTGCGCGCATTGAGCTTCCAGTGCCAACGCAACACTCTGATAGGACGCCACTTTTGCGCCAAGGTTCTGTAGTGCCACCTGAAGATCGGACGCCGGACGGCTGCGAGAGGTCGGCAACGGCGCAACAGCCCATTCGTCGATACTGCCAACCAGCTCGGCGACCACACCTTCGAGCTCCTTGTCGGCCAGCAAACCAAATACCGCAAGACGCCTGCCAGCCACCGGACGCTCAGCCATGCGACGAGCAAGAAACTGCGCGGCATGGGGGTTGTGACCCACATCCAGCAGCAAATGAAGCGCTTTGCCATGCCAGTTGAACGAGCGGCGGTCCAGGCGTCCGATGATCCGGGTGCCAGACAAGGCCTCCCGAATAACCTCAGGTTGCCAGCCAACGTCCAGTAGCAGGAAGGCTTGTAACGCCAGCGCAGCGTTTTCCATGGGCAAATCGAGCAGGGGCAGGTCGCGCAACTCAATCAAACGCCCTTCCCGGTCGCGACCCAACCAGTTCCAGTTGCGCTCGGTGATCGACAAATCGAACTCGCGACCCCGCAACGACAGTGGACAGTTGAGTGCAGCGGCCTGAGCCAGCAAAGGTTCAGGCGGGTCAAGATCACCGCACAGGGCAGGACGACCTTCGCGGAAAATACCGGCTTTTTCGAAAGCGACGGATTCGCGGGTATCCCCCAGCCAGTCAGCGTGGTCGATACCGATACTGGTGACCAGCGCCAGATCGGCATCAATCAGGTTGACCGCGTCCAGACGACCGCCAAGACCAACCTCAAGCACCGCCACGTCCAGCCCGGCCTGCTCGAACAACCAGAACGCCGCCAGCGTGCCCATTTCGAAATAGGTCAACGTGACATCGCCACGCGCCGCCTCGACAGCCGCAAACGCATCGCACAACTCGATATCCGTGGCTTCGACGCCCTGCACCTGCACCCGCTCGTTGTATCGAAGCAGATGAGGCGAACTGTAGACCCCGACTTTCAGCCCCTGGGCCTGGAGCAGCCCGGCAAGGAACGCGCAGGTCGAACCCTTGCCGTTGGTCCCGGTGACGGTTATCACCCGAGGCGCAGGCCGGGTCAGACCCAGTTGCCGAGCGACCTGTTGCGAACGCTCCAGCCCCATATCGATGGCCGAAGGGTGCAGTTGCTCCAGATAGGCAAGCCAGTCGCCCAGCGATCCTGGGGTCATACGTTAGCCGGAGCCGGCGGAACAACAACATGTTCCACTACCGGCGGTACGAATACAGGGGTCGGCAGGCTCATCAATTGTGCGAGCAGATTCCCCAGGCGCGGACGCAGTTCCTGACGATCAATGATCATGTCGATAGCGCCATGATCCAGAAGGAACTCGCTGCGCTGGAAGCCTTCAGGCAGCTTCTCGCGAACGGTCTGCTCGATCACGCGAGGGCCTGCAAAGCCGATCAACGCTTTTGGCTCGGCAACGATCACATCACCCAGCATCGCCAGGCTGGCGGACACGCCGCCGTAGACCGGATCAGTGAGCACGGAAATGAACGGCAGCCCTTCTTCACGAAGACGAGCCAGAACCGCTGAGGTCTTGGCCATCTGCATCAGGGAGATCAGGGCTTCCTGCATGCGCGCACCACCGGATGCGGCGAAGCAGACCATCGGGCAGCGTTTTTCCAATGCATGGTTGGCAGCCTGAACGAAGCGCTCGCCCACGATGGCGCCCATGGAGCCACCCATGAAAGAGAACTCGAATGCACAGGCAACCACCGGCATGCCCAGCAAGGAACCGCTCATGGAAATCAGGGCGTCCTTTTCACCAGTCTGCTTCTGCGCCCCCGTGAGGCGATCCTTGTATTTTTTGCTGTCACGAAACTTCAGGCGGTCCACTGGCTCCAGGTCCGCACCGATCTCGGCACGGCCATCGGCATCCAGGAAGATGTTCAGGCGCGCCCGGGCACCAATACGCATGTGATGATTGCACTTGGGGCAGACGTCCAGGGTCTTTTCCAGTTCCGGACGATAAAGCACCGCCTCGCAGGATGGGCACTTGTGCCAGAGGCCTTCGGGAACCGAGCTTTTCTTGACCTCGGAACGCATGATCGAAGGGATCAGCTTGTCTACCAACCAGTTGCTCATGCTTTATTTTCTCCAGTACCGGTGGCTCGAACGCAGAAAAATCAACTTCTGCGCATGCCCTTGACTCAATTCTTGGATGATCTGACAACGTATCGTCAGCGATCGGCAACAGGCCTGACCTGCATGACAGCAACGTCATCAATCGTGGAACAGCAACAACTTCAGCGAGGCGTATCGACGCCTGCGCATTTCAAATTCGACCCGTACGCCAATCCCGCACGCAGGGCTATGGACGGCGCACAACCAAAAGCCGTCACATCCACAGACGGGATGACCATCAAGCGCCGTGCACCGCACTCATGAATGCACGGATCTTGTCATGATCCTTGATGCCCCTGCTCTTTTCGACCCCGCCGCTGACATCCACGGCATAAGGCCGAACCTGGGCAATCGCTTGAGCCACGTTGGCGGACGTCAAACCGCCTGCCAGAATAATCGGTTTGTTCAGGCCGCCGGGAATCAGCGCCCAGTCAAAGGTCTCACCCGTTCCCCCAGGGACGCCGGCGACGTAGGCGTCCAGCAAAATACCGCTGGCTCCGGAGTAAGCACGGCAACTGGCGGCAATATCGTCACCGGCCTGGACACGCAAGGCCTTGATGTACGGACGATGATAGCCTTCGCATTGCGCCGGGGTTTCGTCGCCATGGAACTGCAGCAGGTCCAGCGGCACAGCGTCGAGCGTCTCGTTAAGTTCGCAAGGGCTGGCATTGACGAAAAGCCCGACGGTGCTGATGAAAGGCGGCAAGGCAGCGATGATCGCTCGCGCCTGCTGCACGGTGACGGCACGCGGACTTTTGGCATAAAAAACCAGACCGATAGCGTCAGCGCCTGCTTCAACGGCAGCCAAGGCGTCTTCTATGCGGGTAATGCCGCAGATCTTGCTGCGAACGGCTGACATGTCAGAGAACCCCAAGCCTTTCAGTAAAGTCCGGGATGGTAACAAATGCTTTTCCCAACGTCAGCCGTCAAGTTCCGAGAAGCCTGTGAGAAAGTGCGGACCTATATAGCGTTCCGGCAATGGAAACTCATCCCGGTACTCAACCTGCACCAGATAAAGCCCATAGGGATGCGCGGTCACGCCACCAGTCCTGCGAACGCGGCTCTCCAGTACCTCCCTGGCCCACTCAATCGGACGCTCACCGGTGCCGATGGTCATCAGTACGCCGGCGATATTGCGCACCATATGATGCAAAAAGGCATTGGCGCGCACGTCGATGACAATCATTTTGCCGTGTCGCGAGACCCGCAGATGATGCAGCTGTTTGATCGGCGACTTGGCCTGACACTGCCCTGCCCGGAAGGCACTGAAATCATGCGTCCCCACTAGATGGGCGGCTGCCAGCGCCATGCGCTCGGCGTCCAGCGGACGGTGGTTCCAGGTGATTTCCTGGCCCAGATGAGCCGGGCGGATCTGATCGTTGTAGATGACATACCGATAGCGCCGGGCGATGGCCTTGAAGCGCGCATGAAAATCCGCAGGCATGACTTTGGCCCATGTCACGCTGACATCATGGGGCAGATTGATATTGGCACCCATCACCCAGGCTTTCATGGATCGTTCGGCCTGGGTATCGAAGTGGACCACCTGGCCACAGGCGTGAACGCCCGCGTCGGTACGCCCGGCGCACAACAGCGAGACCGGCGAATCCGCCACTTTGGACAGCGCGTTTTCAAGGGTTTCCTGGACGGTCAGCACCCCTGATGCCTGACGCTGCCAGCCGCAATAACGTGAACCCTTGTACTCGACACCGAGTGCGATTCTGGAAAAACCAGCGGCGGCCATTTCGGCCGCCGCGTTATCTATATTCGCCAAGAAGTAACAGCCTGTTGAATGACAAAACGGCGCTCATTATAAGGCCGCTGATAAAAGACGCCATGCGCCCTGCCCTGAAATGCAAACGGCCGCGAAAGCGGCCGTTGCAGTGCATCACAGAACACTCAGGCCAGACGACTCAGCATCTCCCTGGCTTCGGATTTCTGGCCGTCATCACCTTCGGTGACCACCTCATCCAGAATATCCCGGGCGCCGTCACTGTCACCCATTTCGATATAGGCACGGGCCAGATCGAGCTTGGTGGCCGCTTCGTCGGTGCCTGCCAGGAAATCAAATTCCGGCTCGTCATCGTCAAGCGCGGCGGCGTCTTCGGCGGTGAAACTCGGCGCTTCGAATGGCGTGGCAATAGGCGGCTGCTCAAGATCCTGTGCCAACCGTTCCAGCTCGGCGTTGACATCTTCGATCTCGGAGGCAAACGCCTGGTTCGCCTGATCGGTCTCGATTTCATCGGCAAGCGACAGATCGAAGTCATCCGGCAGATCCAGATCGTGTGGCGCTTCAGCAGGGGCCTTAGCGCCCAGATCCAGCGGTTGCTCCTCAAGACCCAGAAGGAAATCATCCTCGGCGCTGAGCGCAGGCTCGTCCTCGGAGATATCCAGATCAAAGTCCGCCAGTTCGTCAGGCGTGCCTGAGGCCTTGGCTTCGCTTTGCTGTTTCAATACAGACTCAAAGCTGAGCTCGTCATCGTCATCCACTGAGGACAACCCAGGGGCATCCAGCACCTGAGGCTCCGCCGGGGTGTCGACCTGCGCCACAGGCTCATCTTCGAGATCATCCAGACTCAGATCGAAATCGTGTTCAAGCTCATCAAGTTCTTCAGCCGGGGCGACGGGTTCTGGCACTTCCGGCAAAAATGCCGGTTCGGGTTCAGGCTCTTCAGCCTTGGGGGCTTCCGGCTCGTCGAGCAGCAACTCCTCGAGGTACTTGGCATCCAGTTCTGCGGCAACCGCAGCAGCACTGGCTGTTGCGGCAGCTGCCACAACGCCAGCGGTGATCATGGCCGGGTAACGACTCTTGAGCTGCTCGACCTCAGCGTGGTGCTTTCCCCCAGCCACCATCTTCCGTTCATGGACCGCAAAAGCCTTGCTGTTGCCCTGCTCGGCATAGATTTCCATGAGTTTCAGACGAATGTCGTCTCGGGCTGGATCGTCTTTCAATGACTCTTCCAGCAGCTCGACAGCCTGATTCATACGGCCATAAGCGATGTGAATCTCGGCCTGAACCAGCGGATCGGCGGGACGTTCGCGCGCCGGGTCGGCGGCCGGGCTTCCCACCGGGGCCATTTTCACGTTAGGCGGCGGCACGTTCAGCCCTTCGAAACTGGCCAGCGGCACTTCCATGTCCATGTCAGACACGAATTCAGATTCTTCCGCCAGCGCACGGGCCATGCGACGGTGCTTTTCGGCCTCGGCTTTAGCATTGCGGCGACGGGCGAGAAACAGCATCAACAGCAGCAGAAGCAACACCACCGCACCGCCAATCAACCCGAGAACGATCGGGTTATTGAGCAGTTGCTTGAACGCGTTGTCGGAATCCGCATCCTGAGCCGCGACAGGATCCACGGTCAGGGGCTGATCCGCAGCAGGGGCGGTGACTTGAGCCTCGCCTGTCGGAAGTGCGTCTTCGGGTGCGATTTCTCCCGGCGGCTGGGCGGCCGCATCGACAGCACCGGGAGCCGGGACCAATGCAGCCGGCAAAGCAGAGTCGGCAGGCACCGGCGGAACGACACCCCCCGCGGCCTGCATTTTGGCCAGTTGATCGCTCTTGAGCTGAATCAGGCGTTGCATCTTGTCCAGCTGGCTCTGCAGGTCGTCCATCCGGCTTTTCAGCTCGGCGTTTTCGCGACGTGCGGTATCCAGGTTTTCTTCGGCGACGGCCAGCTTGTTAGTCAGGCCCTTGTTGCCTGCCGCCCCATTGGCGCCCGCTGCAACCAGACTCAGATTATCCGTTGGCGCAATTCTGGACGGCGCGGCACCGGCGCGATCCCTTCGGGTGGCATCCACTTGACGCGTGCCTGCCGGCAAGCGACGGCCCTGGCGCCATGCCTGATTCTGCTCGGCGACCTGTGCCAGAGCCTGAGGCTGAGGTAAAGCCGTGGCTTGTTGAGGGCTAGGCAGGCGCAGCACCTGGCCTTTTTTGAGCCGATTGATGTTGCCGCCGATGAAGGCATCAGGGTTCAGAGCCTGAATCGCCAGCATCGTTTGCTGCACGGTCCCGCTGCCACCGACTTTTTCGGCAATTTCCCAGAGGGTGTCGTTATTGGCGGTCGTGTATTGCGCAGGCTTGGCGTCGGCGGCCGGCGCCGCTTCAGGCGTCGGTGTAGCGGGCGCAACCGCTGGCGTTTCTGGCGCTTGCTCAGGACCAGGAGCGGTCGCGGGCAATTGTGGCGCTACTGCGGCAGCGGCAGCCGCCTCAGGGGAGAATTTTGGAGGGTCCAGCAACAGGCTGTATTCGCGCAGCAAGCGACCGTTGGGCCAGAGCACCTGCACCAGGAATTTCACATAGGGCTCACGCACCGGCTTGCTGGAGGTAATGCGCAGAACGCTTTTACCGTTGGCATTGATGACCGGAGTGAACGTGAGGTCGTTGAGAAACGCCTGTCGAGTAACCCCCGCCTGAGCGAAGTCGGCAGTGGTCGCCAGGCTTGGCACCACTTGCGTGGCGTTCAGGCCCTGCGCCTGTGTCAATTCGATTTCGGCCACGAGCGGTTGATTCAGGGTCGACTTGACCGACAACTCCCCAAGCCCCAGCGCATGCGCCATGCCTGATGAGAACGCTGAAGCCGCAGCAATTGCCAATACCAGTTTGCGAACCTGAACCATAGCCCATCCCTTGTTTAAAACTCCCCGGCACCCGGGAAGGTAAAGCGTGCATTGGATGTCTAGACAGACATCTCAGGAGATCGATGACACACACGGCTAGAAAGATTCTTTAAATTCTTTGCAAGTATCTTTTACACATAGTCTTTTATCAACAATTGCGCGACCTGCACAGCATTGAGCGCAGCGCCTTTTCGCACATTATCCGACGTAACCCACAGATTGAGTTCGGACGGGTCGTCTATCGCGCTACGCACGCGCCCTACATAGACCACATCCTGACCGACCGCATCCCCTACCGCCGTCGGGTAATCGCCGGCTTCCACCAGCTCGATTCCAGGCGCAGCCTCCAGCGCGGCATTCACGGCTGCCAGATCAACGGGACCCGAGGCTTGCAACGACACGGTGAAGCTGTCGCCGAAGAACACCGGTGCCTGGATGCAGGTGGCCGAAACCTTGAGTAAAGGCAGCATCAGCAACTCTCGCAACTCTGCCACCAGACGAACTTCCAAAGGCGTATGGCCTTGAGCGTCCGGCGCACCGACCTGGGCAAGCAGGTTAAATGCCATCTGCCGGTCAAAAAAGCGCGGTTCCAGCGGGCGGATGTTCAACAGTTCAGTGGTTTGACGCGCCAGTTCGGCAACCCCTTCCCGGCCCTGACTCGAGACCGCCAGACACGCCGTGACATTCACGCGCTGAATTTTTAGAACATCAAGCAGCGGCGCCAGGGTCAGGGCGATGGCCGTGCCTGAAGCACTCGGGCTGGATAGCTGGTAAGGCTCGCCTTGGGCCTGGATCAATTGCGCGTTGATTTCCGGCACCACGCCAGGCGCATCAGCGGCAGGCAACCCACCTGACAAGTCGATCACCGAGCAGCCCGCCGCCAGGGCGCGCGCGGCATAACTGCGAGTGATGGCAGGGCCAGCGGCAAAGAACGCAATCCGGGCTTTATTGAAGGAAAACTCGTCGACTTCTTTGACGCGTACGTTTTTGCCGCGAAATGGCACGGAGTGACCCGCTGACTCGATGCTGGCCAGCAAATGCAACTGCCCAACCGGGAAGTCGAGCTCTTCAAGAATCTGGACAATGGTTTCGCCGACAGTACCGGTGGCGCCGATCACGGCAATGTCAAAGGACTGGCTCATGCAAAAACCTCAGGAAATCAGGGAGCGGCACTTTAACCGTCGTGTCGCGAGCAGGCAATTGGAGCGAAGGGTTCGCCACTCAGGGCTCAACACCTATGGGGAAGAACACCCCGCCACTCCAGACCCCCAGCCAGCGCTGCCCCTCCATATCACGTGGCACCGCCAACTCCACCAACTGATAAAAGACGTTGCGATGAATGAGTGCTTCAAGGTTGGCCCGCACATGCACGTAAGGTGAGGGTTCGTCCGTCTCGGGATCGATCAGTACCCGTAGAGCATGCTCAGGACCGGCTTCAGTCACGTCATCCACCTGGGTGGTAAAGCGCAGGAGTTGCCGCTCACCCTCGCCTTCCACTTGCAGGCTGACAGCCACGAACGGCGCATCGTCTACCGTGATGCGAACCTTCTCCACCGGCGTGATCAGGAAATAGTCATCGCCATCGCGACGCATGATGGTAGAAAACAGCCGCACCATGGGCTTGCGGCCAATAGGGGTGCCTTGGTAGTACCAGGTGCCGTCGCGCGCGATACGCATGTCAATATCGCCACAGAAATCCGGGTTCCACAAATGAACAGGCGGCAACCCTTTGGATTTGGGGATCTGCGCAAACAGATCATTGGCCTTGCCTGTGTCACTCATGTCCTTCTCCTTAACGGCTCACGCCCAATAGACTACGAGCGTAATCCTCCATAGGCGGGCCAAGCAAATCCTCTGGCCGGGTGTCATGCAGCGTCAGCAATCCGCCGCGACTGCGAATCCGCGCACTGTCGATCAGGTAACGTGTGCTGGTCTCGATCACCATCAGTTGAATCACACCACTGTCTATACCCAGCCGGTCCAACGCTTCCTGATCGGACCATTCATCCGTGTTGCCGATCCGGTCATCGGCCCTGGCGAAGCGGGTATAGAGCAGGTAATGGGCACCGGCGGCACGTGCTTCGTTCATCGCGTCGTCCAGGCCCAGCGGGCCACGAGCGCGACGCACCATGGGGAAATATTCGATGAAACCCTTGAAGGCTTCTTCCGCCACCACGTTAGGTCTTGGGTACGCGCTGCCCGGCGGCGCGAACGGACCCTGAGCGATATAAATGAAAGAATCGGGCTGCAAGCGCCAATTGCTGATGCGGCGAGTGTCGCTGTGATCAAGCAACCCGGCGTCACTGAATTGATCATGAGCGCCCTGGCCCAAATCACTGACCTTCATGCAACCATTCAACGCCAACAACGCCAGTAGCAAAACCAGGCTACGCATCACTTCCTCCCAAGTGCCGGTGACGGAAAACCGGCGAATGGTCGTCGGATGCAGCTTCCGCGCCATCATGGGCAAAGCAGCCGTTAACGCGTGAACGGGCCCGGAAAACGCTTCACTGGCCAGCCTTATCGGGGTCGATGTCGGCAATCACCTCAGGATCGCGCTTGCGCTTGTTGCCCATGCGTACGCCGATGTCCATGAGGAACTGGAAAAAGCCTTCCTGATCTTCCAGGACATTGCTCCAGAACGGCGAGTGGTACAGCGCCACTGCGCCGTGCACCAACGCCCAGGCGGCGCAATAGTGAAAATAGGGCGGGACATCTTCAAGCTTGCCTTCGTTGATGCGGCCCTTGATCAGCAACGTCAGGCGTTCGAAGTTGGAGGCGCGGATCTTGTGCAACTCCTCCACCATCTCCGGGACCTGATTGCCTTTGACGACTTTCTCTTCAAGGCGGTCAAACAACCGATAACGCTGGGGGTCGCGCATGCGGAACTCAAAGTACGCACGAGACAGCGCCTCCTTGTCCTTGTCGACATCCGCCGAGTGCAGCAGCTCGTTCAAATCGCGCTCGTAGTCGAGCATCAGACGCAGATAGATCTCCGCCTTGGACTTGAAGTGCTTGTAGATCGTGCCTTTGCCGATACCGACGGCGTCAGCAATCATCTCGACGGTGACGCTGTCTTCACCTTGATCGAGGAACAGCTTGAGCGCGGTATCGAGAATTTCTTGCTCACGGCGACGAAACTCACGGACCTTACGGGGTTCTTTCTGCATAAGAAGGACTGTAGGGGTCAAAATCGAAGCCGGGTATTATGCCTAACTTGCACGAAATTGCACGGATCATCCGACCATGACGAGGTTTTTTGGCCCAAATGGCCAAATCCGCGAATTAAGCTGTAAAGGCGAATGCGCGATCGCCCCATGCTTTCATCACGGACTCAATAGCCCGCCAGCTATTCCAAATCTGTTTAAAAAACGAACAAAACGGACTGGACGCTGGGCAATACTGACCAATACTTAAGACGTTGGCGTTGCATATCCCCCAAATGACGCGCCAGTAAAGGTGCCGATGGATGGCGCACCTTTGTTTTACTCCTAATGGTCTTAACCCGGATTCACCCCCCAGAACCCGGGTTTTTTTTGCCCTGGGTTTGGTCGCAGGCAATCCAGCCCAGCCGTCAGCGCGTGAGGTGCGCCAACGGAAACAGGCGTGCAAAATTGTCGGTGGTCATCCGGGCAAAATGCTCGTAAGACTCGCCACGCAACATCGCCAGAAACTCGGCAACCTCGCGCACGTATTGAGGCAGATTGGGCTTGCCCCGATAAGGGATAGGCGCCAGATAAGGCGAGTCGGTTTCCACCAGCAGTCGATCCGCTGGCACCTGACGCGCCACGTCGCGCAAGGCGTCGGCATTACGGAACGTGACGATGCCCGACAAGGAAATGTAGAAACCCAGATCCAGCGCGGCCTTGGCCATTTCCCAGTCTTCGGTAAAGCAATGCAGCACACCGCCCTGTGGCAAGGCTGCTTCGCGCAACAGCTTCAAGGTATCGGCACGAGCGCCGCGGGTGTGAACAATCACGGGTTTGCCAGTGACATTGGCGGCCTGCAGATGCAGGCGAAATGAGGCCTGCTGCAGATCGGCGGCTTCCGGCTCGTAATGGTAATCCAGGCCGGTTTCACCGATGGCGATCACGCGCGGATGATTCAACTCGCCCAGCAGCCATTCCAGCGCAGGGGCTTCGCCGGGCTTTAAATCCAGCGGATGGATGCCGACCGAGCAATCCACGTCGTCATACCGTTCTGCCAGCCCTTTCACCGCGCCCGCATTGTCAGCGCTGACGCCGATGCAGAGAAAATGCCCGACCCCTCTTTCACGGGCAGCGGCAAGGGCGGCGTCCAGAGAGCCTGCGTGCTCAGCAAGGTCCAGGCGATCAAGGTGGCAATGGGAATCTACGAGCATGGCAATGGGCATCTACATCGTGTGGGTAGGACGGTCGGACTTCAAAGCACCGGCCAGATAGGTTTCGATCATGTTGCGGGCGGTATTGTCGCCGTCATTGAATTGCACGCCAACACCCGCCGCCCTGTTGCCCTGGGCACCTTTTGGGGTAATCCACGTGACCTTGCCAGCCACCGGAACCTTTTCCGGCTCATCCATCAGGTTAAGCAACATGAACACTTCATCCCCCAGCTTGTAGCTTTTGCTGGTCGGGATGAATAAACCGCCGTTCCTGATGAACGGCATGTAAGCGGCGTAGAGCACAGATTTGTCCTTGATGGTCAGGGACAAAATACCGTTACGGGGACCGGGATTCAGCGGCAAGCTCATGACTGCTCCTCAAAGGTGGAATAACGATAACTAGCGTTGCGGCGGCAAGGCAGCCCACTGGACCAATAGCGCTTCGAGCAACAGCACACGGTTCAGATTGGCCTTGGACATGACTTTCTGGCGCTGGGCCAGTATCCAGTCCTGAATATCCAGGATTTTGGCCTGAGTGGTTTTCTGCGCCATGTATTGCAGCACTTTACGCATATCCGCCAGACCAAGGCCTTCTTCATCCTCAGTGAGCTGATAGCGCAGGATCAGATGCGACCAGTCGCAGAACCAGTCAAATAGCAGCAACAACGGAATATCTTTCCAGCCTTCGGCCAGTTGCGTGGGCGATTGCTGTTGCTTGAGCAGTTTCTTCACCCCGTCGACCACCAGCGCGCGCTGCTCTCGAACACCCTGAGCCTGAAGACTGACGGCCGCCAAAGGAGAACCTGCGGCCAGCACCAACAGCTCGTTGCGCTCTTGCTCAGTGCAATCGGGCAACGCATGGGCAAGCCAGTCCAGACTCATGGCTTCGCTGGGCAGCGGACAGGCCTGCTGCACGCAACGGCTTCTGACGGTCGGCAACAACCGGCTCGGCTGATGACTGACCAACAACAGCACGGTGTTTCCTGACGGCTCTTCAAGACTTTTGAGCAAGGCGTTGGCGGCGTTGATGTTCATCGACTCCACCGGCTCGATCAACACCACTTTACGCCCGCCCATTTGCGCGGTCTGCACGACAAAACTTACCAGATCACGGACCTGATCAACCTTGATCGCCTTGTCGGCCTCTTCCGGCTCCAGCACGTAGTTATCCGGATGGCTGCCGGCCACCAGCAACAGGCAAGACTTGCATTGCCCGCACGCATCAAGCCCTTCCGGGCGCTGGCACAGCAGGCTGGCCATCAGGCGCTCGGCCAATGCTCGCTTGCCGATCCCGGCGGGGCCGTGCAGCAGGTACGCGTGAGCGTGTTGAGCACGCCCGGCCATTTGCTGCCAGAGTGCTTCCTGCCAAGGATAAGCCTCAGCCACGGTAAAGCCCCAGAATCTCCGGCAGCAAGGCATTCAGCGATTGCTGGACGTCAGACAGGGGTAATGCCGCATTGACCAGGCGATAACGGGCGGGCTCGGCATCGGCCCTCTTCAGATAGGTGCTGCGTACGGCATCAAAGAACGTCCGGCCTTCCTGCTCGAATCGATCCAGTCGACCTCGCGCCGAGGCACGGGCCAGACCGACTTCAACCGGCAAATCGAACACCAGCGTCAGGTCGGGTCGCAGATCCCCCTGGACAAAATCCTCCAGTGTCGAGATTCGCTGAAGAGACACGCCACGGCCACCGCCCTGATAGGCATAGGTCGCATCGGTGAAACGATCGCACAGAACGACGGCCCCGCGGGCCAAGGCCGGGCGAATCACTTGGGCCAGGTGCTGCGCCCGCGCAGCGAATACCAGCAGCAGCTCGGTGTCGGCATGCATGGGCTCATCGCTGGGTGCCAGCAGCAATTCACGGATACGCTCGGCCAGCGGTGTGCCGCCGGGCTCGCGGGTCAGCAGAACATCGATCCCTTCGGCGCGAAGTCGGTCGGCCAGGTATTCGCGGTTGGTGCTTTTACCAGCGCCCTCCGGACCTTCAAGGGTGATAAACAGGCCAGTCACAGGCACTCCTCATTCATCTTCATTGGGTGCATTGCTCGCACTGGAATCTGGCTCGGGCGCCGCAGGCTGTGCCGGCTCGGCTGTCGCTGGCGGCGTTTCCGGCGACGGCTCAGCGGAAACCGGAGCCGGGCTGGACCGATAATCGGTGCGACGCTTGAGCTGGTACTCACGGACAGCCGCGTTATGGGCGTCCAGGTCCGCAGAGAACACATGGCTGCCATCCCCCTTCGCAACAAAATACAGGCTGTTGCCGGAAACGGGATGAAGTGCCGCATGAATGGCTTCGCGCCCCACCAGGGAGATAGGTGTTGGCGGAAGCCCTGCAATCACATAGGTGTTGTAAGGCGTTGCTTCTTTGAGATGTGCACGGGTCAACTTGCCGTTGTACCGTTCGCCCAGACCGTAAATAACTGTCGGGTCGGTCTGCAGGAGCATGCCCAAACGCAAGCGCCTGACAAAAACCCCGGCAATTTCGCCACGTTCCTGAGGAACGCCCGTCTCTTTTTCCACCAGCGATGCCATGATCAAGGCCTGATACGGATCGACGTATGGGACGTCAGCCGCCCGTTTGGCCCATTCTTCGTCCAGCACTTCATTCAGACGGTTGTAAGCCTGCTTGAGCAGTTCGACGTCGGTCATGCCTCGCACGTAGCGATAGGTGTCCGGAAAGAACCGCCCTTCGGGAAAGACGCCCGGATGACCCAGTTTGGCCATCAGCTCGCTGTCGCTCAATCCGTCGAGGCTCTGTTCGAGCTTGACCTGCTTGGCCAGTGCTGCACGAACCTGACGGAAATTCCAGCCTTCCACAAGGGTCAGGCTGTACTGAACCACTTCGCCACGCTGCCACAAGCCCAGCAACGATTGAGCATCCATGCCGGGCGTCATCCGGTATTCACCGCTGTGCAGGGACTGCCCGGACAGATTGAAACGCCAGTAGAGCCGCAGCCAGAACGCATCCTTGATGACGCCATCAGCCTCAAGACGATTGAGCACGCCAGTGGGGGTCGAACCCGAAGGAACGTCGAGCAATTGCTCCTGGGTAACCTTCAACGGCTGCTGCAACGCCTGATTCTGCTGCCAAAACGCAGCACCCAGCGCCAGCCCCGCCACCACGACGCCAGCTTCCAGCAACACCAAAAATTTTCGAATCACTAAGCGGTTTCCAGAAGCGCGAGAACAGTGCGCTGCAGTTTACGGGTGAGCGGACCAACCGGCCAGCTCAGGTGCATGAAGCCGCGAACGGGCCACACGCCATAGACACTGTTGCAGAGAAATACTTCATCGGCTTGCTGCAGGTCAGCCATCTGGATGTCGCGTACCGCGATGGGAATACCCAGCGTTGGGGCCTGCTCCAACAGCTCGGCACGCATGACACCGGCGACCCCGCAACGGGACAGCTCGGCGGTCAGCAGCGTCCCGTCGCTGATCAGGAACAGATTGCTGTAGACGCCTTCAATGATGCGACCGGACGTGTCCAGCATCAGCCCCTCGGCGTGGTCGGTGTCTTGCCATTCGGAACGAGCGAGTACCTGCTCAAGTCGATTCAGATGCTTGAGCCCGGCCAATAGAGGCTGTTCGCCCAGACGGGTCTGGCAAGGGAACAAACGCACGCCCTGCTCCCCATGAGCGCTCGGGTAGGCAGGAGCGGGGCCACCCTGCAGAATTCGTCGGGACGGGGCATTCAGGGCCGGGGCGTAGCCGCGCTGGCTGTCGCCCCGAGTGACAATCAACTTCATCACGCCGTCGCCCAGTTGCGCGGCAAAGGCCAGCAGCTCGCGACGGATCAGGGGTAAATCGACAGCAATCCCCAAACGTTCACAACCGCATTCCAGGCGCTGCAAATGTCGCTCCAGGAGCGAAGGCCGTCCGTGCTTGACGGCAATGGTCTCAAACAGACCATCGCCATACGCCAACCCCCTGTCCTTGATGGACAGGCTATCGGCAGGACAGCCATCGACCCAGTCGAGCATTACTCGCTGAACCGGCGGAACACCAGCGAGCCGTTGGTTCCGCCAAAGCCGAACGAGTTGGAAATCGCTACATTGATCGGCATGCTCTGCGCCTCGTGGGGCACAAAGTTCAGATCGCAGCCTTCGCCCGGCTCATCGAGGTTGATGGTCGGTGGCGCAACCTGACCGTTGATGGCCAAAATACTGAAGATCGCTTCCACGGCGCCTGCAGCACCCAACAAGTGGCCAGTCATGGACTTGGTGGAACTGACCGCGAGCTTGTAGGCGTGATCGCCAAACACCGACTTGATCGCCTGGGCTTCAGCCAGGTCACCGGCCAGCGTCGATGTGCCATGGGCGTTGATGTACTGAACGTCATCAACGTTAACCTTGGCGTCGCGCAGCGCATTGACGATACAACGCGCAGCACCTGCGCCATCGTCCGGCGGCGAGGTCATGTGATAGGCATCACCGCTCATGCCAAAGCCGATCAATTCGGCATAAATCGTTGCCCCGCGCGCCTTGGCGTGCTCCAGCTCCTCAAGAACCAGCGCGCCGGAACCATCGGACAGGACAAAACCGTCGCGGCCCTTGTCCCACGGACGGCTGGCACGCGTCGGGTCATCATTGCGGGTGGACAGCGCCCTGGAGGCACCAAAACCGCCCATGCCAAGACCGCAGGCCGCCATTTCAGCACCGCCGGCAATCATCACATCAGCTTCGCCGTATGCAATGTTGCGCGCCGCCATGCCGATGCAATGCGTGCCCGTCGTACAGGCGGTGGCGATCGCGTAGTTAGGCCCCTGTACGCCCAGGTGTATCGACAGGAAGCCGGAAATCATGTTGATGATGGAGCCCGGCACAAAAAACGGTGAAATCCGCCCCGGCCCTTGCTCATGCAGCGAGCGGCTGTTGTTTTCGATGTTGGTCAAGCCGCCAATACCGGAACCCATGGCTACGCCAATGCGCTCACGGTTAGCGTCGGTGACTTCAAGACCGGAATTGCGCACAGCCTGAAAACTGGCCGCCAGACCATACTGAATGAAGAGATCGAGCCTGCGAGCCTCTTTAGGCGCCAGGTACTCTTCAACATTGAATCCTTTGATCGAACCGCCAAAGCGGGTCGTGTAAGCCGAAAGGTCCGTGTGCTCGATAAGGCCAATGCCACTGCGGCCAGCCAGAATACCCTGCCAACTGCTCGGCACGTCCGTGCCCAGTGGCGACAGCATACCCATACCGGTGACCACGACGCGTCTACGCGACACAGGACTCTCCTTTTCTCTTATTGACGATACAGAGCATCGTTTTTAAAGAAAAAACCGCACGCCGGTGAGGCAGTGCGGTTTTCCCATGACAGCAGCTACGATTACAGCGTGTTACGCCTGATGGCTAGTAACGTAATCGATAGCAGCTTGAACGGTGGTGATCTTCTCGGCTTCTTCGTCAGGGATTTCGGTCTCGAATTCCTCTTCCAGAGCCATCACCAGCTCAACGGTATCAAGGGAGTCAGCACCCAGGTCTTCAACGAAGGAAGCAGTGTTGACCACTTCCTCCTCTTTGACGCCAAGCTGCTCGGCTACGATTTTCTTGACGCGCTCTTCGATGGTGCTCATACCTAGTTTTAACTCCTAGTGGAAAATTTCAGGCGGCTGGCCGGTGGGTAAGTGTATAGAAGAGGTTTTGCGCATTTCAAGCTCAATGCTAACCCCTTCTGACCTCACAGGCCTGACGCCCATTTGTAGATTGCAGCTTTATAACGGATTTTAGACGGCACGTATGACATTTTTTTTCCGCAATCCGCCACTTTTTAACTCATGTACATGCCGCCGTTCACGGGGATTGTAGCCCCGGTCACGTAGCCTGCACCTTCCGAAGCAAGAAAAGCGACCACGTGTGCGATCTCTTCAGCCTGCCCCAAACGCCCCAGAGGAATCTGGGAAATCAGAGATTCACGCTGTGCTTCTGGCAGTTCACGCGTCATGTCGGTGTCGATAAAGCCCGGTGCAACCGAGTTTACCGTCACGGCACGCGAACCCACTTCACGAGCCAAGGCCCGACTGAAACCTTCCAGACCGGCCTTTGCGGCTGCATAGTTTACTTGGCCTGCGTTGCCCATGGCACCCACAACAGAGCCAATACTGATAATTCGCCCCCAGCGCGCCTTGGTCATGCCGCGCAAAACACCCTTGGACAAGCGAAAAAGGCTGTTCAGGTTGGTGTCGACGACATCATGCCATTCGTCGTCTTTCATGCGCATCATCAGGTTGTCACGGGTGATCCCGGCGTTATTGACGAGGATCAACGGCGCCCCGACACGCGCCTGAATCAGCGCCAACGTCGCGTTGACCGATTCGGAGTCGGTGACGTCGAGCATCAGGCCAAAGCCTTCGATGCCTTTTTCCTTGAACGTCGCGCTGATGCGCTCGGCACCGGCTTCAGAAGTCGCGGTCCCTACGACAACCGCACCATTGGCACCCAATTCCAGGGCAATGGCTTGACCAATTCCACGACTGGCACCGGTAACCAGTGCAACTTTACCTTGCAGGCTCATGCAAGCTCTCCTAATCAGGCCAGTGCCGCGAGGGTGGCGGCAAAGGCGTCTGGGGTGTTGAGGTTGTAGGTCGTCACGCCGTCGGCGCAACGCTTGTTGAGGCCGGCCAGCACTTTACCCGGACCGCATTCGACCAGTTGGGTAGCACCGTTGGCGGCCAACGCCTGGATCGACTCGACCCATCGGACCGGCATGTAGAGCTGCTTCAACAGATCGGACTTCAGCCTGTCGAGATCAGACACGACAGCGGCGCTCACATTCTGCACCAGAGGGATCTGCGGGGCTTTCCAGTCAATCATCGCGACCGAATCTGCAAAACGCTCGGCGGCAGGACGCATCAGTTCGCAATGGGAAGGCACACTGACCGGCAACGGCATGGCACGCTTGGCACCGGCCGTTTTGCACAGGTCCATGGCGCGCTGTACGGCAGCCACAGAACCGGCAATGACCACCTGGCCCGGCGAGTTGAAATTCACTGCGCTGACCACTTCGCCCTGAGCGGCTTCGGCGCAGGCCCCCAGTACCGCCGCATCTTCCAGCCCGAGGATAGCCGCCATGGCACCCTGCCCTGCTGGCACGGCCTCCTGCATCAACTGGCCGCGACGCTCAACGAGCTTTACCGCATCGCCCAGCGACATGCTGCCCGCGGCAACCAGTGCACTGTACTCGCCAAGGCTGTGCCCGGCGACATAGGCAGGTCGAGCACCACCTTCAGCCAGCCAAAGGCGCCACAACGCGATAGACGCCGTCAGAATGGCAGGCTGGGTTTTGTCGGTTTGATTCAGTTCGGCTTCCGGACCCTGCTGGGTCAATTCCCAAAGGTTATAGCCCAACGCTTTGGACGCTTCTTCGAACGTATCCAGAATCAACGGATACCGGGCCGCCAGCTCGGCAAGCATGCCCAGCGACTGGGAGCCTTGACCCGGAAAGACGAATGCGAGGGATGCAGACATTTAACAAGCCTCTGAAATAGTTGTCGTCGATATTGACGCCCGGCCGTCCTGGCCGCGCGCAAGAAGTCGAATGCTAATGACTGATCGTTTGGATGACTGGTCGGTCAGTAGCGTCACATTTTCGGGAATTACGTCCCGGGCCATACTAAAGCAACTCTTCAAGACGTCCGTGCAAGCGTTGAGGAAGATCTTCCTGAATCTCGATCAATGCACGCTGAATGGCACTCTGAAAACCCTGCTGACTGGCAGAGCCATGGCTTTTGACAACGATACCCTGCAAACCGAGAAAACTGGCACCGTTGTGCCTCGCCGGCGCCAGATCCGCCTGCAAACGCTTCATCAGCGGCAGCGCCAACACACCAACGGCCCTGGAGAACAGACTCTGATTGAATAACGCCTGCACTCGCGCCGCGATCATTGTGGCAAGCCCCTCGCTGGACTTGAGCAGGATATTGCCGACAAAGCCATCACAGACCACTACATCGGCCTCACCCCGATACAGACCGTCACCCTCAATGAAACCGGAATAATTCAGGCCCGACGCCGCCTGCAAGAGGCCGGCAGCCAGTTTGACCTGCTGATTACCCTTGATGTCTTCAATACCCACATTGAGCAGGGCCACTCTGGGCCGCGAAACACCCAACGCCTCGGCGGCGACCGACCCCATTACGGCAAATTGATAAAGGCGCTCGGCACTGCAGTCGACGTTCGCCCCCAGGTCCAGCAGCTGACAATAGCCGCGCTGGGTAGGGATTGCAGCCACCATCGCCGGACGGTCGATGCCCGGCAAGGTCTTGAGCACGAAGCGTGACAGCGCCATTAGCGCACCGGTATTGCCAGCACTGACACACGCCTGGGCCTGACCGTCGGCCACCAGACCCAACGCCACCCGCATGGAGGAGTCGGGCTTGCCGCGCAGCGCCTGGGACGGGCGCTCATCCATGGCGATCACCTCGCTGGCATTGACAACGCGCAGGCGAGAGCGATCCACACCGGGATGGCGGGCGATAAGGTCTTCAATAAGGGGGGCTTGACCCACAAGGATCAGATGCAGCGAGGGCGTAGCAATCAGGCACGCGAGGCTTGCCTGAACAATGTTGCGGGGACCGAAGTCCCCGCCCATTGCGTCGATCGCGATGATCGGAGCGGACAAGAAATTACTCGTCAGCGCCCTTTTCGATCACTTTACGACCACGGTAAACACCTTCCGGCGAAACGTGGTGACGCAGGTGAATTTCACCTGTTGTCTTTTCTACCGACAGAGTGCTTGCCTCAAGAGCGTCGTGGGAACGACGCATGTCACGGGCAGAGCGGGATTTTTTGTTCTGCTGAACAGCCATAATTGATTAACTCCTAAACGTTTGGGTCACGCTTTAACTGCGCCAATACACTGAACGGGTTGGACCGCGTTACCTCGTCCACGCTCGGTTCGGGCTCATCGAGACCCGCCGGCTGCTGGCATTCTTCCGGATGATGAGCCGGCACAATGGGCAAGGCGAGCAGAAGCTCTTCCTCGATCAAAGCCAGCAGATCCAATGGATCTTCGCCCAGTTCCAGCACGTCATAACCTTTCGGTAACGACTGGGTATTCGCACCCTCCTTCATCACCGCGTAACTGCATTCGCTGTGAATAGGCAGGGTGACCAGCTCAAGACAACGCTGGCAAACCATTTTGACTTCGACGTCGATAGAACTGTGTATAACCACAGATCTGCGTTCGTCACGCTCAAAAACGAATTTAGCCTGCACCGTACCGAGGTTATCGGAAAGCGGGTCGCAGAGTCTCTCCAAATCGGCCAGAAGCACTTCACCTTGAAGGGTAGTGCCACGATCAGCCAATTTGCGCGGGTCAACGTGAGGTGGAATCGGGTCATTCAACATAGGCGCAGCATTCTAGGGACGACCCCCAGGCATGTCAAAGGAAATTCAGACCTGTTATCTGGCAGCGGCTTGATTAGAATCAACTTTCACCTGTCGGAGAACCCCATGCTGCCCTTGTTGCTCGCTTCCAGCTCACCTTATCGCAGGGAATTACTCGCCCGATTGCGCGTGCCGTTCGTCTGCAGCTCTCCCGAAATCGACGAAAGCCATCGAGCCGGCGAAAGCCCCATCGAGCTGGTGCAACGGCTGGCCGAGGAAAAAGCCAGGGCACTGGCCGCGCATTACCCCGACCACCTGATCATCGGCTCGGACCAGGTCGCAGTCCTCGACGGCAATATCCTCGGTAAACCTCATACCTTCCAGCGTGCACTGGAACAACTCACCGCCGCCAGCGGCCGTAGCGTGACCTTCCTCACCGGCCTTGCACTGCTAAACAGCGCCACCGGGCGCTGCCAGATCGATTACGTGCCGTTCACCGTGCATATGCGCACGCTGGACACACCCCGCATCGAACGCTATCTGCACGCCGAGCAGCCCTTCGATTGCGCGGGCAGCTTCAAGGCGGAAGGTCTTGGGGTGAGTCTGTTTCGCGCCACCGAAGGCAGCGACGCCACCAGCCTGATCGGACTGCCATTGATTCGGCTGGTGGACATGTTGAGCAACGAAGGCATCACGTTACCGTGAGACCAAAAACAGGAAACCCGACCAATGGTCGGGTTTCGTCTATATAGAGGACGCTATAGAGGACGCTTTATCGCTCGCTGTCAGCGAAGCGTTGGGCCACTGAAGCCAGCCCACATCGCAATCTGCTGTGCGACGCTGGCCCCGAGTTTTTTCGAGAACCGGTCCAATGGCGACTCCTTGACGGTGTAGTCCACGATCTCTTTCTCGCCGATCACTTCGCGTGCCACGTAACTGGCACTGCCCAGCCCGTCGATCAAGCCAAGCGGCAGTGCCTGTTCGCCAGTCCAGACGAGCCCTGAGAACAGCTCAGGATGCTCCTTGTCCTTGAGGCGATCGCCACGACCCAGCTTGACGCTGGCGATGAACTGCCGATGAGTGGTGTCCAGCACACTCTGCCAGAAGGCCGTTTCATCCGCTTTCTGTGGCTGGAACGGGTCCAGAAAAGCCTTGTGCTCGCCTGAGGTGTAAGTACGACGATCAACCCCCAGCTTCTCCATGGTGCCGACGAAGCCGAAACCCGCAGCCGTCACGCCAATGGAACCCACGAGGCTGGCCTTGTCGGCGTAGATCTGGTCAGCGGCACTGGCAATGTAATAAGCCCCGGACGCCCCCAGATCAGTAATGACGGCATAAACCTTGATCGCAGGCTTTTCGGCCCGCAGGCGACGAATCTCGTCGGCAATGTAGCCGGACTGCACCGGACTCCCACCCGGACTGTTGATCCGCAGGATCACGCCCTTGGTATGGGCGTCTTTAAAGGCGGCACGCAAGCTCCCGACAATATTGTCGGCACTCGCCGACTCGTTGTCGGCGATCATGCCCTGCACTTCGATCAGCGCGGTGTGGTTTTCGCTGCTGGACACGCCTTTGTCAAAGCTCATCAGCGGCGTAAACAGAACCAAGGCGCCAAACAGGTAGATAAAGGTCAGGAGCTTGAAAAAGATCCCCCAACGCCGCGAGCGACGCTGCTCCTGGACGCTCGCCAACAGCGTCTTCTCGAGTAGCTTCCAGCTCTTGGCATCAGCCCCGCTTTCTAAAACCTCGTCATCCTTCGAGACCGGTGCTTTCCACTCATCCGACATTTCTTGATCACCCCAACAACGAAGATGCAGTACTGCGCGAACCCAACCAGGTGCGCAACTCGGAAAAACGGTCGATGGCCAGACGCGGCTCGTACTCGCGCAATGAGGACAGCGACTGCGCGCCATACCCTACCGCAACGGAATCCATGCCAGCGTTGCGCGCCATCAACAAATCAAAAGACGAATCACCCACCATCAGCGCCCGCTCGGGGGCAACGTCACAATGCTGGAGAATTTCATGGAGCATCAAAGGATCGGGCTTGCTGGCCGTCTCGTCGGCCGCACGAGTGATGTCGAAGTAATCCAGCCAGTCATGGGCCTTGAGCACCCGATCAAGCCCGCGCCGCGCCTTACCGGTCGCCACTGCCAACTGATAGCCTTCGGCACGAAAGGCTTCGATAGACTCCAGCACCCCGTCAAACAGCGGCGACGGCACATCGTCCATGGCCATATAGCTGTCGGCATAACGCTGGCGAAAACTGATCAGATCGTTGGCTGTGATGTCCGGATAGAGGGCCTGAATGGCCTCAGGCAACCCCAGACCGATGATGCCCTTGATTGCATGATCATCCAGAACCTGACGGCCGCTGAGGGTCGCAGCCATCCGCATGGACTCGACAATGCGCCCGATGGAGTCGGCCAGGGTGCCGTCCCAATCGAAAATCAACAGCTCATAATTCAACACTTCGCTATCAAGGCGCACTCAAACGCTCCACGGTCTTGGCCCACATGTCGTCCACGGGAGCCTGCAGCTTCAGCTCACCCCCATCCGGCAGCGGCACGGTCAGCATGTAAGCGTGCAGAAACAGCCGCTTGCCGCCCAGATCACGAATCTCGCGACTGAAATCCTCGTCGCCGTATTTGGTGTCACCCGCGATGGCATGACCGGCGTGCAGCGTGTGCACGCGGATCTGATGCGTACGGCCGGTCACCGGCTTGGCTTCGATCAGGGTGGCGAAATCACCGAAGCGGCGCAGCACCTTGAAGATCGTCAGCGCCTCCTTGCCTTCTTCATTGACCTCGACCATGCGCTCGCCGGAGCGCAAATTGCTCTTGAGCAATGGCGCATTGACGCGCTTCTGGGAGGTGTCCCAATGGCCGCGCACCAGGGCCATATAACGTTTGTCGACACCGTCGCCGCGCAACGCCTCGTGCAGGTGGCGCAGCATGCTGCGTTTCTTGGCGATCATCAGCAGCCCTGACGTATCGCGATCAAGGCGGTGCACCAGCTCCAGCTCCTTGGCGTCCGGGCGCATCTGACGGAAGGCTTCGATGACACCGAAGTTCAGGCCGCTGCCGCCATGCACGGCGATACCGGCCGGCTTGTTCAGCACGATCAGCGCCTTGTCTTCAAAGACAATGGCAGCTTCAAGGCGCTGCAACAGGCCCTGAGCAACAGGTACGGGCGCATCTCGCTCAGGCACGCGCACAGGTGGAACGCGGATGATGTCGCCCGCCTGCAACTTATACTCGGGCTTGATGCGACCCTTGTTCACTCGCACTTCGCCTTTGCGCAAAATGCGGTAAATCAAGGTCTTAGGCACGCCTTTGAGGAAAGTGACAAGAAAATTATCGATACGTTGACCGGCATATTCCGGCGCAACCTCTACCAGCTGGACGCTGGGGGTTGGAGGGGTGATGTTCGTCATGCCGCAAATCATAACAATTTTTATGGATTTGAAGCACTTAATGATTGCTGCTATAGTCGCGAACGCCGCCAAAAGCGGCCTGGACAGCGGACAAACGGTTTAACCACCGGCCCTGCCCAACGCAATTCACGAGGACGCGAGGCCGTCCTACGGGGCTTTCGGTGACGACGAACAGGCTGGAAATGTAACAAGCGCAGGTGACATGAGGCCTGAAACAAGCCAGATCGCAGAGTTATCACTCGCCTTCTAGAGCTCAAAATTCACGGCCAGTTCACAAAGTGCAGTCATCTTCAGACATTTCGTGCGAATACTTCGGAAACAACGCCTTAAGCCATGATGCGTGGCCCTCCAGTGGAAGGTCGCGGTAAATGCCAACCCGCTGCGGATTCTGCGCGCGGCAGCACCCGAATTATCAGGGATACGTGTAGGGTGGAGACGCACAACCATCGGACTGTGTAGCACTAGGCTTATTCAAGACGCTTCATCTCGTCCGCTACCGATGGTCGATTCCTCCTCCTGACAAAGCTTTTGCTGAAAGGGTGTCTTTATTGTCACCACAGCAAGCAGGAAACGTCGTCGCGACTCCGGCCCTTCTGGCTGGAATCCTCGCTAGACACTGGAGTGTCCAACCACTCTTGACGTGCCCTGACACCGACCGTGAGAAGTCGTGTGTGCCGAACGCCGTTTCCGGCAGCCCGGAAACCGACGGTACTACATGAAAAGAATGCTGATTAACGCAACTCAACCCGAAGAGTTGCGTGTTGCACTGGTAGATGGCCAACGCCTCTATGACCTGGACATCGAGTCGGGTGCACGCGAGCAGAAGAAAGCCAACATCTATAAAGGCCGAATCACTCGTATCGAACCAAGCCTGGAGGCTGCCTTTGTCGATTTCGGCTCTGAGCGCCATGGCTTCCTGCCCCTCAAGGAAATCTCCCGCGAGTACTTCAAGAAGGCTCCTGAAGGCCGCGTCAACATCAAGGACGTCCTGAGCGAAGGCCAGGAAGTCATCGTTCAGGTAGAAAAAGAAGAACGTGGCAACAAAGGCGCCGCCTTGACCACCTTCATCAGCCTTGCCGGTCGTTACCTGGTTCTGATGCCGAACAACCCGCGTGCCGGCGGTATCTCCCGTCGCATCGAAGGCGAAGAGCGCAACGAACTGCGCGAAGCACTCAATGGCCTGATCGCTCCGGCGGACATGGGCCTGATCGTACGCACTGCCGGCCTGGGCCGCAGCAGCGAAGAAATGCAATGGGACCTCGATTACCTGTTGCAACTCTGGGCAGCAATCAAAGAAGCATCACTGGACCGCGCCGCGCCTTTCCTGATCTATCAGGAAAGCAACGTGATCATTCGCGCTATCCGCGACTATCTGCGCCAGGACATCGGCGAAGTGCTGATCGACAGCGTCGAAGCCCAGGAAGAAGCCCTGACCTTCATCCGTCAGGTGATGCCGCAGTACGCCAGCAAGATCAAGCTGTACGAAGACAGCGTTCCGCTGTTCAACCGTTTCCAGATCGAAAGCCAGATCGAAACCGCTTTCCAGCGTGTTGTTGAACTGCCTTCCGGCGGCTCTATCGTCATCGATCCGACCGAAGCCCTGGTGTCCATCGACATCAACTCGGCCCGCGCCACCAAAGGCAGCGACATCGAAGAGACGGCGCTGCAGACCAACCTTGAAGCCGCCGAAGAAATCGCCCGTCAATTGCGCCTGCGTGACATTGGCGGCCTGATCGTGATCGACTTCATCGACATGACGCCGGCCAAGAACCAGCGCGCCGTGGAAGAAAAAGTCCGCGAAAGCCTGGAAGCCGACCGCGCCCGCGTTCAAGTAGGTCGCATATCGCGTTTCGGCCTGCTGGAAATGTCCCGTCAGCGCCTGCGCCCTTCCCTGGGTGAAAGCAGCGGCATCGTCTGCCCGCGTTGCAACGGCACCGGCATCATCCGTGACGTCGAATCGCTGTCGCTGGCGATCCTGCGCCTGATCGAAGAAGAAGCCCTGAAGGACCGCACTGCCGAAGTCCGCGCCCAGGTGCCGATCCCGGTTGCTGCGTTCCTGCTCAACGAAAAACGCAACTCGATCACCAAGATCGAACTGCGCACCCGCGCTCGCATCATCATCCTGCCGAACGATCACCTCGAAACGCCGCACTTCGAAGTGCAGCGTCTGCGTGATGACAGCCCGGAAGCGCACACCAACCAGTCCAGCTACGAAATCGCCGCTGCCGCTGCCGAAGTGGAAGAAGTCGCTCCGCCAGCCGCTGCGACACGCACCCTGGTTCGCCAGGAAGCCGCAGTCAAGACAGCTCCGCCACGGGCCAACGCACCGGTTCCTGTCGAAGCCGCTGCTCCGGCACCCGCTCCGGTTGTTCACGAGCCAAGCCTGTTCAAGGGCCTGGTGAAATCCCTGGTTAGCCTGTTTGCCACCAAGGAAGAGCCTGTTGCACCGGCCGTCATCGAAAAGCCGGCTGCCGCCGAGCGTCCAGCTCGCAACGAAGAGCGTCGCAACGGTCGTCAACAGAGCCGTGGCCGCACCAATCGTCGTGACGAAGAGCGCAAGCCTCGTGAAGAACGCGCCCCACGTGAGGAACGTGCAGAGCGTGCACCTCGCGAAGAACGCGCCCCCCGTGAAGAGCGTGCAGAACGCGCACCGCGTGAACCTCGTGAGGCTCGCGACGAAACCACGACCGCTACCGCTCCTCGTGAAGAGCGGCCAGCTCGCGCACCACGTGAAGAACGTGCACCGCGTGCGCAGCGTGAAGACCGCAAGTCCCGGGAAGATCGTCCTGTACGCGAACTGCGCGAAGCACTGGATGCCGCCCCGGCAGTAAACCTGGCTCGGGAAGAACGCCCTGAGCGCGCTCCTCGTGAAGAGCGCCAGCCTCGCCAGCCTCGCGAAGAGCGTCAGCCACGCGCCGAACAGGCCGTCGCCGCAGTCAGCGAAGATGAAGTGTTGCTCAACGAAGAGTTGATCACCGACGATAACCAGGAAGGCGCCGAAGGCGATCGCCCTCGTCGTCGCTCACGCGGTCAGCGTCGTCGCAGCAACCGTCGCGAGCGTCAACGTGATGCCAATGGCAACGTGATCGAAGGTTCCGAAGGTTCCGAAAATGCCGAAGGCACTGAAGGCACTGAAGAAAACGACCTGAACACCGTCAGCGCCAGCGTTGCTGCGGATCTGGCAGTGATCGAAGCCGTAGGCAGCACCCTGATCAGCGCCCCGGCCGAAGCTCAGGCTAACCGTCAGGCGGAACGTGCGACTGCATCCGTCGAAGCGTCGGATTCGTCCTTCGCCCAATCGACCGCTGTAGAAACCCCGTCGATCCAGACGCCAGCCTTTGAAGCTTCGGAAATCGAAGCCCCGCAAATCGCAGCGGTATCTGCTGACATCGAAACACCTGTTGTTGAAGCGCCGATGGCCGAGCAAGCGCCCAAAGCCGAGCCAACCCCGGATGTAGAAGTCCAGCCGGCCCAGCTTGAAGCGTATGTAGAAGCACCGGTCGAAGCGCCAGCAATGGCCGCCCAGACCGAGCTGTTCGACGCCCCGCATGCCGAGCGCGTCGTACCTTTCCAGCCAACGCCAGAGCCCATCGCTCAAGCGCCACAGGCAGAAGAAGCAGCACCGTCCCGTACAGAGACTCACGTCACTGAATCGGCGGAGCTGCCAACACCTGCGCCAGTGGTTGCCGAAGCGCCTGCGTCTTACGCCGCTCCGGAAATTGTCGCGACGTCACCTGCCGCAGAAGCAGCAGTGGTCGTTGCCGAAACCCCGGCAATCCCCGTGAGCAGCACTGGCCGCGCGCCAAATGACCCACGTGAAGTGCGTCGCCGCAAGCGTGAAGCCGAGCGTCTGCAGAAAGAAGCTGAAGAAGCGGCCGCCAAAGCTCCAGTTGTCACTGAAGCCGCGCCGGATGCACCTGAAGCCGAGCCGACCCAACCTTCACCGGTGGTCGACGAAAACCTGCAATCGGCTGAAGAAGTCGTGCAGCAACAACCTAAAGCGCAGGAAGAAAGCACCGAGCCCAAGCCTCTGGCTTAAGCCTCGCTGAACAAAAAGCCCCGTCTGCGAAAGCAGACGGGGCTTTTTTATACGTGTTTTATGGCTGTTTTATAGCTTTTTTATAGGTATCGAGAACACCTGAAAACTCGCGCTCAATACTTAAAGACCAACGCCTCGGGCACGTCCACGTCCCACAACACGCCAGGATCATCCACCTCGATGGTCTGCACCCTGGCTGTCTGGAACAGCCGCTTGGCACCCTGATCGCCTGTCAGGCTCATCAATGCCGAACCGAAACTGCGTCCAAAACCAACCGGATGACCGCGCTGACCTTGATAGACAGGCACGCTGATGGCGTCGTCCTGCAGGGAATCAATCACTTGGTCGAGGGTGCCTGGCAGGATAAAGGGCATATCGCCAAGCGCTACCACCCAGCCACGATAATCGGGGGCTGCGGCGACCGCTGCTGCAAGACTGTCGCCCATCCCGGGTGAATCCAGTAGCAGTACCTCACAACCGTAACGCCGCCCAAGTCGGGAGACGTCTACAAGCTCCGGGCGGGTGATCAACAGGCACTTAACCACGACTTCGCTCAGCCCGACCAGCACGTGCTCCAGCACCGGCCGAACGATTGCGTCACGCCCTTGGCAAGGTGCCAACAGCTTGTGCAAGTCACCGCCAGCGACAGCTCGATAACGACTGCCCTGCCCTGCGGCCAACACAATGGCGCAGACGTCATGGATCAACGCGCAGCCTCGGCAGTAAGCGGCTTTTTCTGCTTCAAGGCGATGCCGTTCTTGATGGAGACGATTTCAGCCATCAACGACAGCGCGATCTCAGCCGGCGTATGGCTGCCGATGTGCAGGCCGATTGGACCGTGCAAGCGGGCGATAGCGGTTTCACTCAAACCCAGTAACGCGAGGTTTTCACGGCGCTTCTGGCTGTTGACCCGCGACCCCAGCGCGCCCACGTAAAACGCCGGTGAATTCAACGCGGTCAGCAGCGCCATGTCGTCCAGACGTGGATCGTGCGTCAAGGCAACTACGGCGGTCCGCTCGTCGGTTTCGATGGTCAGTACTGCATCGTCGGGCATTCCGGGCACGAATCGGGCTTGCTGGTCTTCCCAGCCGAATGAAAACTCGGTGCGTGGATCGCAGATCAGCACGTCGAAATCCAGCAACCGGGCCATTTCTGCAACATACCGGGACAACTGCCCTGCGCCGATCAACAACAAGCGCCAACGAGGACCGTAAAGGGTGCGCAAGGTGTCACCATCAAAGGTCACCACGTCATGGCGCCGGGCACTGTGCAGGGTCACTTCCCCAGTGTGCAGATTCAGTTCACGGGCAACGATCTGATGGTCCTCGCAGCGCTGCAAAAGCTCTGCAACCCACTGCTCATCGTCAACCCACTCTTGCGTCAGGCGCAGGGTGCCGCCGCAAGGCAGACCGAATCGTGCGGCCTCGTCGAGGGTGACGCCATAGGTGATCAGCTCGACGCTCTCCCCGCCCCGCTGCAACCGGCCATCCTGTAATCGGGCGATCAGGTCATCCTCGATACAGCCACCGGAAACCGAGCCGATGACCACTCCGTCTTCGCGCAAGGCCAGCATTGCGCCGGGCGGCCGAGGGGCGCTGCCCCAGGTCTGGACCACGCTATACAGCACCACACGCTGACCTGCGCGGCGCCATTGCAGCACGCTGCGCAGGACATTCAAGTCAACGCTATCCATCGGGTTTGTTCTCGTTAAAAGCATTCAGCCCAGAGGCATGAATCGGGAGGCGCCGACTCAGTAGAGATTCGGCTCCATTTCCAGCGTTACATCAAAGCGCTCGGCGATATCGGCCTGAATACGCCGCGCCAGCGCCAGCAACTGCAAGCCAGTGGCATGGCCGTAGTTGACCAGTACAAGGGACTGCAAGCGATGCACGCCAGCATCCCCTTCACGGTAGCCTTTCCAGCCGGCCTGCTCGATCAACCAGCCCGCGGCCAGTTTTACCTGCCCGTCAGCCTGGGGATAACCCACAAGCCCCGGATGATTGACTTTGATGCGCGCCGCCAGTTCAGCGGCAACCAGCGGATTTTTAAAGAAGCTGCCGGCATTCCCGAGTTCGGCGGGGTCAGGCAGTTTTTCGCTGCGGATCGCGCAGACAGCCTTGCTGACATCGAAGGGGGTCGGCTGCTGGATGCCCAACGCGTCCAGACGCTGACGCACCGGACCGTATTCAAGGTGTAATTGAGCGACACGACTCAGAACAAAACGCACCCGCAAAATCAGCCAACGCCCGGCGTCGTGTTTGAAAATGCTGTCACGGTAGCCAAACGCACACTCATCCAGCGAGAAGTCACGCAGCTCGCCCGTCTGGCGATCAAGCGCCGTCAGGCTATGAAAAACGTCTTTGATCTCCACGCCGTAGGCGCCGATGTTCTGCATCGGAGCGGCGCCCACGGTCCCTGGAATCAGGCTCAGGTTTTCCAGACCGCACAGCCCCAGTTCCAGGCAATGCTGCACAAAGGGGTGCCAGGGTTCGCCCGCCTCGGCCTCGACGATCGCCTGCAAGCAGTCTTCGCGAACAATACGAATACCGCGACTGGCCATGCGCAGCACCAATGCGTTGACATCGGCGGTCAACAGCAGATTACTGCCACCGCCCACCACCATCAGCGGCAGGTCATGCGCCGCGCAATACGCCAGTGCGGCGCGCACGTCGTCGTCATTGTGGGCCTGGGCGAACCGCTGCGCCTGCACATCAACGCCAAAGGTATTGAACGGCTTGAGGGAAACGGCGGACTGCACCTGCAACGTCAAACCTCCAGCAAGCGTTTGACACGCTCGAGATCTTCAGCGGTGTCCACGCCCGCAGGCGGAGCCTCCACAGCATCGGCCACGTGAATCCGCACGCCATGCCACAACGCCCGCAGTTGCTCCAGGCATTCGGTGTCTTCGAGCCAGCACGGCCCCCAACTGACGAAGTCCTGAAGAAATCCCGCACGATAGGCATAAATGCCGATGTGCCGACGATACGGAACATCCGCTGGCAGTTGATCGCGGCTCTTGGCCAGCGCATCACGCGCCCATGGCAAAGGCGCACGACTGAAGGTCAGCGCCAGGCCGTTGATGTCGCAAACGACCTTGACCACGTTGGGATTGAACAGCGCAGCAACGTCGTCGATGGGCTCGGCCAGGGTCGACATGCGTGCTTCGGGGTGCGCCGCGAGATTATCAGCGACCTGATCAATCACCGCAGGCGGGATCATCGGTTCGTCACCCTGAACATTGACCACGATGGCGTCTGCCGCCAGGCCGAGTTGTGTAGCCACCTCGGCCAAGCGGTCGGTGCCGGAGTTGTGGTCTTCGCGGGTCAGCAGCACTTCGGCGCCAAAGGCACGGCATGCGTCGACGATACGCGCGTCATCCGTGGCAATGACCACCCGTGCAGCGCTGCTTTTACGAGCCTGCTCCCAGACATGCTGGACCATCGGCTTGCCAGCGATTTCCTTGAGCGGCTTGCCCGGAAAACGGCTGGAGCCGTAACGAGCGGGAATGACGACCGTGAAAACCGCAGTCATTTATCCAGACGCTCGTCGGTGGTCAGGGTGCGCGCTTCACTTTCGAGCATGACCGGAATGCCATCACGAATAGGATAAGCCAGGCCAGCGCCCTTGCTGATCAGTTCGGTTTTATCGGGGCTGAGCTTGAGCGGTCCTTTGCAGATCGGGCAAGCGAGGATGTCGAGCAATTTGGTGTCCATAGGAAATCCTGAGCGAATCATGGCAAAAGACGTGTTAACTGCGAATCGAACCAGCTGACAAAAGCGGCTGAAGGCACGGCATCCACGGCCAGGAACCACCAGTCATCCGCCGCGAAGGGCCGGCATTTCACAGCGTCCTTTTCGGTCATGACGACGGGCAGCGACGGCGTGAACGTCAGCGCCTGCGCGCTGTACGCGGCATGGTCCGCAAACGCGTGAGCGACAGGCCGCCAGTGTAGCCCTTCGAGCGTGTTGAAGAAACGTTGCGGGTTACCGATCCCGGCGACAGCATGGACGGCCTGCCCCGGCGCGAAATAATCCACCGGCTGGCGCTCGCCACTGCGCAGATTGACCAGCGCGGCAGGCTGGAGCTGGAATGCATAGCCGTCGTCACGATCAGCGCTGGCGCCGTTATAGAGCAGCGCGTCGACGCTGTTCAGGCGTTCGACGGGTTCGCGCAAGGGACCGGCAGGCAAACAGCGTCGATTCCCCAAGCCTCGGGCCGCGTCAATCAGCACAAGTTCCAGATCCCGGGCAAGGCGATAATGTTGCAGGCCATCGTCGGAAAGAATCAGGTCCAGGGGTTCGCTGTCCAGCAAGGCACGCACGGCTCGGGCGCGATCCGGGTCGATCATCAACGGGACGCCGGTACGCTGCACGATCAGCAGCGGTTCGTCCCCGGCCTGAGCGGCGCTCTGGTCAGCCGCCACGCGCCAGGGCAGACTGGGCGGCGTTGCGCCATAACCCCGGCTGACAACGCCCACACGCAGCCCGCGACTGCGGCAATGCTCGATCATCCACAGGATCAACGGCGTCTTGCCGGTGCCACCCACGGTGATATTACCCACAACCACCACCGGAATCGGCGCCCGGTAGATTTCACCCTGCCCGGCCAGAAAGCGCGCACGCTTGCCCTCGACGACCCGGCGATACAAGCTTTCCAACGGGCGTAACAGCGCCAGTGCCGGATGACCGGCATACCAGGCGGCAAGCAAGCGGTCGGAGAGTGCCATCAGTTAGCCGATGCGGCCTCTACGGTGGTCATGCGCAAGTGGCTGAAACCCAGTTTGCCCGCCGCATCCATGGCGGTAATCACTGATTGATGGGGGGTTTTGCCGTCCGCGCTGATGGTCAGGGGCAGACTGGTATCACCGGCGGACTCACGCTGCAGGGCGTCGATCAATGTTGCCAGATCGTTCTTGGGCAACAACTGATTGTTCACGGAGAAAACCCCATCGGCGTTGATGGTGATATCCAGATGCTTGCGATCAACGTCGGCATCCGGCGTGCCGGTCACGGCCTGAGGCAGGTCGACCCGCAGTTGGGTTTCGCGAGTGAACGTCGTGGTCACAATAAAGAACAGCAACAGGATGAACACCACATCGATCAGCGACACAAGGTTGATGTCGATGTTCTCCCTGACCTTGCGGCGACGAAATTTCACTTCTTCCTGCCCTCACCCCGGGCCTGAGCCTTGAGTTCGACTTTCGGATCGTTGAGGTCGACATCACGGTCGCCCTGCACCACTTCAACCAGCTTGATGGCTTCCTGCTCCATGCCGACAACCAGTTCGTCGACCCGGCTTTGCAGGAAACGATGAAAGAAAATCGCCGGAATGGCAACGATCAGTCCGGAAGCCGTACAGATCAGCGCCTTGGAAATACCGCCCGCCAGAACCGCAGCGTTGGCGGTGTTACCGGTGGCGTTGAATGAGGCGAAGATATCGATCATGCCCAGCACGGTACCGAGCAAACCCAGCAAAGGCGCCATGGCAGCGATCGAGCCCAGGGCACTGAGGTAGCGTTCCAGGTCATGAATAACCCGGGCGGCCGCCTCTTCGATGCACTCCTTCATGATCTCGCGACCATGTTTGGAGTTGGTCAGGCCCGCCGCCAGGATTTCACCCAATGGCGAATCGGCGCGCAGCTCCTTGAGCTTTTCGTTGTCCAGCTTCTTTTCCTTGATCCAGCGCCAGACCTGCCCCAGCAGATGGGGCGGCGCGATCCGGCTGGCACGCAAGGTCCAGAGACGTTCGATGACGATGCCGAACGCGGCGATGGAACTCAGAATGATCGGCAGCATCATCCAGCCACCTGACTTGACCAGTTCCCACACAGTGACGACCCCCAGAAAAAAGTGGCGCCACTCTACCATAGGGTCGTCAAATGGCCGAAGCCTGTGATCAATATCCTTTGGATGAGTCACGCCAGAAACGCGGGCGACGTCGTTCGACCTCAGGCGCGCCGAACGTACCCAGTTGCAGGCTGATCGCGCCGGATTCCGCGCTGTCATAGGCGCGAATGCCAAACCATTCATAGCGCGACATGACGATGGGGTGGGGATGCCCGAACGCATTGTTGCGCCCCCGGGAGATCAAGACGCCCCGAGGGTTGACGCCGCGCAGGAACGGTTTTGAGGACGAGGTTCGGCTGCCGTGGTGCGGCGCCTGCAGCCAGTGGGCGCGCACGTCGAAGTCACTCTGCAAGGCTGCCGCCTCGGCCTCGGCGTCGATATCTCCGGTCAGCAACAAGCGCTCGCCATTGGCCTCGACCATCAGGACGCATGAGGCCTGATTCCCCTCTTTCGCTTGCTCCCAACGCCAGGTCGAAAACGTTACGCCGTCCCACTCCCAGGTTTCGTTGTTCCGGCACACTCGGGCATCCAGTTGCGGGGCAAGTCGTTCCAGCTCGCCGCCCAGGACACGGGCGACAGGCAAACCCTGCTGGATCGCCAACGCACCACCGGCGTGGTCGGCGTCGGCATGACTGAGCAGCATCAGGTCCAGCTTGCGCACACCGACTTTCAGGATGACCGGTAACACAACGCGCTCACCGATATCAAATTCGCCAAAGCGTGGCCCGGCGTCATACAACAGGGCGTGCTCGCGGGTGCGTAACAGGATCGCCAAACCTTGGCCGACGTCCAGTTGCAGCACCTGGACCTGCCCATGGGGTACAGGCTTCGACGGCGCAAACACACACAACAGCACTAACGGCCACCCCAAAGCGCGCAAAGGGATGCCGCTGGGCAGCAGCAACATCAAAGCGCCCAACAGGCTCAACGTCCATGCCCACAGCGGTATCGCCCGGGGTACCCAGACGGGCACCCCATCGGCAACCCAACCTAGAAATATAAACAGCACGTGCAGCGCACCACCGGCCAGCCACAACAGGCTTTCGCCGACATAGGGCACCGGCAATAACAAGGTGCCGAGCAATGCGGGAGGTAGCACGACGAAGCTGACCCAAGGCACAGCGATCAGGTTAGCCAGCGGTCCACTCAGGCTGACCGGCAGGTTCAGCGCCAACAGGACCGGCAGTAAACCCAGGGCGATCAGCCATTGCGCCCGCGTCCAGCTGCGCAGCCAGCTCCAGGCACCCAGTCGGCCGCTGAAAATCATGACCAGAATGCCCACGGCCAGAAACGACAGCCAGAACCCCGGTTGAAGACTGGCCAGCGGCTCGAGCAGCAAGACAGCATTGAGCGACAGCAGCAAGGGCCAGATCACCCCAAGATGACGAAAACGCAAGCGCCAGAGCAACACCAGGCCGACCATGACACAGGCCCGGCGTACCGGCACGTCGAATCCGGCGAGCAGGCCGTAACCCAGCGCCCCGCTGAACGCCAGACCGCAGGCCCAAGGCAGCCAGGGCAAAAACCGGGGCCATAACCCCCACCGCGCCAATCCGGCGATCAACGCATAGATCACACCCGCCAACAAACCAATGTGCTGCCCGGAAATGACCAACAAATGCACCGTGCCGGTGTTCTGCAGGGTCTGCCAGTCAGCCGCCGTCAACCCCGAACCATCGCCCAACACCAATGCAGCCAGGCCGCCTTCGCGACCCTGCGCATCAACTGCCAGCAAGCGTTGGCGCAAGGCATCCCGCCCACCGCCACCCGCGACGGACAATCGCTGCCCATCCACGACTGTTCCGGTGGCGCCGATCCGCTGAGCCAGTAGCCACGCCTCGTAATCGAATACGTGGGGGTTGACCAACCCACCCGGCTGCTTGAGTTTGACGGCAAGACGCCACTGCTCGCCACTGCGCACCGTCGGCCCGCCATACCAGGCAACGCGGATGCGTTCAGGTAACCGGGATCTGCGTGACTTGGCGTCTTCAAGCTCGAAACGCACCACGTCCTCAGCGACAGCGGGCAATCCGACGACCTTGCCCTGCAGCCAAAGGGTCTGCCCATCCAGCCGTGGCGGCAGCCGATCATCCAGCGCCCATTGCGCCGAGGTGCAGGCCCACGTCAGACCGAACAGAAAAAATGCCAGTGGATAAGTGCGAAACGGCAGCAGCATCAAGGCGACAACCGGCATCGCCAGCAACAGCCAGGTCGGTGGTAGCTGCGGCAGAAAACGTAACAGCAACATCCCTAAAGCCAGCGCGAACATCCCTGTGCGCATACACGTCCACCCCGGTTACTGCAAAAGTCATCTAATGGCTTAGCTCAACGGGTCACACTGCGGCGGGATCAATTGTCACAAGGTCTGAAGCGGCGGTGAACTGCGCCCCAAATGTTGGACGCTTATCCAGCCTTTGGGGTGTTTTCATGGGCAAATATTCAGCACAGTTCAAACGCAAACCTATCGTCCATCGGCCGACTTCAGCCGGGAACTGTTGTTCTCCTCGTAGGACCGGCTTCAGCCGGGAAGAGGCCTGGGCGTTCGCTGCATCTGCATCGCTTGAAATAACCCTTCCCGGCTAAAGCCGGTCCCACGGTGCGAACGTCTACAGAACCCAGCCGCGAACTGCCTGACAAGACCGTCCAGCTTTTAGGGGACAGTTCAGCGGTTTGCACGCGCATAAAAAAACGCCAACTTTTCAGTTGGCGTTCATGTGTTACATCACAACGTTTACTGCGGCTTGCGACGACCGAAGCCCGGACGCTGGCCCGAACCCGACGGCGGGCCACGACGCTTGCCGGACGGCGCGTCGTCTACCAGCGTAATGCCCGGACGTTTGTTTCCAGGTTTTGCCGGACGCTTGCTGACATCGCTCGGACGCTCGGCCACGGGCGTACCACGGCTGCTGTCGGTGCGACCATTGGCTGGACGCGGGGTACGTGGTGACGGCTTGCTCGGATCGTTGCGCGAACCGGCAGGACGTTGACCACGGCCAGACTCGGAACGTGGGCCCGACGGACGCTGAGTGGAATCGCCACGAGGACGGTCCCGCTCGCTGCCAGTCACTTGTGGCTGACGCGGCGCACGATCCCCCGTCGGAGCAACTGCACCCGCAGCCGGACGCAAGGTACGCACACGCTCGCCCTTGCCCAATGGACGGGACGACTGACGCTGCAAGCGCTCCATCTTGTCTTTGGTCTTGGCGTTCATCTGCGGCTGAGCAACCGGCTCAAGGCCGACTTCAGCGCTGAGCACGTCGACTTCGTACTGGCTCATTTCGCGCCAGCGGCCCATCGGCAGGTCAGAGTTGAGGAACACCGGCCCGTAGCGCACGCGCTTCAGACGGCTGACCACCAACCCTTGAGACTCCCACAGGCGACGGACTTCGCGGTTGCGACCTTCCATGACCACGCAGTGATACCAATGGTTGAAGCCTTCGCCGCCCGGCGCCTGCTTGATGTCGGTGAAACGTGCCGGACCGTCTTCGAGGATCACGCCGTTCTTCAGGCGCAGCAGCATGTCGTCATCGACTTCGCCACGGACGCGCACCGCGTATTCGCGGTCCATCTCGAAGGACGGGTGCATCAGGCGGTTGGCCAGTTCACCGTCGGTGGTGAACATCAGCAAACCGGTGGTGTTGATGTCCAGGCGGCCAATGTTGACCCAACGGCCTTCTTTCGGACGCGGCAGGCGATCAAACACCGTTGGACGACCTTCAGGGTCGTCACGGGTGCAGATTTCGCCGTCCGGTTTGTTGTACATGATGACGCGGCGAACCGTTTCGGCTGCCTCTTCGCGCTTGATCACACGACCATCAACGGTGATGGCGTCATGCATGTCGACGCGTTGACCCAGGGTCGCGTCCTTGCCATTGACCTTGATCCGGCCCTGGCTGATCCAGGCTTCGACGTCACGTCGCGAACCCACACCAATACGCGCCAGAACCTTCTGCAGTTTTTCACCTGCGGGTCCGATTTCCTGGCTGTCCTGCTTGTCTTTATCACTCATCTGGGCACCTCCCGGTGTGTCGATTCAGGGAGCGCCGAGGACCGGCGCGACCTGCTGCTCCGGGCTGTGGATAGCCGCAGAGCGAAAATACTGAAAACCTGTGGCGAGCATGAATCGCCAAAAGGTCGGGAATCATACGCTCAAGAGGCTCGTTGCGCATCACAGGCCAGTCGAAAAAGGGCCCGTTACTTTCTTTTCCGCCGACCGGCGTTCTTGAATGCGGCCAGACGAAGCTCGGATTGCACCAACACCGCGTGTCGCTCGCCCTTGTCCATCTTCTTCCAGCTTTTGATTTCTTTCTTGCTGCGGCCGCAGCCGAGACAGATATCGTCGTCGAACTTGCAGAGGCTGATACAAGGGTTTTTGCTGCTCATGATCGAGGGTCCTGTGGAGATTGCGTGTCGCGCGACCCACACCCGCTCGCTCCAACAGATCGGGGTGCATTCGGGTTTCAGGCACCCGGATTCTTGTCGTCCGGCGGGTCATCTGCCAATTCAGACTCTGTATCGGGCTGATCAATCAATAAATCATCAAAATCAATCTTCAACCCCTGCTCCATGGAGTCGAGTTCCACCAACAGGCTACGGAAGCTGGTTTCATCCCGCGGCGGCTCCGGTTCGGCATCCGGGTCTAGACTGGCGTCCGCCAATGCCTGCAGGTGCGCCGGGACCGGGGCGTCGTCGAAGTCCAGAATCGGGTCTGGCTCCAACTCGCGCAGGTCGGCCAGCGGTGGCAGGTCGTCGAGGTTCTTCAGGTTGAAATGATCGAGAAAGCCCTTGGTCGTGGCGAACATCGCAGGTTTGCCCGGCACATCGCGATAACCCACGACCCTGATCCACTCACGTTCAAGCAGGGTCTTGACGATATGACTGTTGACCGCGACACCGCGCACATCTTCGATCTCACCCCGGGTGATCGGCTGGCGGTAGGCAATCAGCGCGATGGTTTCCAGCATCGCCCTGGAGTAACGCTGCGGACGTTCTTCCCAGAGGCGCCCCACCCACGGCGAGAACTTTTCGCGAATCTGCAGCCGGTAGCCGGAAGCCACTTCCTTGAGTTCGAAGGCACGCCCTTCACAGGACTTGTGCAGCAATTGCAGTGCTTTCTTGAACACCGGCGGTGCCGGTCGCTCGCCCTCTTCGAACAATTCGAACAGGCGCTCCAGCGATTGCGGCTTGCCCGAGGCCAACAAGAAAGCTTCGAGCAAAGGCGCCAGCTCGCGGGGTTCGTTGAGGTTCATTGATCTGCTCTTATTCGGCTCGCGCCCGGACATGGATCGCCGCGAAGGGTTCGTTCTGTACCAGTTCCACCAGGGACTCCTTGACCAGCTCAAGCACGGCCATGAACGTCACCACCACACCAAGCCGCCCTTCTTCTGCGGTGAACAGCTCGGCAAACGGCACGAAACCGCCACCTTTAAGGCGCTCCAACACGTCGCTCATGCGTTCCCGGGTGGACAATGCTTCGCGACTGACCTGATGGCTTTCAAACATATCGCCACGGCGCAGCACTTCGGCCATGGACATCAGCAACTCGTCGAGACTGACATCCGGCAATAACTTGCGGGCTCGGGCTTCCGGGGCGTCCAGCTTGGGCACGCTGACATCACGGCCCACGCGGGTCAGCCGGTCGATGCCCTCGGCGGCAGCCTTGAAGCGTTCGTATTCCTGCAGACGTCGAATCAGCTCGGCGCGAGGGTCTTCTTCTTCCGCTTCAACTTCGGCCGAGCGCGGCAGCAGCATCCGCGACTTGATCTCCGCGAGCATGGCCGCCATCACCAGATACTCGGCTGCGAGCTCCAGGCGCACGGTCTTCATCAACTCGACGTAACCCATGTACTGCTTGGTGATTTCGGCCACCGGGATGTCGAGGATATCGATGTTCTGTTTACGAATCAGGTAGAGCAGCAGGTCCAGCGGCCCCTCGAAGGCTTCGAGAAAAACCTCAAGCGCATCCGGCGGAATATACAGATCCAGAGGCATCTGCATGACCGCCTGGCCATAGACCATGGCAAACGGCAGCTCTTGCTGCGCGTCAGCCTGACTGTCCATTGCTTGGGCCATCGTCATTACGCTTCAACACCGAAGGGTGTCGGATCGCCACAGCCTACGCGTATCACCTGAGGCTCACCGTCGGCCAGGTTGATAACGGTGGACGCGGAAATACCGCCAATGCCGCCATCAATGATCAAGTCCACCTGACGCTCGAGCACCTGACGCATTTCGTACGGATCGCTCATGGGTACGCTTTCGCCCGGCATGATCAGGCTGACGCTCATCAGCGGCTCGCCCAGTTCCTCAAGCAACGCCTGGGCGATGGGATGACCCGGCACCCGCAAACCGATGGTTCGGCGCTTGGGATGCAACACCAGCCGCGGCACTTCCCGGGTGGCGCTGAGAATGAACGTGTACGGCCCCGGCGTGTGGGCCTTGAGGGCACGAAACGCGCCGGTATCGACCTTGGCGAACAGCCCCAGTTGCGACAGGTCGCAGCACATCAGGGTGAAGTTGTGCTTGTCGTCCAGTTGACGCAGGCGACGGATTCGCTCGATGGCGCTTTTATCGCCGATCTGGCAACCCAATGCGTAAGAAGAATCAGTGGGATAGACCACCAACCCGCCGGCCTTGATGATTTCTGCGGCCTGTTTGATCAGGCGCGGCTGCGGGTTTTCCGGGTGGACCTGGAAAAATTGACTCACGGTAACGTCCTGTTCAGAAGGCGGCAGTAGGCTGGTCATGTTTGAATCGGCACCAAAGTGGTGGCAAATCCTCGGGCAACGGTCGATAGATGCCGATCTCGGACCAGGCACCCGGCGCGTGAAAATCGCTGCCGGCGCTTACCAGCAGACCGAACTCACGAGCAAGGATGGCCAGTGTCCCGACCTGTTCGGCAGGTTGCAGCCCGTTGACCACTTCTATGGCATGGCCGCCAGCCTGAAGAAACTCGGCGACCAGTTTACGACGCTTGCTACGGGTGAAATCGTAATGTGCGGGGTGCGCAAGGCTGACCCAGGCTCCGGAAGCGCGCAACATGGCGACGGTGTCTTCCAGCGTCGGCCAGTGCAGCTTGACGTCGCCCAGCTTGCCGGCACCCAGCCATTTGCGGAAGGCTTCGGCCCGGTCCTTGACGAAACCCTGACGCACCATGAAGTCCGCAAAGTGCGGCCGGGCCGGTGCGTTGCCGCTGTCGCCCAGCTCTTGCTGGATCGCCCGGGCACCTTCCAGCGCGCCGGGCATACCTTTGATCGCCAATTTACGACTTATTTCTTCGGCACGCAGCCAGCGTCCGCTGTGCAAACGGGCGATAGCCTCGACCAGAAGTGGCGCATTGACGTCGAAACCATAGCCCAGGATATGGATGGTTGCACCGCCCCAGGTGCAGGATAATTCGACGCCGTTCACCAGATGCATACCCAGCGCATGCGCCGCAGTACGGGCCTCTGCAAGGCCTTCGAGGGTATCGTGATCGGTCAGGGACAAGACGCGCACGCCATTTTCATAAGCACGCGCTACCAGATCCGCGGGCGCCAGGGCGCCATCGGAAGCAGTGCTGTGGCAGTGCAGGTCAACATTCATAGGTGGCGCTTTCGCTATCATTGATGTTTGTTATTATGCCGTCACATCCTGCTTCTGGCTGCCATTGTGAAACAATTCATCGACTTCATCCCGCTGTTGCTGTTTTTCATCGTTTATAAAATCGAGCCTCGCACCGTCGACATCCTGGGTCAGAGCATGACCGTGGGCGGCATATTCAGTGCGACCGCCATGCTGATTATCAGTTCGGTGGTGGTCTACGGCATTCTGTTCGTCAAGCAAGGCAAACTGGAAAAAAGCCAATGGCTGACCCTGGTGGCCTGCCTGGTCTTCGGCAGCCTGACGCTGGCGTTCCACAGCGAAACCTTCCTGAAGTGGAAAGCGCCGGTGGTCAACTGGTTGTTCGCCCTGGCGTTTGCGGGCAGTCACTTCATCGGTGACCGGCCATTGATCCAGCGCATCATGGGCCATGCGGTGTCCCTGCCGCAGGCGATCTGGTTCAAACTGAACATTGCCTGGATCATCTTCTTCCTGTTCTGCGGCGCGGCCAATCTCTATGTGGCGTTTACCTATCAGGAATTCTGGGTCGACTTCAAAGTCTTCGGCAGCCTGGGCATGACGCTGGTTTTCCTGATCGGCCAGGGCGTGTTTCTTGCCCGCCACATGCACGATCCCGATTCACCTCCACCGTCCACAAAAACCGAGGACTGACATGCTCTACGCAATCATTGCCACAGACGTTGAAAACTCTCTGGAAAAACGCCTGAGCGTTCGTCCGGCGCATCTTGAGCGCCTGAACGCGCTCAAGGATGAAGGCCGTCTGGTGCTGGCCGGCCCCCATCCTGCAGTGGACAGCAATGATCCAGGCGCGGCCGGTTTCTCCGGCAGCCTGATCGTCGCCGAGTTTGACTCCCTGAGCGCCGCCCGGACGTGGGCCGATGCCGATCCGTTCGTGAAAGCCGGTGTCTACGGCAATGTCGTGGTTAAACCGTTCAAGCAGGTCCTTCCTTAATAACGGGAGAAACACGGCGATTGCCACCCGGCCCGGGCGGCAATCGCACGACACCCGCTTGCTATTAATCATTCTTGCCTCCCTGCCGACAACCTTCTGAATGTTCTATACAAACACTGCGTGAAAAACAGGGGTTCAGATGCGTTCAGGTCCGCGATGTCTGTTAATAACGGTATTGATCATGGTGGCGACACCTGCGCAGGCCGAGCCCACAGATGATTTGACTGCGCCCGCCGAGACCGAGTCGATTGAGCAGAGCCAGGTCAATGAGCTTCAACAGCGCCTGCTCGAGAGCGAGCACCAGCGCGAAGAACTGATCAAGCAGCTGCAAAACGCCAGCGCCGAACGCGAAAGTGCGCAACTGAGCCGTCTTCGCCAGGAGAACCAAAGGCTCAAATTGCAGCTCAAAGAGTCACAATCCGTCGAGCCCCAGCGCGTTCTGACGGAGCAACAACAGTGGTTTGTCGCGGGGGGTGGCGTTGCGATAATCGCCCTTTTGTGCGGTATTTTTGCCAGCGGTTCGCGTAGAAAGCGTCGGCAGTGGCTAAATTGAGTGAAACATGAGCGAGCTGTTACTAATAGATGATGATCAGGAGCTCTGTGAGCTTCTGAGCAGTTGGCTAAGCCAGGAAGGGTTTGTGGTGCACGCCTGTCACGACGGCAACAGTGCCCGGCGAGCCCTTGCTGAGTCGGCACCGGCAGCCGTCGTGCTGGACGTGATGCTGCCCGATGGCAGCGGCCTGGAATTGCTCAAGCAACTGCGTACCGATCACCCGGACCTGCCCGTGCTGATGCTGTCGGCGCGTGGCGAACCTCTGGACCGTATTCTCGGGCTGGAACTGGGTGCCGATGACTACCTGGCCAAACCCTGCGACCCCCGTGAGCTGACAGCGCGCCTGCGTGCGGTGCTGCGGCGCAGCCACCCGACAGCGGTGTCGACTCAACTGGAGCTGGGCGATTTGTGTTTCAGCCCGATGCGCGGCGTGGTCATCATCGACGAAAAGGAACTGACCCTCACGGTGTCGGAAAGCCGTCTGCTAGAAGCCCTGCTGCGTCAACCCGGCGAGCCGCTGGACAAGCAGGAGCTGGCGCAATTGGCACTGGGTCGCAAACTGACACTTTACGACCGCAGCCTGGACATGCACGTCAGCAACCTGCGCAAGAAGATCGGCCCTCACGCCGACGGACGCCCACGCATCGTGGCGCTGCGCAGTCGCGGGTATTACTACGCGGTCTAGCGACGGACGCAGGCGCGGATTGAGTTCGCAAGGCGGCAGGGCAGGCTCTTGATCAACCCAGGAAATGCCGCCACCCGGTCAGCCCTGGGAAGACCCTCTTTACCGAAGCTTTACGCTGACCTGACCGCCCTTGACCTTGATCTCCCTAAACTGGTCTCAACCGGCAACGAGCCGGATTCGAGACAAGGAGATACACCATGCGCAAGACTCTGATCGCTTTGATGTTCGCTGCTGCCCTGCCTACCGTCGCCATGGCGATGCCACCCGCTGACGGCCCTGGCCGCGACGGTCCTTGCCACGAAGGCCCACGCATGGGTATGGGCATGCATGATCGCGGCCCCCTCGCCGAACTGGACCTGACCAGAGAACAGCGTCAGCAAATCGGCAAACTGATGGGTGCGCAGATGCATGATCGCAAGGAGGTTACCGAGAAGTACCTGGCCAAACTGCCAGCCGCTGATCAAAAATCCATGAAAGACGAAATGGAAGCCAGGCGCGCCAAGACCCAGGCCGATATCCGCGCACTGCTCAAGCCGGATCAACAGAAGGAATTCGACGAGATGCAAAAAGAGCGTGCACAACGCATGGCTGATCGTGAAGAGTTCGAAGCCTGGAAAGCGCAGAAGGCTCAGAAAGCCCAATAAGCTAACGATTCACCTGAACCCGACACTCCCCAAGCGTGTCGGGTTTTCCTATTTGAGGGCTTCACGTGCGTTCATTGTTCTGGCGAATCCTGGCCAGCTTCTGGCTGGCCATTGCTCTGGTTGCAGGCCTTTCGGTTCTGCTGGGCCACATGCTCAATCAAGACGCATGGATACTCAGTCGTCATCCGGGTCTGCACAAACTGCCGCAAACCTGGGCCCGGCTGTTTGAGAGTCAGGGCCCGGACGCGGCGCAGGACTACCTGCAAACCCTCAAGCGCAAGTATCACATCGACGTGCAAGTGCTCAACGAGAGCGGTGAACCGGTGGTGCGTGGCACCTTCCCGCCCCGGGCTGCCGCTTTCGAAGCACGCCAGCAGGCCGATCCGCGGCAACTGCCATGGCGACGCCTGACGTCCGAATACACCAGCCCGAAAACGGACGAAACGTATTTGCTGATTTATCGAATCCCCCATCCGGAACTGGACGCCTGGCACCGCGACAGCCTGATGTGGCCCCTCAGTGCCCTGGGCATTGCGCTGGTGGTGCTGACGCTGTTCAGCCTGCTGGTCACGCTGTCGATCACCCGGCCGCTCAGTCGCTTGCGCGGGGCGGTTCACGATCTGGGACAGACGACGTATCAACAGAACAGCCTGGCGCAGTTGGCCAATCGACGTGATGAGTTCGGGGTTTTGGCGACGGACTTCAACCGCATGGGCGCTCGCCTGCAGAGCCTCATCAGCAGCCAGCGCCAGCTATTGCGTGACGTGTCCCATGAACTGCGCTCGCCACTGGCCCGACTGCGTATCGCCCTGGCATTGGCCGAGCGCGCGGAACCCGCCGAGCGCGACAAACTCTGGCCGCGCCTGAGCCGCGAATGTGACCGACTGGAAGCGCTGATCAGCGAAATTCTGGCCCTGGCTCGCCTCGACGCTGATTTCGGCAGCGCTGAACCGGTGGACTTGAACGCTCTGCTGTTGCGCCTGAAGAACGACGCGATGCTCGATGGCGGTGATCAGCAGATCCTGGTTAGCACTCAGGACGGCCTGCAATTGCAAGGCTGGCCTGACATGCTGGAACGTGCGCTGGACAACCTGCTGCGCAACGCCCTGCGCTTCAACCCTCCGGGCAAGTCGATTGAACTGCAGGCCCTGCGTGTGGGTGATCGAGTGCAGCTGAGTGTTCGCGATCATGGCCCGGGGGTGGCTGACGAGTATCTGGCCCAGCTGGGCGAACCGTTCTATCGGGCACCCGGCCAGACCGCGCAGGGGCATGGCCTGGGCCTGGCCATCGCCAAACGCGCCGCCCAGCGCCATGGCGGGGATCTGGTACTGGCAAATCATCCAGAGGGCGGCTTTATCGCCACACTGGATTTACCGGTGGAATTGGTGGTGGCGGGCTAAACGGTTGCGTCCGGGAAGCAAAGGCCGGACGTCAGCGCAGAAGGGTTCGCACCGCTCGCTTGGTTTATCGGCATCAACGGTGCGTGCTTTGGCGACTTGGAAGGGGTAAATGTGCTCGCGACTCGCCTCTTCATCTGAGTCGGTTTCGACTGCTCTGTCGCCATCGCGAGCGTTTTATCCGGTAATCACTCAGCCCTGCCACTCACTGACAACATCCGCCACATCCACCTTGCCGGCAATACGCGGCGGATTCTGCGGTGTGCCCAGGTAAAGAAATGCGATCACTTCCTCATTAGCCGCCAGGCCCAGCCCTTTGGCGACCAGCGGCGAGTACGCAAGCTCGCCTGTTCGCCACACGGCACCAACACCCAATGCATAAGCCGCCAGCAACACACTGTGGGCGGCACAGCCTGCGGTAATCAATTGTTCCTGCCTGGGCACCTTGAAGTGATCCGTCAAACGCGCAATCACCACGACCACCAAAGGCGCCCGCAAAGGCCCGAGACGCGCCTTGTCCAAAGCCTGGGGCGTGACCTGTTCGCCACTGTCTTGCAGGGCTTGAGCCAGCAGGTCGCCCATGCGTTCCCGCGCTGCGCCTTCGACCGTCAGAAAACGAAACGGCCTTAATTGGCCGTGATCTGGCGCCCGCATGGCCGCGCCGAACAGGATTTCCCGTTGCGCTGCATCCGGTGCGGGGTCGAGCAATCGCGGTACGGAAACACGATTGAGCAAAACGTCGAGCGCCTCCATGGGCAACCTCCTTGAAAAATGATTGAGCATTCTAGACTCAGATAACGAAGCTTACCGGCCATTACTTACAACCATTGACGAACGCCGATTGGTTTACTTGCTGTGGTCCGCAGGTAGAATGGCGCCTTTCCCACTCAAGTCAGAGCGACTGCATGGCGTTGCCGACCCTTCGTATCATCGGTTTCATTATCGGCATCTTCCTGATCACTCTGGCCATTGCCATGATCGTGCCCATGGCGACCCTGGTGATCTTCGACCGCATCGAAGACCTGCGTTCCTTTCTCTGGGCCAGCCTTCTGACGTTCATCGCCGGGCTCGCGCTGGTGATTCCCGGTCGCCCGGAACACGTGCATCTGCGTCCCCGGGACATGTACCTGCTCACGGTTTCCAGCTGGATCGTGGTGTGCATCTTTGCCGCTCTGCCGTTCCTGCTGACACAACACATCAGCTACACCGATTCCTTTTTCGAAAGCATGTCCGGGATCACCGCAACCGGTTCCACGGTACTCAGCGGCCTGGACAACATGTCACCGGGGATTCTGATCTGGCGCTCCATGCTCCACTGGCTCGGCGGGATCGGCTTCATCGGTATGGCGGTGGCGATCCTGCCGCTGCTGCGCATCGGTGGCATGCGCCTGTTCCAGACCGAATCATCGGACCGCTCGGAAAAGGTCATGCCCCGCTCGCACATGGTTGCCAAGTTTATTGTGCTGGCGTACGTCGGGTTCACCACCTTGGGCAGCCTTGCCTTCTGGATGGCGGGCATGAGCCTGTTCGACGCCATCAATCACGCCATGTCCGCGATTGCCACGGGCGGGTTCTCGACTTCAGACCTTTCTCTGGCCAAATGGCACCAGCCCGCCGTGCACTGGGTCGCTATCGTGGTGATGATTCTGGGCAGCCTGCCCTTCACCCTGTATGTCGCCACACTGCGCGGCAACCGAGGCGCGCTGTTTCGGGATGAACAGGTCCGCGGATTGCTGACGCTGCTGCTGGCAACGTGGGTGGTGATGGGGTCCTGGTACTGGGCGACCACCGATTTGCCCTGGTACGAGGCCTTGCGCCATGTGGCCTTGAACGTCACGTCCGTGGTGACCACCACTGGCTTTGCCCTTGGGGATTACAGTCTGTGGGGCAATTTCGCCCTGATGTTCTTCTTCTATCTGGGGTTCATCGGTGGCTGTTCCGGCTCAACGGCAGGTGGCGTGAAAATTTTCCGCTTCCAGGTGGCGTATATCCTGCTCAAGGCCAACCTGCATCAGTTGATTCATCCGCGAGCGGTCATCAAGCAGAAGTACAACGGCCATCGTCTTGACGACGAGATCGTGCGATCAATCCTGACCTTCTCGTTCTTTTTTACCATCACCATTTGCCTGATTGCCCTGGCGCTGTCCTTGCTGGGCCTGGACTGGATGACAGCACTGACTGGCGCCGCCAGTACCGTGTCGGGCGTCGGGCCGGGGCTTGGGGAAACCATCGGCCCGGCGGGTAACTTCGCCAGCCTGCCGGATGCTGCAAAATGGATCCTGTCCCTGGGCATGCTGCTGGGCAGGCTGGAGATCATTACGGTGCTGGTGCTGTGCATCCCGTCGTTCTGGCGCCATTGATGCCTGGCCACCCGCTTGTTGTGGTCCTGATGCAAAAGGTGTTTATTGACACAGCACCCACCACCGCTGGGCTAGACTGAATCGCAACACGATCAGGAGGGGCCGTCATGGAAAACACGAGACAGTTCAACCGCTTTGCTGACTTCTATCCGTACTATCTGGCTGAACACGCAGACAGCACCTGTCGGCGCCTGCACTTCATTGGCACCAGTCTGGTGATTTTCCTGCTGGCCTTTGCTGTTGGCGCTGGCCACTGGGGTTTGTTATGGCTCGTGCCCGTTGCCGGTTACGGGTTTGCCTGGGCCGGTCATTTTTTCTTCGAGAAAAACCGGCCAGCCACGTTCCAGCACCCTTTCTACAGCCTGCTGGGCGACTTTGTGATGTACCGCGACATGGTGCTTGGCAAAGTGCCTTTCTGAAGCCCGATGCCGGTGTCTGTTCAGGCCGACACTATCAGGTCACCGGCTCGCTGGCTGGCGTTTCCTGATCGGCGAGCAGCGCTTTCTCCCGCAGGTGCGCATCGGCCAGACGGAACAGCTCGATTGAACCGTCCAGGTGTTCGATCAAGGCCGTACACGACTCGACCCAGTCCCCGCAGTTCAGGTATTCCACCCCGCCCACCGTGCGGATTTCCGCGTGATGGATATGCCCGCAGACCACGCCGTCCAGCCCGCGCTTGACGCACTCATGGGCGATGGCTTCTTCGAAGTCACTGATAAAGCTGACGGCGGTCTTGACCTTGTGCTTGAGGTACGCCGACAACGACCAATAACCATAACCGTATTTCGCCCGCCAATGATTAAGCCAGCGGTTGAGGGTCAGGGTGAATTCGTAGGCAGAATCCCCGAGGAAGGCCAACCAACGGTGATAGCGGGTGATCACATCGAATTGATCCCCATGAATCACCAGCAACCGGCGGCCATCGGCAGTGACATGCTCGGCTTCATCCACCAACTGAATGTTACCAAGCACCAGGGTCGAATAGCGGCGCAGGAACTCATCGTGATTGCCGGTGACGTAGATCACCTCGGTGCCACGCTTGCTCATGGTCAACAGGCGGCGGATGACGTTGGTGTGCGCCTGAGGCCAGTACATGCCGCCGCGCAGCTTCCAGCCGTCGATGATGTCGCCCACCAGATAGACCTTGTCTGCGTGATAGCGCTTGAGAAAAGCCGACAGATGCTCGGCCTGACAATCACGGGTCCCCAGGTGCACGTCGGAAATCCATAAGGTGCGTACGCGTTGCTTACGACTGGGATTAGCAAGCTGAGCGCTGCTCATGGGTAACCTCCGGCAGAGTTTTCAGGATCATGCGCCGGTTCGGTTAATCGATTGTGACTGAGCTGTGGCAGTGTCGTGACAGCGCATCGCCGCCAGCGTTTGAGCGGCAGCGGTTATGGCTTGGCCGGGTGGCCGGATGTGTCGTTGTGCCCCAGATCGCGCTGGGGGTCGATCTGGTCCCGTACCCGTTGTTTGAGCGTCTTCGCTTCCGGGAAGCCCCCATCGGCTTTGCGTTCCCAGATCTGCACCCCGTCGCAGGTAATACGAAATACCCCGCCGACTCCCGGTTGCAGGGACACTCTGTCCAGATCGTCGGCAAAGGTACTGAGTAATTCCTGAGCAAGCCAGGCAGCACGCAAAAGCCACTGGCATTGCGTGCAGTAGGTGATGACGATTTCAGGTTTGGCAGCTGACATAGAACACACTCTCGAAACGGGAGGTTTGTGCGACACCCATGACAGGCGCTTGATTACCGCAGCGCGGCCCTCAACTGATGCTGGTCAACAGATCCCTGGCCATTTGCTGATGCTGCGCGTCGGCGTCCTGGATGACTTCTCGCAATAACGTTCTGGCGGTATCGAAGTCGCCGTCATCGATCAGGACCTGCGCCTGATTGATCTTGCTCAACGGGGTCTCGTCCAGATCCAGCAAATCAAACTCTGAAGAATCATCCATGAACGAGTCCAGAAAAGCATCGTCCAGCGAGTCGTTGTTGGATTGCACAACAGGTTCAGGCTCCGAGAAGTCACTCAGGAACTGATCGCCCTGTATTTCAAGCACTTCCGGCAACTCGGTGAGATTGGAGGAAAACGCCAGGTCTTCTTCCTGCGGCGCATCTACAACTTCAGGCGTACCCCGCACAGGTTTCGGGCTGTCGAACGGGTCCACAAGATCCCAGTCGGCATCCATCGACAGGTCGTCCAGGTTCAAATGAAACCCGTCATCCGACTCCGGATTAAGGGCCGCAGCAGCGTTTTCGTCCAGTTGCGCCAGCTCAGGTTCCGCTGCCAGCGGTGCAACTGCAATCACTGGGGCAGCCGGAGTGGGCGCGGAGGCGAGTTGGGGATGACGTTTACGGATGTCAGCCAGGGTGTGCGGTTCAACGCCATGTGCCAGCGCCTGCTGCTCTTCACTGGCAAAGCCGGCGGCATCGCCCTGCTCCGCCAGCAGTTCAAGGATCTTGATGCGGATATCGGTGCGTTGCGGATCTTTTACCAGCGCACCCCGCAAAATCCCCAGGGCTTCGGCGAACCGGCCGTAGGCGATATAGATACTCACGCCATCCAGGGGATCAGGCGTTGCGCTACTACGAAGCGCAGCAACAATCGGGCGCTGCGCGACCGTCGACAGCTCCGGCAGAGCGGCGCGGGGGGCTGTCGCAGGCGCTTCGTACACCGGCGTTTCATGGGCCTGAGCGGGCTTGATCAGTGGCGACTCTACCGGGCCAGCGCCCGACAATTGTTGCTTGTGACGAGCGCGTCGTACCGAGTAAGCCAGCGCCAGCAACAGCAGCAGAATCAAAACCGCGCCTGGCAGCAGGAGCGACGACAGCAAGGAATCTTCCTGAGGCTCCACCGCCGCAGGCGGCGCCGGATTGACGGGCACTGCCGCCGGGACGATTACCGGCGCAGCGGTTTCCGCCTTTTCGGACAGCCGGGTCTGCAGCTCCGTGATTTGCTTGTCCCTGCCCGTCAATTGCTCTTGCAGCTTCAGGACCTTGGCCTTCAGATCATCCAGCGCTTTATTCATCTGCTGGTTTTCCAGCGACGCTTGCGCCAATTGTTCTTCGCTGCGCTGCACATCGGCAGACAGTTGAGTGACCTTTGCCTGCACGGGCGCGGGGGCTGCGGGGGCTGAAGCAGGGCCGGGCACGACGGCGTCGTCAGGCAATAGCAGGTTTTGCCCCGCCCTCAACACGGTTCCCTTGCCGTTGCTGAACACTTGCGGGTTCAACGCCTGAATGCCATCGGCGAGCCGGGCCGCCGAGGCATTCGCGCCATTACCTTGAACGCGGCGGGCGATCGAGTTCAGCGTATCGCCACTGGCGACGGTGTAGCGCTTGTCTTGCGTGCTGGAAGGTGGCGCGACCGGCATACGCGATTCAACCGTCTTTTGAGCCGAAGCCTCCTGGGCGCGACCACGGATTGCCGCAGCCCCCGCCGGGGATGTCGCCGGGTCAAGCAGGACGGTGTACTCGTGCAACAGATTGCCGTTTGGACGAACAACCTGCACCAGGAAATTCAGGTAAGGCTCGGTGACGGCTTTGCTGGAAACGACGCGAATAACACCGCGATTGCCGTGAATAATCGGGGTGAAGCGCAAATCATTAAGGAAGAAGACCCGCTCGATACCTGCTCGGGTGAAATCGTCCGCCGACGCGAGCCTGGCGACGATGTCGTCCGCGCTCAAGCCGGCGGTCTCAACCAGTTCGATGTCGGCATTCAGGGGCTGGTTGAGTGCCGAATGCAGGGTGATGCCGCCCATGCCCAAGGCCGCCGCCAGGGAGGAATGCAGAATCGAGGCCGCTGAAATGGCTGTCAGCAATGCCGTTCGGCGCAGCATTTTAACCACGTGACTTGTCTGGCGATGATCGCCCAGCGCAGCCGCCTGAAAACTCTTCAGCATACTGACCCTTATGGAAACCAAAGCAGGCTTCTCGGCATATTCGATATAAAGCGCAGACTCCAGCGTCTGAGGTCACAAGTATGAGCGAGAAGCGGCGCGGCCGCTTCAGGATCTTTCGAGGTTAGCCAGAATTTGTGTATGAACGCGCATGCAAACCCTCAGGTCATCCTCTTCGATGCCTTCGAACAACTCCACTCGCAGCGCCGTGGCAATGGTTTCGATTTTTTCGATCAAGGGACGCGCGGAGTCGCACAGCACAATCTTCTTCGCGCGTCGGTCTTCCAGCACGGCGTGACGTTGCACCAACCCCTGACTTTCAAGGCTGTCGAGCAAACGCGCCAGAGTGGGGCCTTCCACCGCAACGCTCTGTGCCAGCTCACGCTGGGTCGGCGGTTCTTTGAAGCGGGCCAGATGCAGCAACACCAGCCAACGGGCCTGGGAGAGCCCCAGATCAGCCAGTCGTCGATCAAGCTCTGCCCGCCACCCGCGTGTCAGGTGGCCAAGCTGCATACCGAAACGATGTTCATCAGTCATTGGCATAGGGAACTCATGATCGAAACTAATTATTAGTCAGCTAACCATGGCTCCCGGATCGTGGCAAGTTTCACGCTGTGGCCTTTGGTCGCATCCGTGACGACCCCGGGGTACAGCCTGAATGTCAGACCTCGAATTCAGACTGCAAGGCGGCGCGCACGCAATACAGCACGCCTTCGGGCACACGCCCGCTGAACTGCTCGGCAATGGCGGCGACCGGCGGCAGTTCGCCTTCGCCATCCAGGAAGGCGTCCTGCACTTCTCCCAGCAGATCCTCCGGCAGATCAAGGGCCTGTTCGAGGGACAATTGCTGTTTGCCAATCGCCTCGGCCAGCATCGTGTAGACGTTTTTCTCGGTGCATTGCAGTTGACCGGCGATCTGCATCGGGGTCATTCCGGCGCGGGCCAGACTGATGAGTTCGTGGCGTACGTCGGCAATGACCTGGGGCGCCGGGGCAGTGCCGCTCAGCACTTCAAGGAACGCCTGACCATAACGCTCCAGCTTGCGGGCGCCGACGCCACTGACCTGAGCCATGTCCGACAAGGTGTCGGGCTTGCTGCGCAGCATTTCCAGCAACGTGGAATCCGGGAAAATGACATAAGGCGGCACGCCGTGTTCTTCCGCCAGCTTGCGGCGCAAGGCTCGCAGGGCTTCCCACTGTTCGCGCTCTTCGCCGCGCACCAGTTGGCTGGCCGGGCTGGAGCCGCCTTTGGTGGTGGTTTGCGGTTTGAGGTCGCGACGCAATTGAAGGCTGACTTCGCCGCGTAGCAAAGGCCGACAGGTATCACTCAAGCGCAACCCGCCGTAGCCTTCCAGATCGATATCCGCCAGCCCCCGCGCTACCAGTTGCCGAAACAGCGAACGCCACTCGCCTTCAGAGCGGTCCTTGCCCACGCCAAACACGGACAAATGCTGATGGCCGAAACTCTGCACCTTGTCATTGGACTTGCCCAGCAGCACATCCACCAGATGACCCACGCCGTAACGCTGCCCGGTACGATAAATCGCTGAAAGCGCCTGCCGCGCAGGCTCGGTGGCGTCCCAGGTCTGCACGCCATCGACGCAATTGTCGCAATGACCACACGGCTCCGGCATGTCTTCGTCGAAGTACGCCAGCAACGTCTGCCGACGGCAGCGGGTCTCTTCGCACAGCGCCAGCATGGCGTCGAGCTTGTGTTGCTCCAGACGCTTGTGCCGCTCATCGCCCTCGGAGTTTTGCAACATCTGCTTGAGCATGACCACGTCCTGCAGGCCGTAGGTCATCCAGGCATCGGCCGGCAAACCGTCGCGACCGGCGCGACCGGTTTCCTGGTAGTAAGCCTCCAGGGATTTGGGCAAGTCCATGTGGGCGACGAAACGAACGTTGGGTTTGTCGATGCCCATGCCAAACGCGATGGTGGCGACCATGATCAAGCCTTCCTCATTGAGGAAGCGCTTCTGGTTGGCCGACCGGGTTTCGGCCGGCAGACCAGCGTGATACGGCAGCGCCGGGTAATTGCTGTCACAGAGAAACGCGGCGACTTCGTCGACTTTCTTGCGCGACAGGCAGTACACAATGCCCGCGTCGCTGCGCCGTTCGGAAAGAAACGCCAGCAATTGCTTGCGTTGCTGCTCCTTGGGCACGATGCGGTAGAAAATATTCGGCCGATCAAAACTGGACAGGAAGCGCTCGGCATTCTGTAAATGCAGACGGGTGACGATTTCCTCTCGCGTGCGCTTGTCGGCCGTGGCGGTCAGCGCAATGCGCGGCACATCGGGGAACAGTTCGGCCAACTGGCCCAGTTTCAGGTATTCGGGACGGAAGTCATGACCCCATTGAGACACACAGTGGGCTTCGTCGATGGCGAACAGGCCGATCTGCAGATTTTGCAGGAAGGCCAGCATTCGTGGCTGAACGAGGCGTTCCGGGGCCAGATACAGCATCTTGACCTCGCCCAGACGAATCCGGTTGGCCAGGTCGCGTTGCTGTTCGGCGCTGAGGGTCGAGTTCAACGCGGCGGCCGAAACACCCAGTTCCTCCAGCGTGGCAACCTGATCGTCCATCAAGGCAATCAACGGGGAAACCACCACCGTCAGGCCATCGCGCAGCAGACCGGGCACCTGGAAGCACAGGGACTTGCCGCCACCGGTGGGCATCAGCACCAGCGCATCGCCACCACTGGCCACACGTTCAATAATGGCACCCTGGCGACCGCGGAAGCTGTCATAGCCGAAGATGTCTTTAAGTACGCGTTGTGCCTGTTCGAGCATAAAAACCCCAGATTGTCCTGCTGCACTGCAAAGCGCGGCAGTATACCCGACCACTCAAAGGCAGAGGACAGCGGCGACACGAGCGGTCGAAATTAACCTCAAGGGGCCTCGCCGCTGGCGCCCAAGGCGCTCAGGGCCTAGAATTCAGCATCGTTTATTTCCAAGGTAGTCTTTCCAATGTCCTTCGCTGAGCAATTACACCGCCTGCAAGCCTTCCTCGATGCCGATGAGCTGCATGACGAGGCGCTGGACTACGTGGCCGCTCACGGCTACCTGACCGCCCTGTCCATCTGTGCCGAGCCTGTTCCCGAGCGTGAATGGATCGATGCGCTGTTCTCCGAACCGCCGCATTACGCCAGTGATGCCCAGCGCGAAGAAATCGAAGCCACGTTGATCCAGTTGCAGGCGCATATCGCCCGCCAACTGGCGTCAGACGAGGATTTCGAGCTGCCCTGTGACCTGGATCTGGGCGACGACCCGGATGATTCGGACTTGCGCGGCTGGTGCATCGGCTTCATGGAAGGCGTGTTCCTGCGTGAGAACGCCTGGTTCGAAAGCGCCGAAGAAGAAGTCAGCGAAATGCTGCTGCCGATCATGGTCGGCTCGGGCCTGTTCGACGAGCAGCCTGAGTTTTCGGACATCGCCCAGGACGCAAACCTGATGGACGACATGATCGTGCAGATCCCGGAAGCCCTGACCGCACTGTTTCTGCTGTGCCAGGCTCCCGACGAAAAGCCGGCGATCCTCAAGCCCCGCCACCACTGAGTCGGCGCCTATGGCGCAAGACTTACCCCGCACGAGCCGAAACCGGCTCGTGCGCTATACCCTTCAGGCCCTCGGCTGGATCAGCGTTGCGTTGGGCGTGATCGGGATATTCCTGCCGGTCTTGCCCACTACGCCATTTCTCCTGCTGGCGGCGGCCTGCTTCGCCCGAAGCTCGCCGCGCTTCTATCACTGGCTGGTCAATCACAAACGGCTCGGCCCGTGGATTCGCGACTACCTCGATGGCAATGGCATCCCGCTCAAGGGCAAGGTCTACGCCATTGGCCTGATGTGGGTCAGCATTGGTTTCTCCTGCTACCTGGTCGCCCTGCCCTGGGCCCGGGGCTTCATGCTCGCCAGCGCGGTATTGGTGACCCTTTATATTCTGCGGCAGAAGACGCTGGAAAAGCGTTAAGCCTCGAACCGCCCTATGGGTCGACTCGCGTCTGTGAGAGCGTGGCTTGCCCGCGAATACCTGAACTCGGGCAAGCCTCTAGTCTCCGCAATCAAACCGTATCCGCCTTCATCGAGTGATCGCTCAGCATTCCGGTAATGATCGACGCCGTGTCCACGCCACCGGCCACCAGGCCGCCGGCCCCAGGTGTCACGCCGTACTGCGTCGCGAGATCAACGCCCGTCAGGTCAATGGTTTGAGTGGCCGCCGCACCGGCGGTGGTGCTCACTTCGATGCTGGACACCAGATCCACACCGCTGCCGGTCACTTTGAAATGCAGGTAATCCTCCAGTGAATTGGCGTCGGCGTTCATGCCTTGCAATAACTGCGAGAGGTCCAGCGTGTCGGTACCGATGGAAAAATCCGTGACCTGATCACGGCCGCTGTCGCCCGCCAGCCATTGAAACGTGTCATGCCCCTGACCGCCGGTCAGCGTGTCGTCCCCCGCCGCGCCGACCAATACGTCATTGCCCGGCCCACCATTGAGGACGTTGGCCTCCCGGTCGCCGGTCAAATGGTCGTCATAGTCCGAACCGATCAGGTTCTGGATGTTGATCAGCCTGTCGGTGCCTGCACCGCCCGTATCCTGCCAGTCCATGATCGCGCTGGTGACGGTCACACCGGAGGTCGCCAGGGCATAACTGGCGGTATTGTTGCCCGCCCCGCCATCCATCACATCGTTGCCCGGCCCGCTGAACAGCACATCATTGCCGTTATCGCCGTACAGGTCATTGTTGCCGTCGCCGCCGCTGAGCACGTCATCGCCGTCCCCGCCCGACACACTGTCATCCCCTGCGCCGCCAAGCAGCACGTCATCGCCCTGGGTGCCTTGAAGGGTGCAGCCCTCCTGATAACTGATACTCACCGCAGCCGAATCACTGCCACCCTGGGCATCGCTGACGGTGTAAAGGCTTTCATAGGTGGGCGTCGTGTCGACGGCGCTGTAGTCAATGGACAGGCTCAGGGTGTAATGCTCGCCGGTATCACTGACACCGGGGTCCGGTTGGTTGACCAGCAGGATTCGATACACACCGTCTTCGGTGGCCGTGAAGGTGCCGTCGGCATTGAGCGATTCAAACGCCCCGTCGTCCCTCTGCCAGAGCACGCCAATAGAATCGTTGGCGTTGTGCACGTCGACGGTTACGGTCTCGCCTGCCTTCAACTGAACGCTGTATTGATCATGAGCATTGGCCGGGGCCGCGCTGAAAGCCCCCAGATACCCGGCCAGAACCACGACGGCGGTCACGGCACTGTTGTTGAAAAAGTCGCTGCGTTCCAGGGTTTTGAGCTGGTTGCCCACGTTGTCCTGGGGGGCGCCGAAGTCGATGGTCTTCAGGCTACTGGCGGAAAAGTCTGCCCCCCCGGCCTGCCATCCGGTGTTGAACACGGTGGGCGTGGCACTCAATGGATCGCCGTTTGCCGAGACGTCATTGGCGAGCAACAAGGCCGCGGGCACTTCGATCGTCGACGACAGCACATTGGTGATGACGTTGTCGGCCACCGCCGTTGGGTCTTGGACCGCAGGAGCACTGCCCGGCACATGGATCAGAAGATCGGCACCCGCCAGATCGCCGTCGTTATCGCTGATGACGTAGTGAATGGTCTCCGTCAGCGCCGCATTGCCCACCTCGGTCGCCGGGGTGTAGCTGAACGCGCCGCTGAGCACATTGACCGACAGCGTGCCGCCGTGATCACTGACCACCGTGAGGGTGTGGGTCGTGGCGTTGAAACTGCCGTGGTCGGCCCCTTGGGCGCTCACCGTTCCGGTTTTCGAATCGTAGGAATAGACCGTCCCGTCGACGGTAATGGAGTGTATAAAGCCGCCGTCGGCGCCGAACGTCCCACCGCTCAACAGGCTGCCGCTGGTGCCGCCTTGAACAGTGCCGGCCAACACCGCGCTCAACTGACCGAGATCGGTCACGATGACCGCGCTGCTCGCCCCTTGACCACTGCTGCTGTGGGCAATCGGGTCCAGGTAAGTACCGCTGATATCGGTACCCAGGCCAATGGCGAAGGCATCAATGCCATGGCTTTGCAGAAACGCCACCCAGGCGGCCTCTTCACTCAGGTCGACACCGTCGCCTTGCTCGGGATTGGGCTGCGAATTGGGGTCTGAATGAGTGGGCGACAGCGTAGGATTGCCATCGGAAAAGAAGTAAGCGAGGTTCTGTGCGCCGGTGAGGCTGCCTTCAGTCGCAAAGGCCGTCTGCGCACCTGCCAGCGCCGCGTCGTAGTTGGTGCCGTTGCCGGCCTCCAGGGCGTTGATGATGCTCTTCGCCGTGGCGACATCAACCCAGACGTCGCTGAGCACAGCAGCCTGGCTGTTGAAGGAAACGATCTGCACCTTGACGTCGCCCATGCCTGCGTAGGTATCCAGCAGCTCGTTGATCGCCTGTTTGGCCAACTCCAGTCGCGACAGCCCATCCACGCCGGAGGGGTCTTTCATGCTCTCGGAATTGTCGATGATCAGCAGCAGATTGGTGCAAATCGGCTCGGTGGTCACGGTGGTGTCGACATTCGCGGCCTGAGGCAGGTCATCGAGGACGGTGATGTCCAGGGTGCTGGTGGCCGAGTCGCCGTCCCTGTCAGTGGCAACCACCTTGATCTGTTCGCCGGTCGTGTTAGCGCCGTCGCCGTCAGGATGCAGCGTCGACCCCGTCAAGGTGTAGCTGTAGCGCACCTCCCCGGTATCGGGGTCGTAACCGGTAATGCTGAAGGTATTCCCCAACCCAGTGGTTACAGGCTGGGAAAAATCAGCAATGACACCGCCGCTGACGACCACAATGCCGCCTACGGTCAGGTTTTGCAGCCCGTCCACGGCCGTGACCTTGAAGCTGCCCGTCTGGGTCAGCGCGTCGCCATCGGGGTTCGAACCCGAGGGCAGGTTCGCCTCGTCAAGGGTCAGTGCGCCGCCGGAAAGCTCCACGCCATGGTCAACTGGAGGCTCTACCGGAGGCTCGACAGGCGGTTCAACGGGCGGCTCAATCGGAGGCTCAACGGGGGGCGTTACCGGCGGCTCGGTTGGGGGTTGCGCGGGCGGCGTTACCACGGGAGGTTCGACGGGCGGCTCTGCCGGGGGCTGCACGGGTGGCTCATTGATGGGAGGGACGACAACGGACGGCGCGTCAGGCGAACCACTGCCTTCGATCCGGCCTTCAGGAAATTCGGGCACGCGGGTGAATCCCGCCGTCGGAAAGCCAATGACCGGGGTCACCACGCCACCGACTTCAGTCAACAGTACTGCCGAGTGCCCGCCCCCCAACGCGCTGGGTGCTCCTCCTGGATTGGCAGGGCCGGTGGCCGAGGCTTCACTGATCTGCGACGGGTCGGCACCCGCGGCGATGGCCTGCTGAAGTTGCTGGACCTCGGTGAGTTGCGCGAGGGTGGGCGTGATCGGGTCCGCAGTGTCGACATGGGTGGCGTGGTTGGCGAGGATCTTCGCCGTCAACGGCAAGCGGCTGTCCCGGCCCAGGGTCAGTTCTCCACCGGCCGCCAGATGCACCGCGACCGCGCCGCTTGCGCCGGTCTGCAAATGCTCACCGGCAAATACCCGGTCGCCTTCGTGCAGGACTCGCCGCGAACCGTCCACAGCGATTGCAAAGACTTCGCCTACCACTTGTCGCACCGTACCGATCAACCTCGCCATATTCCCTCCATTAATCGCAACAATCAGGCCCTAAAACGTGACACAACCGGCAAGAACCACCTCGTCTGCGTTACGCCCCACGCTTCAAAAAAAGCAAAACGACAAAATAACGTCACCCTGAAAAAATCTGGAATTTCGTTAAAAATCAGCTCATTCCGCTCAGTCAAAAATACGTCAAATACACTTATAAGCTAATTTATAATGCCTAACTCGCTGTATTTACTTGAAGACTAAAATCAACAATCGCTGCTTTCAGAAAAAGCGCATAAGTTTTTTTTGGCATAAGCCTTATGAAAAAAACGTCTTGCGGCCGCCCGAAGTTGTTCTTAGCTGTGATGTTACAAACCTGATACGGTTTTCATTGCAGGAAACGTCATTTTTATGGCGATACGAACATCATGAACTTAGGGAGAAGTACTCATGCGCGATTTGACCCCGCTTTACGCAGCAGTCGTGTTGGCGGTGGCCTGTGCCCAAGCGCAAGCCATGTCGTTGACCGAAGCAATTCAAAGCACGATCGACAACCATCCGGAAATCCAGGCGAGCAAAAACGATCGACTTTCTGCTGACGAAGAGGTGAACGTTGCCAAAGGCGGCTATCTGCCCAGGGTGGATCTGATCGCCGCGTATGGTCGGCAAAGCGTTGACAGTCCCACCACTCGTTCGCTTTACGGCCACGACGACAAGACCCTGAACTACACCCAATCGGAGCTACGGCTGCGCCAGCTGTTGTTCGATGGTTTCAATACCCCCAATGAAGTGGGGCGCACCAAAGCCGTGGTCAATTCCCGCGCTTACTACGTGCAAGGCACCTCCCAGAGCCTCGCGCTGCGCGCCATCGAGGTGTATCTGGAAGTGCTCAAGCGTCGTGAGCTGTTGACCCTGGCCAAGAACAACTTGCAAGCGCACTTGCGCATCAACGATCAGATCAGCCTGCGCAGTGAACGCGGCGTCGGCAGCACCGCCGACCGTGATCAGTCCAAGGCGCGTCGGGCGTTGGCCGAGAACAACTTCTACACCGCACAAGTCGATCTGGCGGACGCCGAAGCCAATTTTTTCAGCGCCGTGGGACGCATGCCGGATGAGCTTGAATCACCACCGTCCATCAAAGGCGAAGTGCCGCTGAGCTTGAGCGATGCGCAGAAAAGCATGCTGGCCAATAACCCGTACCTGAAGTCCGCCCAGGCCGATGTCCAGGCGGCGGAAAAACAGTATGAGAGTGCCAAGTCGCCGTTCTACCCGCGTTTCGACGCCGAAGTGGCAGTGGGCGCCAACGACAATCTGCAAGGCGAGGAAGGCCACGACAACGAATGGCGTGCCGCCGTGGTGATGAATTACAACCTGTTCAACGGCAACCGCGACAAGGCCCGCATGCGGTCGGACTCCTACAAGACCGGGCAAGCCATGGACATCCGCAATAACGCCTTGCGCATGCTCAACGAGGACATGTCGCTGGCCTGGAACGCCATGAACAATGCACGCCAGCAAACCCCGGTGGCCCGGGAATACGCCGAGACCACAACCCGGGTGCGCGCGGCTTATCAGGATCAGTTCGGCCTCGGCCAGCGCACCTTGCTTGACCTGCTCGACAGCGAGAACGAGCTGTACAACGCCAGCCGACGCTATACCGAGGTGCGCTACACCGAAGAGTTCGCCATGTACCGGGTGTTGGCCACCGAAGGCGAGTTGCTGCGCAAGCAGCGGGTGGTGTTGCCCGCCGAAGCCCTGGCGCTGACGGAAGTCCAGAACGAAGCCCGTCTGCCCGAACTGAAATAGTGCATCCGCCCAGGGAGTAAGCCCGTGACAAGCATGGAATTGCCCTACTCATTCGATCCTCGTTCAAACGTTGACGACCCGTTGCTGGACGGCCTGCTGATCCTGTGCAAGCTGCACGACTGCACGGCCAGCCGGTCCAGCCTCAGCGCCGGCCTGCCGTTGGCGCAACAACGCTTGAGCCCGGACCTGCTGCCCCGAGCCGCCGCCCGCGCTGGTTTGCAGGCGCGCTGGTTGCGGCGTGAATTGACCGCCATCGACTCCCTGAGCCTGCCGGTGCTGTTATTGCTCGAAAGCCAGAGTTGCGCGGTACTGCGACGCTGGGGCGAAGACGGTCGGGCGTTGATCCTGCCTTGCGAAAGCGAGGGCGGTGAGCAATGGGTCACCCGCGATGAACTGGCCCAACGCTACAGCGGCCAGGCGTTGTTCGCCCGCCCCCGCCATGAGCTGGAAGACTTGCGCGCGCCGCTGGTGCCGAGGGTCAAGGCCTGGTTTCGCGACACCCTGAAGTTGTCACGCTGGCTGTACAGCGACGCCATCCTCGCCAGCCTGTTGATCAACGTGCTGGGGCTGATGGTGCCCCTGTTTGTCATGCAAACCTATGACCGCGTAGTGCCCAATCAGGCCCTGTCGACACTGTGGGTACTGGCCATCGGCTTGTTGGTCGGCACGCTGTTCGAACTGGCCTTGCGCCTGATCCGCGCTCACTTGCTGGATCAGGCGGGCAGGAAAACCGACGTTATTCTTTCCGCGACCCTGTTCGAACGCATCACCGGCATGGCCATGAAGGCGCGCCCGGCCACCATCGGCGGTTTCGCCCAAAGCATTCACGACTTTCAGGGTTTGCGGGAATTCCTCACCGCCGTCACCCTGACCAGCCTCATCGACCTGCCCTTCGCCGCCCTGATGCTGGTGGTCATCGGCTTGCTGGGCGGCTGGCTGGTGGTGATTCCGCTATTGGCCTTCCCGCTGACCATTGCGTTTGCCTGGCTGATTCAGGTTCGCCTGCGCGACACGGTGCAAAAGAGCCTGAGCCTGGGTGCCGAACGCCAGGCTTTGCTCATCGAAACCCTCGGCGGCCTGGAAACCCTCAAGGCCTGCGGTGCAGAAAGCCAGCGCCAGCATCAATGGGAAACCACCCACGGCGCCCTCACCCAACTGGACAGCCATGCTCGCAGCCTCGCCGCGCTGGCGAGCAACGGCACGCTGTTCGTGCAGCAGTTTTGCGCGATGGCGACCCTTGTCGCCGGGGTGTACAGCATCGTCGCGGGCAACCTCAGCGTCGGCGCACTGGTCGCGACCTACATGCTGGGCAGCCGGGTTCTGGCCCCGTTGGGGCAAATCGCCGGTTTGATCACCCGCTACCAGCAAGCGCAATTGACCATGAAAAGCACCGACGCGTTGATGTCCCTGCCTCAAGAGCGTGAGGCCGGTCAACGACCGCTGGAGCGCACGCCACTGCAGGGTGCCATCAGCTTCAGCCAGGTGAGTTTTCGCTATGGCAAGCAAGGGCCGGAGGCGCTGTCAGGCCTCGGTTTCAAGGTTCGTCCGGGCGAGCGCATCGGCATCATTGGCCGCAGCGGTTCCGGGAAAAGCACCCTGGCGCGCCTGATGATGGGCTTCTACGAGCCGGACGAAGGCCAGGTGCTGCTGGACAATCTGGACGTGCGTCAACTGGATGTGGCCGACCTGCGTCAACAGATCGGTTACGTGGCCCACGACCTGCCTCTGCTGGCTGGCAGCCTGCGGGACAACCTGACGCTGGGCGCTCGCTACATCAGTGACTCGCGCATGCTGGAAGTCGCGCGGCTCACCGGCGTCGATGAACTGGCCCTGCGTCACCCACAAGGCTTTGATCGCCCGGTGGGTGAGCGTGGCCAACTGCTTTCCGGGGGCCAGCGTCAGTCCGTGCTTCTGGCCAGGGCGTTGTTGCTGGACCCGCCGATCCTGTTGCTCGACGAGCCCACCAGCCACATGGACAACGGCAGCGAAGATGTCCTGCGCCAGCATCTTTACGAACTGATGCCCGGGAAAACCCTGCTACTGGTCACTCATCGTATGTCGATGCTGACCCTGGTCGACCGATTGATGGTGATGGACAACGGCAAGCTCGTCGCCGACGGCCCCAAGGATGTTGTCATCGAAGCCTTGCGTAAAGGTCAGATCGGCTCAGTTTCAGCTTAAGGAGAAGCACTCATGTCAATGACTCAAACCCCGCGCTACTTCAACCCACGCCTGCGTGAAGACCTGGAGTTCATGCCCTATCGGGCCGGTGCCCTGGTGCAGGACTCTTCCCGAACGTCCCGCATCACTGTCTGGGTTATCGGCGCGTTGATCGTCGCGGCCCTGGTCTGGGCAAAATTCGCCGTGCTGGAAGAAGTGACCATGGGCGAAGGCAAAGCCATTCCATCGAGCAAGGTTCAAGTCATTCAAAACCTGGAGGGAGGCATCGTCACCGAAATTTTCGTGAGAGAAGGCCAGATGGTGAACAAGGGCGAAACGCTGTTGCGCCTGGACGACACCCGTTTTCTCTCCAACAAGGGAGAAAGCGAAGTGGACCGCTACACCTTGACAGCACAGGTTGAACGACTGGCTGCCGAGGCTGAAGGACGACCCTTCAAGCTCTCTGATGAAGTGGTCGCCAAGGCCCCCCAAGTGGCGGCGGACGAGCTATCGCTGTATGAATTCCGAAAACGCCGACTGGCCAGCGAGCAGCGCACCCTCAACGAGCAATTGCGGCAGAAGACCCAGGAACTGGCGGAGTTTCGTTCCAAGCAGGACCAGTACCGCAACAGCCTGGGCCTGGTGCAGCAGGAGTTGAACATGTCCACGCCGCTGGTGGCGTCCGGCGCGGTTTCGCCGGTGGAAATCCTGCGCCTCAAACGCAGCGCCGTGGAAATACGCGGGTCCATGAACGCCACGACGCTGGCGATTCCCCGGGCCGAAGCGGCGATCAATGAGATCAAGAGCAAGGTTCAGGAATCGGAGTTCGCATTCCGCTCCGATGCCTCCAAAGAACTCAATGAAAAACGCTCGGAGCTGGCCAAGATCAGCGCCACGAGCATCGCCATCGACGACCGGGTTACCCGCACCACGGTGGTGTCCCCGGTGCGTGGCATCGTGAAGATGCTCAAGGTCAACACCATCGGCGGCGTGGTGCAGCCAGGCAGTGATCTGGTGGAAATCGTGCCGCTGGAAGACAACCTGCTGATCGAAGCCAAAGTCCGCCCGCAGGACGTGGCTTTCCTGCATCCCGGCCAGAAAGCCATGGTCAAATTCAGCGCCTATGACTACACCATTTACGGCGGCCTGCCGGCCAGGCTGGAGCTGATTGGTGCCGACACCGTCACCGACGACAAGGGCAATAGCTTTTACCTGATTCAGGTGCGCACTGACCGTAATCATTTGGGCAGAGACAGCAACCCCCTGCTGATCATCCCCGGCATGATCGCCACGGTAGACATCATCACCGGAGAGAAAAGCGTGATGGATTACCTGCTCAAACCGGTGTTGAAGGCCAGAACCGAGGCGATGCGGGAGCGGTGAGGTGTTGCATTTTTGCGATATCGCTGTGGGACCGTTTTAGCCGGGAAGAGGTCGTTAAGGTCCCTGCATTTTTTTGCCTGGCGTATCGCCTTCCCGGCTAAAGCCGGTTCCACGGGGCCTGCGATGTGAAAGAAACCCCTGCGCAGCAGGGGCCGGACGTCAGCGCAAACGGTGTTCGTCTACTTCTTCTTATCCTTCGCAAACGCCGCTTCCAGCGCGTTGTTAAGCGTCCGCAAAACCTTGACCCGTGCCCAGCGTTTGTCGTTTGCCTCAATCAATGTCCAAGGCGCAATTTCAGTGCTGGTGCGATCAACCATGTCGCAGATCGCATCACGGTACTGCGGCCATTTGGCGCGATTGCGCCAATCGTCATCGGTAATCTTGTAACGCTTGAACGGAATTTTCTCCCTGGCCTGGAAGCGTTCCAGTTGAGTGTCTTCATCAATGGCCAGCCAGAACTTGACCACGACTATGCCCGAGTCCGTGAGCTGCTCTTCGAAGTCGTTGATCTCGCCATACGCCCGCAGCCAGTCCGCCTCGCGGCAAAACCCTTCGACCCTCTCGACCAACACCCGGCCATACCAGGAGCGATCAAAAATGGTGAACTTGCCTTTAGGTGGAATCTGCCGCCAGAAACGCCATAGATAAGGCTGTGCCAGTTCGTCCTGGCTCGGGGCGGCGATGGGTACGATGTTGTAGTGGCGCGGGTCGAGTGCAGCAGCAACCCGGCGAATCGCACCGCCTTTGCCCGCCGCGTCGTTACCTTCGAACACCGCCACCAGAGCATGACCGCGCATACGCTTGTCACGAATATTGCCGGAAAGTCGAGCCTGTTCGGTGATCAACTGTTCTTCGTAATCATCCTTGTTCAGGCTCAAGGTCATGTCGAGGTTGCTCAGCAACGTGACATCGCCATGAGTGGTCGGCAACGGCGCAACGGTCACTACGGTTGACGCCGTGTGCGGGGTCTTCAATGCAGTTTGCAAACCTTCCAGCAGCAGACGGCCAACCGTCAGGCTGCGGTAGTACGGGTCCACCCCCTCGATCACATGCCAGGGCGCATAGTCCCGACTGGTGCGCCGCAGCACCCGCTCACCGAAACGCACGAATTTGTCGTAGGTCTTGGACTGCTGCCAGTCCAGCGGGCTGATGCGCCAGCTGTGCAACGGGTCGTCCTTGAGCGATTTGAGGCGCGATTTCATCTGTTGCTTGGACAGGTGAAACCAGAACTTGAAGATCACCGCGCCTTCGTCGCAGAGCATTTTTTCCAGACGTTCGGAGCCGTTGATGGCTTGATCGAGCACGGCGTCCTTGAACAAGCCGTGCACGCGGCCCTGGAGCATCTGGCTGTACCAGTTACCGAAGAAAATCCCCATCTTTCCCTTGGCAGGCAGTTGCCGCCAATAGCGCCAGGCGGTGGGATGGGCCAGCTCCTCATCGGTCTGGCTGTCGAAGGTGCGCACTTCGATGAAGCGCGGGTCCATCCACTCGTTGAGCAGTTTGACCGTTTCACCCTTGCCCGCGCCTTCGACGCCATTGATAAGCACGATAATCTGGCGACCTGCCTGCTCGTGGAGTTCAAACTGAGCGTCCAGCAACGCTTCGCGCAAGGCGGGTACTTCGGCGTCGTAGGTTTCTTTGGCGATAGCGTGACCGATTTCAGCGGATTCGAACATGAGCGGCTCTCTTCAGATGTCTGCGGCTAATGTAGACCAGCTTGAGCCGCTGACGATATCCTCCTGGATCAATTAAAAAGCCCGTCAGTGTCAATGACGGGCTTTTTTAACAGCAGAGGATGTCAGCGCGAAGGGTTACCAGTTCTGACGCAAGCTGTTGGTCATCTGCGCCAGAAAGGCTTCTTCCGCTGCCGCCAGCCGGGCAATCAATGCCCTGCCCTGTCGGTCGAACTCATCGTTATCAACCGGCGGATTGGCCGTCAGCTCTTGCAGATCACGGTTGGCGGCGGCCAGTGCCGCGGGGTCGTTGGCAGCATGGGCCGCGTCCAGGCGCTCATAAATGGCACTAAGGCGGTGAAGGTTTTCGGTCGTATCCACAGGCGGATGCTCCAGCAGCGCCTCCTGCTCTGCGCGAATCGGAGCCGTTATGCGCTCCAGATCCGTTCGATATTCCATGCGCAAGCGCTCGCTCCAACGTCGGTCTGCCAAAGCGTATTCCAGAAATTCCGGTCCGGTTTCGCGTTGCAGGATCGAGCGCCGGGCATCGAGGATGGTCCGATGCTCCACCGCCGCGAGCCGATCCCAGACCATGTTGACCGGTTGCGCAGGCAGGTTCAGTTCATTGGCCAGCCCGATCCGGTAGGCCAGGCGCACTTCGGCATGATCAACATGCAGCCCACGGGCCTCGCGGTCCGCAATATCCAGGTCAGCGATGGTTTGAACCTCGTTCAGACGAAACAGGCTGCGCATCACGCCGAACAGCGCCTCGGTTTGCTGCGCTTCAGGCACGCCCTGCAAGGCTGCCCGTGCGTACACCGACACCTGGATATCACTGAAAATCAGCCGCGCACCGTCCTGACAGGTCTGGTCGGGGCCGAACAGACGATCATTGGCCATGACTTCCAGCTCGCCGCGAAGCTGGGTGTCTTGCGCGGCCGCCTCAAGCACCCGCATCACATCACCGGCCAGCTCCTCATGAACCCGCAAAAAGTCCCGGGTCTCCCTGAGTCGTTGCAGCAGGATCAACAGGTTTGGCGCGTCATTGGCTTGCTCCACCCGCTCCCAGGCAGAGCGGATTCTTGAGTTGAGTTCAGTGCGTCCCTCGACTATCCAGATGTCCACGCTGGGCACTGGCGCTGCGGGGGGAGACTGGTCGAAGTCATGGCTGTGCCAGTCGCTGTCGTCGGAGGGGGAAGAGGAGGAGTAATATTCGGACTCGGCCTCGGAACTGCTCGGAGTGCGGGCCAGTCCGCGAATGCTGTCGGGGTAGTCGTATTCCAGTTCATAGATGTTGCCATTGCGCTGGTTCAGCCAGCACGCCAACAGTTCGTCATGGTTGAAGGGGTTGGCATTGCCATAGACCGTCGTCTGGAAATAGGCACCCTGTTGATTCTGGATCAAATGCCGGGGCAGATGCTCGATCTGGTTATTGCTGACATCCAGTACGCTCAGGGCCAGGCTGTTGGTCCACTCGGGCCATTGGGTCAGTTGCATGTTCGCCAGATACAACCTGCTCACTGGCAGACGGCTGGCGTCCGTCACGGCCCCCAGCGTATTGCCGGACAAGTCCAGCAGGGCTAGGCGCGGCATATTCATGAACTGCTCCATGGCCGCCTGATCGATGGTCAGCCCCATGCCTTCGAACGACAGCTCCTCCAGCTGGGTCAAGCCGGCCAATCCATCGGGCACGCGACGCATACCACCGCCCACAATCTCCAGCCGGGTAATGCCCGAGAACCGCTGCAGAAAATGCCCCATCTGTTCATCACTGGCCGTCACATTGCGCAAGATAATCCGGGTGATATCCCGGAAGTGCCCGGGCATGTTCGGCAATTCAGACAGCCCTGCAAGATCCAGGGATTCCAGAACCATGGGCCGGTAGCGCAACGGCGAATGCGGGCGACTGGAACGCCATCCGGCGCTGATCGCTTCGGCGATGGCGCGGCGGGCGGCGGACTGCCCTCCCCCGCCGACGTCTGCGGTGTGTACCCAGCCCTCCAGTGCGCAGCGCAGCGGCTCAAAGGCTCGTTGTTCGGCACGCGCAAAGTCCAGCAATAACTGGGCGTTGTAGCCATTGGTTATCAGTCTTCCCGACACATAGGCCTGCAGATCAGGGACCTCGGGATACAGGGCGCGCAAAACCCTCATCAACTCCCGCTCCGCATGATCGAGTTCTTCCAGAAACGGGAATGACGGATTGAGCCCACCATTGCCGCTCAGCTCATAGCCGATCCGGCCATCGGCCAACCGCCTTGGCCAACGCACCTGAGGCTTGAGTGCCCATTGCTGCAGTATCTTCGAGACCCGAGGCCGATCCTTGAGGGCGGCGCTGATAATACGGCTGCGCAATACAGCAGCATCCGCGATGACGTCGGGAAACCCGATGGCGTGACGCGTCGACTCGGGCAACGCGTGCAGGACGCCGGAAAAGAAATTGTCTTGCGGGCCTGGGATCGGGCTCAAGTCATGACCCTGTGCATCCGCCGCCTGATAGGTCTGACCGCGCTTGATCAACACCCTGCGCTGCGAGGCCTCAGGCTGGCCAAGGCTCTCCACCAACGGACCTTGGGAGGAACCTTCACGCACCTCAAGACGCAGATCGGCCGGCCAGCCTGGGACATCCCCCAACAGCGCCATGGACACCTTGAGCGTATCGGCATTGTCTGCCCTGGTGGCCAGACAAAAGCCCTCAAGGACGCGATACAGCCGCCCTTCCTGGGCATAACCTCGAGCGCGGCCGGCTATCTCGATGGGCAGGCGACCGGTGGCCGTCATGCTGGCGAGTTGTTCTGCCGTGGCCTGGGCAAGCAGCTCCCGAGCCGCCGCCGTCGACAACGTGGGGAAATCGCGCTTGATCAGGTTAATCCGTGGATCGCTGCTTGCGTCCCGGATCCGGTACAGCCGGTCAAACAGCCACGACGAACGCTCCCGGGCAACGCTGGCCATGTCCGCAGCCAGCTGCTCAGGCGTGCGCGGCACCGAACGGCCAAACATGCGGTTTTGTCCGGCCTCCCCCAACCCGTGGATCACAGATGACAGCAGGCTGCCTTCGTCGATCTGGGCCTGAGTGACCGTCAGGGGGCGAATTTCAAGCGTCCCATCAGGCCGGCCTGGCAACACAAGGTCGGAACCGTACTCGGCGATTTTCAGCCCCTGGGCTTCGATTACCTGAAGCGGCCGCCCCACCGGCCAGCGCGGCATGGACGTCAGCAGCTCCATCTGCAAGTGCGGATCGGCTGAGGCGAAACCGGCAACATCGCTGATCTGCTGGCAAAACGTGCGGACGTGGTCATCCACCGCGAAACGCTGGATCGCATCCGTCAGCCCTGCCGGTGGCGGCTGATTGTCCAGATGCAGTTCCAGCAGTCCTGCGTGTTGGGTGGCGGTGACCTCCATCACCGTGTCGATGAGGGCGTCCGGGAGCGCGGCCGCTTCAGGGCTCAAGCGTTTGAAGGAAGTCCGGGCGTCCCAGGCCAGTGGGTTCTCACCTTCATGGCGCCAGCCACCTGCGCCGTTATGCTCCAGTAACGGTGAAAAACGCTCACCACGGGGCGGCTCGATGCGCCATTTGTTCAACACGGCATCGTGCCTGACCGGATAGAACCTGCCGTCCAACGGCAGGTAATGCCTTCCCTGAAGGGTGAGCAAGCCCTCCCCCGTCAATTGAGCGCCCTGAGGTGGAACGATATCGTGAGCAAACGGCGCAAGGTCCGGCGACCACAGCCGCGTCTCACCGCCGGGCAGTTTGATCGGCACCATTTTGCCGACAAAGGACGACCCCTTGATGGGCGGAATCTCGGGGGCAGCCCCCGCCTTGAGCAGCCCCCCGAACGCCGCCATGAACGCCAGGTTCTCCGCGACACTGCCCAGGTGGTCCAGGGCCTGTTCCATGTCCCCGTGAGACCAGGCATCGATCCCCTGAAACGTCTCGGTCAACAATTGCGCACCCACGACCACCATCATCGCCTCCCCCAGTACCGGCACGAACAGCGCAGCGAGATTCACCGCGTTCATGCCAAGGGCAAGGTAACCGGCCAGTCGTGCCCGGCGCGATTGTTCATCCTCATCGCCGGTGGGCACCGCCAGGGCGCGAGCGTCATCCTTGATGCGCAACATTTTCTGAAAGTGGAAATGGGTAGATAAATCGTAGGGAATTTCATCGAGCTCAATGTCCAGATCGAAATCAGCGGCCACCTCACGCACATGAATCAAGCGAGGGATGATGGCGCTGTCTTCTGGATCAAAACGCACATGCGCCGGAGCAATACGCTCGGCCACCTTATGGAAAAAAGCGGCTTTGCTCCGCTCGGCGATAAACCGGCCCATGAACACCTTGCAGAATGCCGGCGTGAACCGGCGACTCAGCAGTGTCTTGAGCTCATCGAACGAGCTGAACTCTTTCATCCCGTTCAGGGGTTCACCCGGGACGTAGATGACACAGGCTTTTTCACCTTTGATCCTGAAAATCAGAATGTCGCGGACGCTGAAACCGCAGATTTTCAAACAGCGATACTCCAGCCCGGCGCTCTTGGCGCGGCGTGCAAGCCCGAGTATCTGGTTGTAAAACGCGTCGGAAATGTCCTTTTGCAGGTGGGCCAGGTGCGCCTGGACCAACAGGGCGTTGTGCTCCTTGTCTCCAATCAGTTCCGCAATCGCTGCGCTATTCGCATTGGCGCGTGCCTGTGAACTGCCACCTGATGCGCCGACGACAGCGTCCAGATGCGCCTGATACAGACCGCCAAGATCCAGCTGGCGGCATACCGTCATGAAGCGGGCCGGATCGACGTTCATCGGATGCAGCGGGTATTGGTCGTACGTGCCATAGCGTGGGTTGCTGACGCGTTTGATCTGCACGATCTGCATTTTTCCGGTTGCGTCCGGTTGCGCCACTTCTTCCTGATGGAAGTTTTGCAGGGCCGCGTGGAGCAGGCTTTGCAGGCACAGTTCAGGGGGTGCCAGCTTGAGTTCACCCGCCGCATCACGCTTGTAGATATGTTTGAAGCAGTACGTGTTATCCACGTCCAGCCCCGGCCCGAACTCATCCTCAAGGGCCTTGATCAGCAGCGGTCGGGCGAACTCGTCCAGCGGCTTGATATCGGCCAGGGTTTTGCCCAGTTGCTCACGCTGCTTGTGGCCCTTGATCATGTCGCGATTCAACGTTTGTCGGGCGTGCGCAGTGGCATTTACATACCAGGAAGGCAGTGTATGGCTGATCCATTCATGGTGAGGATGGGCCGCAGTGGAGGTCATGCTCAATATCCTTATCGAGAAAAAGTACCGATAAGCTGAACAGCATTTGAGCCAGGCCAAGGTATAAATAATTGTTTGCCGTTAAGATGCTGCCCCCGCGCACAGGCCTGATCAGACATGACCATCACCCGCCACGCCCAGATCGACTGGGACGAACAAGGCAATCCCCACTCGAGGGCGTTTTGCGACGTGTATTTCTCCACCGAGTCCGGCCTGGCGGAAACGCGGCATGTCTTTCTGGAGCAGAACGACCTGCGCAATCGCTTCACTGCGCTGCCGGATGATGGCCGGCTGGTGATCGGCGAAACCGGGTTCGGGACGGGTTTGAATTTTCTCTGTGCGTGGCAGCTGTTCGAGGCGTGTGCGGTGGGCAGCGCCCGACTGCATTTTGTCAGCGTCGAGAAATTCCCCCTGAGCCCGAGCGACCTGCAACGTTCATTGGCGCTGTGGCCGGAACTGTCGGTTTTCGCTGGGCAACTGCTTGCCCAGTACGTCGCGGTGCACGAAGGTTTCCAGCGACTGGTATTCGACGGCGGGCGCGTCACGTTGACGTTGTTGATCGGCGATGCCCTGGAGATGTTGCCGCAACTGGACGGGCAGATCGACGCCTGGTTTCTCGACGGCTTCGCCCCGGCAAAAAATCCGGAAATGTGGACGCCTGAGCTGTTCGCGGAACTGGCCCGACTCGCCGCCCCGGATTCGACCATTGGCACCTTCACCAGCACTGGCTGGGTTCGTCGTGCGTTAAACGCTGCGGGATTCAAGATGAAACGCGTGCCTGGCATCGGTCATAAATGGGAGGTGCTGCGCGGGGTATTTGTCGGCTGGCCCGAGGACGTTCCAACCCCGCCCGCGCCCAAACCCTGGTTCGCCCGTCCGTTGCCCCCCGCTGGCCCACGCAAGGCGTTGGTGATCGGCGCAGGCATGGCCGGTTGCACGACTGCGGGCAGTCTCGCGGCGCGAGGCTGGCAGGTCAGTTTGCTTGAACGTCACGCCGATCTGGCCCAGGAGGCATCCGGCAATCCTCAGGGCGTGCTGTACCTGAAGCTTTCAGCCCATGGCACCGCGCTTTCGCAATTGATCCTCAGCGGCTTCGGCTACACGCGGCGTGCCATCGAGCGGCTGGAACGCGGCGTCGACTGGGACGGCTGCGGCGTTTTGCAACTGGCGTTCAATGCCAAGGAAGCCCAGCGCCAGGCGCAACTGGCCGAAGCCTTTAGCCCTGAGCTGTTGCAGCCTGTGGACAAGGCCGATGCTCAAGTCCGCAGCGGCATTACGCTGGAGAGCGGCGGGCTGTTTTTCCCGGAAGGCGGCTGGGTTCATCCGCCCGCCCTGTGCCGCGCTCACGCCACGCATCCGAACATCCAGGTGCACCTGCATCGCGAGGTGGTTGAACTGCGCCGCGAGGGTGATCAGTGGCAAGCATGGGATGGCGACGTGATGCTGGATGCCGCGCCGGTTGTCATTCTGGCGGGGGCGGCCGATATCCAGCGCTTCCCGGCCAGCGCCGACCTGCCCCTCAAGCGCATTCGCGGGCAAATCACCCGCTTGCCACAAACCGAAGCCAGCCAGGCCTTGAGCACCGTGGTCTGTGCCGAAGGCTACGTTGCCCCGCCGCGTCTGGGGGAACATACGCTGGGTGCCAGTTTCGACTTCAAGAACGACGACCTGAGCACCACCACGGCCGATCACTTGGGCAATCTGCAATTGCTGCAGGAAATATCGGCGGATCTGGTCGAACGTCTCGGCGCACACAGCCTGTCGCCCCAAGCGCTGCAAGGCCGGGCGGCCTTTCGCTGCACCAGCCCGGATTACCTGCCCATGGTCGGCCCGCTGGCGGACAGGGCAGCTTTCAACCACGTTTATGCCTCGCTGGCCAAAGACGCCCGCCAGGTGCCCGACGCCGCCTGCCCATGGCTCACAGGCTTGTATGTCAACAGCGGCCACGGCTCACGGGGCTTGATCACCGCGCCACTGTGCGCAGAACTGCTCGCCGCCTGGCTGACCGGTGAACCGCTGCCCCTGCCCCGCGCTGTCGCCGAAGCCTGCCACCCGAACCGGTTCATGTTGCGGGAACTGATTCGGGGAAAATGACGAGTCACGCCATGGGGAATCCCATGGCGTCTTCTGCACCACAGCATCCGCCTGAATGTCCGGGTTGTCTCATTGTCTGAGCCATCAGGCTCGGGGGCACGCGCAACATCGCCCGCCCCTCTTCCAACCCTATGTTCAGACCGCTCAAGGCTCTGCCTGTTACGCAAAGCCGCTATCCTTGCTTTTTAATCCCTGCCCGGAATCCAGCCCGCCATGCTTGAGGTAAAAAACGTCTTCAAGAGCTACCCCACCGCCCAAGGTCCGCTAGGGGTGTTGCGTGGCGTTGATCTGCGTCTGGATGACGGCGGCAGCCTGGCCTTGATGGGTGAATCCGGGAGTGGGAAAAGCACCTTGCTGCATCTGGTGGCCGGCCTGGATCAGGCGGACAGCGGGTTGATCGACATCGGCGGCCAGCGCCTGGACCGCATGAGCGAAGCACAGCTGGCGAACTGGCGGCGCACGGAAATCGGTCTGGTGTTCCAGCAGTTCAACCTCATAGGCAGCCTCAACGTCGGGGACAATCTGGCGTTCCAGGCGCGTCTGGCCGGGCGTCATGATCCCGCGTGGCAGGAGCAACTGATCGAGCGCCTGGGGCTGGGCGCGGTGCTCCAGCGCTATCCCGAGCAATTGTCTGGCGGCCAGCAACAGCGCGTGGCAATCGGCCGGGCATTGGCCTCGCGACCGGGCCTGCTGCTGGCCGACGAACCGACCGGCAACCTTGACGAAGCCACCAGTGATGAAGTCCTGCAATTGCTGCTGGAACTGCTTCACGACAGCCGGACCAGCCTGTTGATGGTCACCCACAGCCCACGCGTGGCCGAGCGTCTGGCGCATAAAGTGGTGTTGCATCAAGGCCGTCTAGCTGCCCGGAGCGAGCGCTGAGATGCGGGTTTTTTACTGGACGCTGCGCGCGTTGCTCAGCCACTGGCGCCGCCATCCGGTGCAGTTTTTCAGCGTATTAACCGGCCTTTGGCTGGCCACCGCCCTGCTCACCGGCGTGCAGGCGCTCAACAGTCAGGCGCGACAAAGTTACGCCGAGGCCAGCCAGCTCATTGGCGGCGAACCTCAGACCAGCCTGTCCACAGCCAACGGCCAGCCGTTCTCTCAAGAGGTGTTCATCAGCCTGCGCCGCGCCGGCTGGCCGGTCTCGCCAGTGGTGCAAGGTCGAATGACCCTGCAAGGCCTGGAAGATCAGCGGGTGCAGGTCATGGGCATCGAACCGATTTCCCTGCCCGCAGGTTCCGCGCTCGCCGGACAAACCCTGGACACGACGCAGATCGTGGCGTTTTTCACCGAGCCCGGGCGCACCTGGATTGCCCCGCAAACCCTCGAAGCCTTGGGCCTGCACGAAGGTCAGCAACCGTTGACGGTCAGCGGCCAAGCCTTGCCGCCGCTGCACAGCCAGACAGGCATGGCACTGGGTGTGTTGTTGATGGACATCGGTTTTGCGCAACCGCTGCTCAATCTGCCCCATCAGGTTTCGCGCCTGTTGCTGGCCAAGGCGTTTGCCGCAGGCAATCCGGTGCTGCCCCCGGAACTGCACGGCCAGTTACTGCTGAAGAAAAGCGGTGAAGAAAACAATCTTGAGCGCCTGACTGAAAGCTTCCACTTGAATCTGGATGCCCTGGGTTTTCTGTCGTTCGTGGTCGGCCTGTTCATCGTTCACGCCGCCATCGGCCTGGCCCTGGAGCAACGCCGTGGCTTACTGCGCAACCTGCGAGCCTGCGGCGTCAGTGCGCGCTTGTTGATCACTGCGTTGGGGGTCGAACTGGGAATGTTGGCCTTGCTGGGCGGCGTGCTGGGCGTGGCGAGCGGTTACTGGCTGGCGAGCGTGCTGTTGCCGGATGTGGCTGCAAGCCTGCGAGGCTTGTATGGCGCACAGGTCGCCGGGCAACTGACGCTGAGCCCTTGGTGGTGGCTAAGCGGGCTGGGGCTGAGTGTGCTGGGCGCGCTGCTGGCGGGGGCCAACAGCTTGCTGCGTGCGGCTCGCCTACCGTTACTGGCCCTGGCCAATCCTCAGGCCTGGCATCAGGCCCATGGCCGCTGGCTGCGGCGTCAAGCCTGGGTTGCCGCCAGTGCCGCGGTCATTGCCTTGCTGGCGTTGCTGCTCGGAGACAGCCTGACCAGCGGCTTTGTCCTCATGTCCGCGCTGCTGCTGGCGGCTGCGCTGGGCTTGCCGGTGCTGCTGAACGCCTTGATCAATGGGCTATTGGGGCGCAGTCGATCAGTGCTGGGGCATTGGTTTCTCGCCGATTGCCGCCAGCAACTGCCAGCCTTGAGCCTGGCGCTGATGGCTTTGCTGCTGGCCTTGGCCGCCAATATCGGCGCCGGGAGCATGACGTCCGGGTTTCGCGAAACCTTCGGCCACTGGCTGGAACAACGCCTGACGGCGGAGCTGTACGTCACCCCCCAGGACCCCGCCCAAGCCGCGCCGCTGCAAACCTGGCTAAAACAACAACCCAGTGTCGCGGCCGTCCTGCCCAACTGGCAGGTGTCGATCCAGTTGCAGGGCTGGCCCGCAGACCTGTTCGGCGTAGTAGACCATCGGACCTACCGGGATCATTGGCCGCTGCTGGAAGCCGCAGCGGGCGATCCATGGGATCAACTGGTCCGACAGGACACCGTCATGATCAGCGAGCAACTGGCTCGACGATTGAAACTGGGCCTGGATGACACGATCAGCATCCCGACCCCCGAGGGCCTGTGGACCCCGCGCATCGTTGGCCTCTACGCCGACTATGGCAATCCCAAGGGCCATTTGCTGGTCAGCTCGCAACATTTCCTGAGTCACTGGCCAAACGAGGTGCCCAGTCGCTTCAACCTGCGCATCGACCCCGCCGCCGTGCCGCCGTTGGTACGAGCGCTTCAAGACCGTTTCGCCCTGGACGATAACCACATCATCGACCAAAGCCAGCTCAAGGGCTGGTCCACCCAAGTCTTCGAGCGCACCTTCGCGGCCACGGCGGCCTTGAACAGCCTGACGCTGGGGGTGGCAGGCATCGCGCTGTTCATCAGCCTGTTGACCCAAAGTCAAAACCGCCTCGCCCAGTTGGCACCGTTGTGGGCGCTGGGCGTGACCCGGCGGCAATTGATGCTGCTCAATCTGGGCCAGACCTGGTTGCTGGCCGTGCTGACCCTTACCCTGGCCTTGCCTCTGGGCCTCTTGTTGGCCTGGTGCCTTAACGCCGTGATCAACGTGCAGGCGTTTGGCTGGCGTCTGCCGTTGCAGATTTTCCCCGTGCAGTTACTGCAATTGGCGGCGCTGGCACTGCTTGCCACCCTGCTCGCCTCGGCATGGCCGCTGTTGAAGCTGTACCGCACCCGACCCGCCGATTTACTGAGGACCTTCGCCAGTGACAACTAATGGGTTGGGCCTTCTGCTCGGCACCCTGCTGCTGCTCGCCGCCTGCGAAAAACCCGCCACGCCCGAACAGGACGGCTTCGCCGGGCTGGCTGACAAGGCTGAGCAGTTTGCCCAGGTCACGCCCGGACGACCGTTCGTGTTCCCGGCGGATCATGGCCCCCATAACGATTTTCGCATTGAATGGTGGTACATCACCGCCAACCTCAAGGACGAACAGGGCCAGCGCTTCGGCGTGCAATGGACGTTGTTCCGCAATGCCCTTCGTGCAGGGCAAACAGGCACTGGCTGGCACGACGGCACTATCTGGATGGGGCACGCGGCGGTCACGTCGGCAACCCGGCATTACGCCGCCGAGCGCTATGCAAGGGGCGGCATCGGGCAGGCCGGCGTCACCCTCACGCCGTACGCGGCCTGGATTGATGAATGGGCACTGCGCAGCACGGCACCTGGGCAAGACCCGCTGGCGTCCATGGAGCTCTCTGCCAAAAGCTCGGACTTCGCTTATCAACTGACCCTCAAGGCGTCCAGACCGCTGGTGTTGCAGGGCGAAAAGGGTTTCAGCCAGAAATCCGACCAGGGTCAGGCGTCGTATTACTACAGCCAGCCGTTTTTCCAGACTGAAGGCCAGTTGCAGATCGACGGCAAGACCTATCGCGTCAGCGGGCCGGCCTGGCTGGACCGCGAATGGAGCAGCCAGCCGCTGACCCCGAATCAGAGCGGCTGGGACTGGTTTTCCGTGCATCTGGACAACGGCGACGCAGTGATGCTGTTCCGCGTGCGCCAGAAGAACGGCGAACCCTATATCACCGGAACCTGGATCGCGGCAGACGGCACCACGCAGCTATTGCACGCTCAGGACATAAGCCTGACACCATTGGACACCACCCGCGTCGCTGGCTACAGCATGCCCACCCGCTGGTCGGTAAAAATCCCTGGCAAGGGACTGGATATTATTGCCACGGCACTCAACCCGAAAGCCTGGATGAACCTGCGCATCCCCTACTGGGAAGGCCCGGTGACACTCAGTGGCAGCCATCAAGGTTCAGGGTATCTGGAGATGACGGGGTATTGACTAAAAAGCTCCGACACAGCGCGACACCGATAATCGGCGATTCCTGGCAATGCGTGCTGGCGAATCTGTTCACGGACGGTCAAGGGTAAGCGCTGAAACTCACGCGACCTTTGTGGCCCTCTTCCCGATTGCCTGCGGCGTCGACGGCGGTGAAAGTGGCTGGCCTCGTTAAGCAGAGGACTCTGCACACCCTCTTATAACCGATTGATCTAAAACTCCACTGAATCCCACAGGTCAGTTCCTGAGTGGCCGAACTTTCTGGCCACCTTCCCCAACGGAAACCCGGTAAGGACTTATGTGCGGATTAGCAGGTGAATTACGTTTTGACCATCAACCGGCGGATCTGGCTGCGGTTGAGCGAATTACCCATGAGCTGGCGCCCCGTGGCCCGGATGCGTGGGGCTTTCATAGCCAAGGGCCGGTTGCCCTGGGTCATCGTCGACTGAAAATCATGGACCTGTCGGACGGCTCGGCGCAGCCGATGGTCGACAGCCATCTGGGGTTATCCCTGGCCTTCAACGGCGCGATTTACAACTTCCCGGAATTGAGGACCGAGCTGGAAGGCTTGGGTTATCAGTTCCACTCCGGCGGCGACACTGAAGTGTTGCTCAAGGGCTATCACGCCTGGGGCGTCGATATGCTGCCCAAGCTCAACGGCATGTTCGCTTTCGCCATCTGGGAGCGTGACAAGCAAGAGCTGTTCATTGCGCGTGACCGTCTCGGCGTCAAGCCGCTGTACCTGTCGCGCACCGACAAGCGCCTGCGGTTCGCTTCGTCGTTGCCGGCGCTGCTCAAGGGCGGCGACATCAGCGGCATGCTCGACCCGGTGGCGCTCAATCACTACCTCAACTTCCATTCCGTGGTGCCGGCACCGCGCACGCTGCTGGCCGGTGTTGAAAAACTGCCGCCCGCCAGCTGGATGCGTGTCGATGCAACCGGCAAGGTGGAGCAAGAAGTCTGGTGGCGTCTGCCGTATGGCCCGCATGCCGATGAAGTGAACTTCACCCTGGAAGACTGGCGTGACCGGGTTCTGGACAGCACCCGCGAAGCCGTGGCCATTCGTCAACGGGCGGCGGTGGACGTGGGCGTGTTGCTGTCCGGCGGCGTGGACTCCAGCATGCTGGTGGGTCTGCTGCGTGAAGTCGGCGTCGAGGATCTGTCGACCTTCTCCATCGGTTTCCAGGATGCCGGCGGCGAGCGCGGTGACGAGTTCCAGTATTCGGACCTGATCGCCAAGCATTACGGCACCCGCCATCATCAGTTGCGGATTCAGGAAAGCGAGATCATCGAGCAGTTGCCCGCGGCGTTCCGCGCCATGAGCGAGCCGATGGTCAGCCATGACTGCATCGCGTTTTACCTGCTCTCCCGTGAAGTCGCCAAGCACTGCAAAGTGGTGCAGAGCGGTCAAGGTGCCGACGAGTTGTTTGCCGGTTATCACTGGTACCCCCAAGTGGATGGTGCCAGCGATCCGGTGGCGGCCTACCGCGATGCGTTCGTCGACCGCAGTTATGACGAATACAAGGCCACCGTGCAGCCCAAGTGGCTGACGGCCAATGACGCGGCGGGTGATTTCGTTCGCGAGCACTTCGCTCAACCGGGTGCTGATGCGGCCGTGGACAAGGCCCTGCGTCTGGACAGCACGGTGATGCTGGTGGACGACCCGGTCAAGCGCGTGGACAACATGACCATGGCCTGGGGCCTGGAAGCGCGCACGCCGTTCCTGGATTACCGTCTGGTTGAACTGTCGGCGCGCATCCCAGGCAAGTTCAAGCTGCCGGACGGCGGCAAGCAGGTCTTGAAGGAAGCCGCCCGACTGGTGATCCCTTCCGAGGTCATCGACCGAAAAAAAGGGTACTTCCCGGTGCCGGGCCTCAAGCATTTGCAGGGCGACACCCTGAACTGGGTCCGCGAGCTGCTGCTTGATCAAAGCCAGGATCGTGGCTTGTTCAACCCGACCATGATCGACAAGCTGTTGACCGACCCTCAGGGCCAACTGACGCCATTGCGCGGCTCAAAACTCTGGCAGTTGGCGGCGCTGAACCTGTGGCTCAGCGAACAAGGACTTTGATCTGATGAAACAGAATCCGACGGCTTACAGCCAACGCCTGTTGCGCGGCCAATCGCCTTCGTATGAACGCCTGCAAGCCCGTCTGGCCGAAGACGGTTCGGACACCGATGCGCAGCCACTGGCCCTGCATTGTGGCTGGGGTCGGCTGTTGATCGGTCACACCTACCCGGACCCGGCCACCCTGGCCAACGAGCTGCTCAATGAAAAGCCGGGGGAACGCGACATCGCGCTGTACGTGGCCGCGCCGCAACAGGTGCTGGCCCAGTCGCCTCAGCAGCTGTTCCTTGACCCCTCCGATACCCTGCGCCTGTGGTTCAGCGATTACCGCCCGGCGCAGCGCGTGTTTCGCGGTTTTCGGATTCGCCGGGCGCAGAACAGCGCTGACTGGCAAGCCATCAACAACCTGTACCTGGCTCGAGGCATGCTGCCCATCGACCCCGAGTTATTGACGCCTCGTCACCAGGGTGGGCCGGTGTACTGGATCGCGGAAGACGAGCGCAGCAACGCAGTGATTGGCAGCGTCATGGGCCTGAATCATCAGAAAGCGTTCAATGATCCCGAAAGAGGCAGCAGCCTGTGGTGCCTGGCGGTTGATCCGCACTGCACACGGCCCGGTGTCGGTGAAGTGCTGGTGCGCCACCTGGTGGAGCATTTCATGAGCCGGGGCCTGAGCTATCTGGATTTGTCGGTTCTGCATGACAACGAGCAAGCCAAGGCGCTGTACGGCAAGCTGGATTTTCGCAATCTGCCGACCTTTGCCATCAAGCGCAAAAATGGCATCAACGAAGCGTTGTTTCTTGGCCCCGGCCCGCTGGGCGACTTCAATCCCTATGCGCGGATTATCGTCGAAGAGGCTCATCGCCGAGGCATTGAAGTCCAGGTGGATGACGCGCCAGCCGGGCTGTTTACGCTGGCCTACGGCGGTCGACGGATTCGTTGCCGGGAATCCCTCAGCGACCTGACCAGCGCCGTAAGCATGACGCTGTGCCAGGACAAAAGCATGACCCATCGGGCGCTGAAAGCCGCCGGCCTCAACGTGCCCGCGCAACAGTGTGCGAGCGATGACGAAGCCAATCTGATGTTCCTTGAAGAACACGAGCAGATCGTCGTCAAGCCGTTGAACGGTGAGCAGGGCCAGGGCGTTGCGGTCAATCTGCGCACCCCGGACGAGATGCGTGACGCCATCGAGCGCGCCCGTCAGTACGACTCCCGAGTGATTCTGGAAAGCTTCCATGAAGGGCTTGATTTGCGCATTGTCGTGATCGGCTTTGAAATGGTGGCGGCAGCGATTCGGCGCCCTGCAGAAGTGATCGGCGATGGTCGACACACCATCGGCCAATTGATCGAGGCGCAAAGTCGCCGTCGCTCGGCAGCCACCGGGGGTGAAAGCAGGATTCCTCTGGACGAGGAAACCGAACGCACCGTGCACGACGCCGGGTTTACCTATGACAGCGTGCTGCCCATGGATCAACGCCTGGGTGTGCGCCGGACGGCCAATCTGCACACGGGTGGCTGTCTGGAAGATGTCACTGCAATCCTGCATCCCGTGCTCGTTGACGCCGCGATTCGCGCCGCCCGGGCGCTGGACATCCCGGTGGTCGGCCTGGACCTGATGGTCCCCGCTGCCGACCAGCCGGAGTACGTATTCATAGAAGCCAACGAACGCGTTGGCCTGGCCAATCATGAGCCGCAACCCACGGCAGAACGTTTTGTCGATCTGCTGTTCCCCCATAGTTTGCCTGTGCACAGTTGAGAGCCGTCGCGTGCCCTGAGCGTCAAGCTGCAAGCAGACGTGTTCTGTCTTGTCGCTGACGACTCAGGGCTTGCTACTGCTCCGTAGGAGCCATACATGACCACTGCAAGAAATATCCCCGAACCGGATCTGAATTACCTGCAGAAAGTCCTGTTGGAAATGCTCGCGATCCCCAGCCCTACCGGCTTTACCGACACCATCGTGCGTTACGTCGCCGAGCGCCTGGAAGAACTGGGCATCCCGTTCGAACTGACCCGGCGCGGGACCATTCGCGCCACGCTGAAAGGCAAGCAAAACAGCCCGGACCGCGCCGTCTCCGCGCACCTGGACACCATCGGTGCCGCCGTGCGGGAAGTGAAAGACAACGGCCGCCTGTCACTGGCGCCGATTGGCTGCTGGTCGAGTCGTTTTGCCGAAGGCAGCCGAGTCAGCGTTTTCACCGACAATGGCGTCATTCGTGGCAGCGTTCTGCCGCTGATGGCCTCGGGACATGCCTTTAACACGGCGGTCGACGAGATGCCGATCAGCTGGGATCACGTCGAACTGCGCCTGGACGCCTACGCCACCACCAAGGCCGATTGTGAATCCCTGGGCATCGGGATCGGTGATTTCGTGGCCTTCGATCCGCTGCCGGAATTCACCGAAAGCGGCCACATCAGCGCTCGCCATCTGGACGACAAAGCAGGGGTCGCCGCTTTGCTCGCCGCCCTCAAAGCCATCGTCGAAAGCGGTGCCGAGCCGTTGATCGACTGCCATCCGCTGTTCACCATCACCGAAGAAACCGGCACCGGTGCTGCGGGCGTGCTGCCGTGGGACGTGAGCGAATTTGTCGGCATCGACATTGCGCCGGTCGCACCCGGCCAGCATTCCAGTGAACATGCGGTCAGCGTGGCGATGCAGGATTCGGGTGGGCCATACGACTACCACCTGTCCCGGCATTTATTGCGTCTGGGTGCCGAGAACGAATTGCCGGTCCGTCGGGACATGTTCCGCTACTACTTCAGCGACGCCCATTCGGCGGTCACATCCGGGCACGACATTCGCACCGCCCTGCTGGCCTTCGGCTGCGACGCCACCCACGGTTACGAGCGCACGCACATCGACAGCCTTGCCGGTTTAAGCCGTTTGCTGGGCGCTTACATGCTCAGCCCGCCGGTATTCGCCAGCGATGCGCAACCTGCCAGCAGTTCCCTGGAGCGGTTCAGTCATCAAATCGAACACGACGCCCAGATGGAATCCGACACCCGCGTGCCCCCGGTGGACAGCCTGATCGGGCAGAATCGCGAAGAAGTGGAATAAGCGACGGCGATGACACAGCAAGGTGGCGTTGCCGCCTTGCTGCTGGCGCGCCCCGCTTTTGAATCCTCCCTGGCATTTGTCCAAAACAAACCAGCATTTTCCAGTTCCCGGCACTATCATCGCCGGGAATTGATGCGAGAACGACCATGCTGATCCCTTACGACCAACTCGAAGCCGACACCCTCACCCGCCTGATCGAAGATTTCGTGACCCGTGACGGCACCGACAATGGCGACGACACGCCCCTTGAAACCCGCGTATTGCGCGTACGCCATGCCTTGAGCAAGGGCCAGGCCGTGATCTTTTTTGATCTGGAAAGCCAGCAGTGCCAACTGATGCTCAAGCATGAAGTGCCCAAGGAGTTTTTCGAGTAATTCTCGCGGGTGTCGATCAATGATCGGCGTCGACACTTGTGTGCGCTTGTGAGAGCTGCTGCGCAATGCGCCGGTACACCTCGGCCCGGTGGATCTTTACATGTCTGGGTGCCGTGATACCGAACCGCACTTGATTGCCCTGAATGCTCAGGATTTGCACCACGATGTCATCGCCAATGGAGAATGTTTCGCCTACTTCCCGCGTTACTACCAGCATTTTCCTACTCGCCTATTGCTAAAGAGAGTCAGGTTGCATGGGCACCTTTCACCCATCAATGGCTCGGCGGAAAATCAGTCATGTCCTTCATCTCTATCGGGAAAGCCTGAAAGAAACGTCCTACGCGCAGGCGTCACGCAGGTTTTTTTGATACCAGGCTTATGGCGTGGACCTGCCCACCTCATCTAAAACGTCCTGCAAAAAAAAACGCCCCGAACAGTCGGGGCGTTTTTGTCTCTTGCGAGTTACATCACATGAGTCGAATCAGTGGGACGTCGCGCCGCTGGCACCCAGGCCGGTCTGCGAGCGAACGAACTGAGGGAAGAACAAGGCGCGCTCACCCTCCGCCGATTTCGATTTGTCAGTGATGGAGAACAGCCAGATACCGAAGAATGCGATGGCGATGGAGAACAGCGCCGGGTATTCGTACGGGAAGATGGCTTTCTCGTTATGCAGGATCGTCACCCAGATGGTCGGACCCAGCACCATCAACACTACGGCACTGATCAGGCCCATCCAGCCACCAATCATGGCGCCACGGGTGGTCAGGTTTTTCCAGTACATGGAGAGCAGCAGTACCGGGAAGTTACAGCTCGCCGCGACCGAGAACGCCAGGCCAACCATGAACGCAATGTTCTGGCTTTCAAAGGCGATGCCCAGAAGGATTGCCACGATTGCCAAGGCAATGGTCGTGATCTTCGAGATACGAATCTCGTCCTTCTCGTTGGCTTTACCGGCCTTGATCACGCTGGCATACAGGTCATGGGAAACCGCCGAGGCGCCCGCCAGAGTCAAGCCGGCAACCACGGCCAGGATGGTGGCGAAGGCAACTGCCGAGATGAAGCCCAGGAACAGACTGCCACCGACCGCATCGGCCAGGTGAATCGCTGCCATGTTGTTACCGCCCAACAGGGCACCCGCCGCGTCCTTGAACGCCGGATTGGTGCTGACCAGCAGGATCGCGCCAAAACCGATGATGAAGGTCAGGATGTAGAAGTAACCGATAAAACCGGTGGCATACAGCACCGACTTGCGCGCTTCCTTGGCATCGCTCACCGTGAAGAAGCGCATGAGGATGTGTGGCAGGCCAGCGGTACCGAACATCAGGGCCAGCCCCAGCGAAAACGCTGAGACAGGGTCTTTCACCAGGCCGCCCGGGCTCATGATGGCTTCACCTTTGGGGTGAACCTTGATGGCCTCGGAGAACAGCACGTTGAAGTCGAAGTTGACGTGTTTCATGACCATCAGTGCCATGAACGACGCACCGGACAACAGCATCACAGCCTTGATGATCTGCACCCATGTCGTCGCCAGCATGCCGCCGAACAGCACGTACAGGCACATCAGGATACCCACCAGCACCACCGCAACGGCGTAGTCCAGACCGAACAGCAGCTGGATCAGTTTGCCGGCACCAACCATCTGCGCGATCAGGTAGAACGCAACCACCACCAATGAACCGCAGGCGGACAGGGTACGAATCTCCTTCTGCTTGAGGCGATAGGACGCCACGTCAGCAAACGTGTATTTACCCAGGTTACGCAGACGTTCGGCGATCAGGAACAGAATGATCGGCCAGCCCACCAGAAAGCCGATCGAGTAGATCAGGCCGTCATAACCGGAGGTGTACACCAGCGCGGAAATACCCAGGAAGGAAGCCGCTGACATGTAGTCACCGGCAATCGCCAGGCCGTTCTGAAAGCCGGTGATCTTGCCACCTGCGGAATAGTAGTCAGACGCCGTCTTGTTCTTTTTCGATGCCCAGTAAGTGATGTACAGGGTGAAAGCAACGAAAATGACGAACATGACGATTGCTGAAACGTTCAGCGGTTGTTTTTGCACAGCGCCGGTCAACGCGTCCGCAGCCCAGAGGGACGGTGCGAAGGCGGCCAGGGACGATACTGCCAAGAGGCGCCGGATCATTGCTGAGCCTCCTTCAGGATCGCGTTGTTCAGGTCATCGAATTCACCGTTTGCACGGCGAACATAAATCGCTGTCAACACGAACGCGGAAAGGATCAACCCTACCCCGATCGGCATTCCCCAAGTGATGGTTGAAGTCGGGCTCAGCTTGGCTCCCAGAATATGCGGGCCATAAGCGATCAAAAGGATAAAGGCCGCATACAGGCCAAGCATGATCGCCGAGAGAATCCAGGCGAAGCGCTCTCTTTTTGATACCAGCTCCTTGAAACGGGGGCTGTTTTGAATCGAGAGGTAAATGCTGTCGTTCATTGTTTTTGTCCTCGCAGCACAGATGAGATGTCACGCGTTCACTTTAGTCAGGTCTGGCGAGCGCTCCAGACGACCTTAGTATTAGAACAAGATTGTGGGACAGACCGAGCGACACCCCATCATGAGTACCCAAAAAAAACGCCGCCCGGTCGTCAAACCGGGCGGCGTTGGTGTTACGTCAGACAGGGCGAGTTATTTGCCGGTCCACTCTTTAACCCGGTCCGGGTGCTTGGCGACCCAGTCCTTGGCGGCGGCGTCGGGTTTGGCACCGTCCTGAATGGCCAGCATGACTTCCCCGATCTCATCCTTGGAAGCCCACTGGAACTTCTTCAGGAATTCAGCGATGTCCGGAGCCTTGGCTTCAAGGCCCTTGCTGCCAATGTTGTCAACGGTTTCAGCGGCACCAAAGACGCCTTTAGGATCTTCCAGGAAGCGCAGCTTCCACTTGGCGAACATCCAGTGCGGCACCCAGCCGGTCACGACAATGGATTCATTGCGTTTTTCGGCACGGGTCAACTCGGCGATCATGCCAGCGCCGGAACTGGCCTGAAGCTTGTAGCCGTCCAGCCCGTAATCCTTGATGGCCTGGTCTGTTTTGAGCATGACGCCCGAGCCTGCGTCGATACCGGTGATTTTCTTCTTGTAGGAGTCATCCGTCTTGAGGTCATCGATGGTCTGGGCTTTGACGTACTCAGGCACGATCAAGCCAATCTTGGCGTCCTTGAAGTTGGGGCCGTAATTGACCACTTGATCCTTGTACTTGGCGTAGTACTCGGAATGCGTACCTGGCAGCCAGGCCGAAAGCATCATGTCCAGCTTGTCGGTGGCCACGGCCTGCCACATGATCCCGGCCGCGAGCGATTGCAGTTTTACGTCATACCCCAGTTTTTGCTTGATCACTTCAGCCGCAACGTTGCTGGTGGCGACGCTGTCGGACCAGCCTTCGACATAGCCAATGCTCACTTCTTTGGCAAAAGCCAGCGTGGAACTGACAGCCAGTGCCAGAGCGGCACCCGCGCCCAGGATTTTTCGCATCTTCATCGTGACTTCCCCGGTAGTCCTGCGCCCGACGGCGGTCGGGCATCGTTAACGATTTATAAAGACCGCAGCTCGCGCCCAGCTTTGGAGCACCGCGCATCTTTCACGCCTCAACCACTGCCGCGAACGATGACCAGCACCGTTTCGACCCATTGATCATTAACCGGGACGATGATGGAACGTGCTCTGTCAGCGACGTCAAGGCATCGGGAAACGACATCACCAGGCCAGCAGCGACAAACAGGTCGTAAAACCCGCGCAAATCCGTCCGAAAATTGCATGGCAAAACAAGAAAGCAGGTTTCCGGGGATTTTTTCGGTAATCGGTGAACGCCGGAACGACGAGGTCACCCGTCCAGTCATCAAGGAAACACATTGTGTTACCGGATCATGACTCATCGGCCAGCAAGCGGGTAACACGGAAACAATTTGCATGACGTCTGCCCCGCTGCAATTAGCCTACGATCAGTAACCTATTGTTTTTAAAGCATTTGATAAAGTTGGCACAGGTTCTGCTATATCTCTGGCACAACAAGAATAAAAAGCGGCACACCTAATAAAAACAAGACGTAACGGCTCTGACATAACAAAAACAACGGCACAGAGACGCAGCTAACAGATTTTTTTGGAGTGGATCGGCTTTACAGGGGCGCCTTGATGGGCTTCGCAACCGGGCAGAGAACAACAAAACTACCATCAGGTAGCTCCCGTACTGGTTGGATTGAGAGGTTTCTTGAAGCACTGTTTCTTGGAGCACCGGATCAAAGCAGTTCAGCGCTCAAAAAAATACGTTTGCTCTTGATCCCGCATGGGGATCGCACAAGAAAGCAGTAAAGGGACTGGTCGCCAAAAACAAGAACAGGCCGCCCTAAAACAATAAAAAAAGAGCATGCACAACGATTTAAAGGGGAGCCTCGGCTCCCCTTTATGCTGTCCGGGTTTCGGGTTTTCAGGTGTCGTCAGGCAACGAACCTGAAGCGGGTCACCCCGAACAAGGTTCCCGTATTGATTCTCGGCCTCGTAGGGCGCGCACCTTCTCTTCATTAAGGAGGCGCAGTGATCGGGTCAATTGACGCCGAGCCAACGTGCGAGGACCCGCCGCCACACCCAGGGCAACCCGTAACGCGACAGGGGGCCTGGATGCCCCACGTCAGGCCCATCCAGCGCCTGCGACAACATTAAACGCACGCTGTTGCTCTATTAATGCAACAGAACGTGTATTGTCTCGAGGATTTTACGAAAGTTAGACTGCATGTACGGCACTTTGGCACTACATCGACGGTCATAGCCCGCGTACCTCATCAGCACTTCGTTCCCAAGGGATTTAGTCATGCTCCGTTTTCTGCGCTTTGCTGCCATCTTTGGCGGCCTCTGTTTGAGTGCGTCCGCTATGGCGGTCAATGTCGACCCCGCCACTTATGGTTTCCCTCTGACCAACCCGTTCGAAGCGACCATCGCCACGACGCCTCCGGATCTACGCCCGGACCTGCCGGCTGATGAGGATATCGATCAAGACGATTACACTCTCAACCTGCACCCTGAACGCGAATTCACCCTGCCAGATAACTTCTGGGCTGTAAAAAAATTGCGTTATCGCCTGGCCAAGCAAGATCACCCGGCACCGTTGATCTTCCTGATCGCAGGGACCGGCGCACCCTATAACAGCACCCTCAATGAGTTTCTGAAGAAGCTGTACTACGGCGCAGGCTACAACGTGGTGCAATTGTCCTCACCAACCAGCTACGACTTCATGAGCTCGGCCTCGCGTTTCGCAACGCCAGGTATCTCCAAAGAGGACGCCGAAGATCTGTACCGCGTCATGCAGGGTGTTCGTGCGCAACACAGCAAACTGCAAGTCACCGACTACTACCTGACCGGTTATAGCCTCGGCGCCCTGGATGCCGCCTTCGTCGCCCACCTGGACGAAACCCGCCGCAGCTTCAACTTCAAGAAAGTGCTGTTGATCAACCCGCCGGTGAACCTGTACACGTCCATCACCAACCTCGACAAGCTGGTACAGACCAACGTCAAGGGCATCAACAACAGCACCACATTCTATGAACTGGTTCTGGAAAAACTGACCCGCTACTTCCGTCAGAAAGGCTATATCGATCTCAACGATGCACTGCTGTACGACTTCCAACAGTCCAAGCAGCATTTGACCAACGAACAGATGGCCATGTTGATCGGCACCTCGTTCCGTTTTTCATCGGCTGACATCGCCTTTACGTCCGACCTGATCAACCGTCGCGGCCTGATCACCCCGCCCAAGTTTCCGATCACCGAGGGCACCAGCCTTTCGCCGTTTCTCAAGCGCGCGCTGCAATGCGATTTCGATTGCTACCTCACTGAACAAGTCATCCCGATGTGGCGTGCGCGCACCGACGGTGGCAGTTTGCTGCAACTGGTCGATCAAGTGAGCCTGTATGCGCTCAAGGATTACCTGCACACCAATACCAAGATTTCCGTCATGCATAACGCTGACGATGTGATCCTCGGTACCGGGGACCTGGGTTTCCTACGCAAGACTTTCGGTGATCGCCTGACCGTTTACCCTTACGGCGGGCATTGCGGCAACCTTAACTACCGCGTCAACACCGACGCCATGCTGGAGTTTTTCCGTGGCTAAACGTCTTTTACTCATTGCTGCCCTGCTTTGCTCGGGCGCGACCTACGCCGCTGACGCGACCAATACCAATCTGGCGGCCCACCCCGCTACCGTCGTCCGCGATGACGACTCAGACGGTTTCACGCAACCGCTGAACGCCTTGAAGTTCAATCCGGGCCTGGACCAGCGGGAGTTCGAACGCGCCACACTCAACGCACTGGAAGTGTATGACCCGCTGGAGTCGATGAACCGCCGGCTCTATCACTTCAACTACCGCTTTGACGAATGGGTGTTCCTGCCGGTGGTCAACGGCTACCGCTACGTCACCCCTGGCTTCGTGCGCACGGGCGTCAGCAACTTCTTCGCCAACCTGGGTGATATTCCCAACCTGGTCAACAGTCTGCTGCAGTTCAAGGGCAAGCGTTCACTGGATACAACCGGTCGCCTGCTCTTGAACACCACCATCGGCATTGCCGGCTTGTGGGACCCGGCCACCATGATGGGACTGCCGCGCCAGAGCGAAGACTTCGGCCAGACTCTGGGCTTCTATGGCGTACCTGGCGGCCCTTACCTGGTGTTGCCGTTCCTCGGCCCATCCAACCTGCGTGACACTGGGGGCCTGGTATTCGACTTCGCAGCCGGATCCCAGATCAACTTCCTGAACGTCTCCCAGGTCAGCCAGGATCACCCGGAAATCTACGCCCTCCAAATCGTTGATCGGCGCTACACCACGAGCTTCCGCTACGGCCAGATGAACTCGCCGTTCGAATACGAAAAGGTGCGCTACGTCTACACCGAAGCCCGCAAGTTACAGGTTGCCGAGTAACCTGTAACGCGTGACAAAAACGGCCAACCGGAGTGATCGGGTTGGCCGTTTTTTTATGCGTGGTTATTGTAGGTACGCTGTTGCAAGGGTTGGAATCGCAGGTGCACTTCTGCTTTTGCTTTTCGTCCGCGATAGCCCAGACACCGCCAAACGCGCGTCGGGAGGCTGAGTGGAGGTGTTGGGGTGGGGTGCGCTGGGCATGAATGCCGAGCGAGCGCCGTTGGGCCATGGATGGCCCGTCGGCGCGTCGCCCCACCCCGACACCGGAGCGAAGGAACCCCTGCGAAGCAGGGGCCGGACGTCAGCGCAAACGGTTTTCGTCTATTTTGCCACGACAAAATGGACCCGGCCGTCAGGACGGAACCTCAAGACGCAGCACCGTCAACGCTGTGGTTGCAACCGGATCAGATCGCGCCACCCAAAGAACAAAGAACAAAGAACAAAGAACTGTGAAACGCTAACCATCCATATAACCGATAGATAACACAGAAAATTCGCAACCATCCATCGACACAATAGGCATACCATCCTCCGTATTCCCCTCTGAGGAGCGCATTACCATGACTCAACATCGCAAAGTACTGTCGATCCAGGCTGGCCAACCCACCTCCGATGGTGCTGGCGTCAGTCTGACCCGCGTGTTCGGCGGGCCGGGTGTCGAACAGTTCGACCCGTTCCTGATGCTCGATGAGTTTGGTTCGGACAATCCGGATGAATACATTGCGGGCTTTCCACCCCATCCGCATCGGGGCTTCGAGACGGTGACCTACATGCTCGAAGGGCGCATGCGGCACGAGGACCACATGGGCAATGTCGGTTTGCTTCAAGGCGGCGGCGTGCAGTGGATGACGGCAGCGCGAGGCATTATTCACAGTGAAATGCCGGAGCAGGAAGAAGGCGTGATGCGCGGCTTTCAGCTCTGGTTGAACCTGCCGGGCAAAACCAAGCTGAGTGATGCCAGTTATCAAGATATCCAGCCGGAGAACATCCCGCGCCTGACCACTGAGGCCGGGGTGGAGGTGGTGGTGATTGCGGGTCGGTTCGATGATGGATCGGTGCAACAGATGGGCGCCGTGCAGCGTCCGGATACCGAGCCGCAGTACTTCGACTTTCATATGCCAGCCGGCAGCCGCATCAGCCCGCGCATCCCCGAGGGGCATCGGGCCTTGCTGTATGTCTACGAAGGTACGCTGGAGATCGCAGGCCAGCCGCAAGCGGTCAGCGCCAGTCGTTTGGTGCGTTTATCCAACGAAGGCCAACTGCAATTGAACAGCGCTGCGGGTGCCCGGGTGTTGTTGATTGCCGGCAAGCCACTGGGCGAACCCATCGTGCAGTACGGCCCTTTCGTGATGAACACTCGAGAGGAAATCGAACAGGCACTGCGGGATTTTCGCGATGATCGACTGACGGCGTGACCCTGGATAGGCGGGAGCGCCGCCCTATAACCGCAAAAATCGCTTCAACTGCTCGCCCTGGGCCATCGCATCGTAACGGCCCAGTTCGATCAGTTCGCTGCAATACCCCGCCTCGAAGAGCAGGTAGCTCAGTACGCTGGCGCCGCTGGTCTTGGTCGCGCCCGGCCCGCGCAGAAAGGTGCGAAGCGCCGGCGGCAGTTCGCGACGGTGTCGGGCGGCAATCTGGTCGATGGGCTGACTGGGTGCAATCACCAGCACCTCCACGGGCGCGAGGCCCTGTTGGCGTACCCGTTGCTCACACGGCATCAGGTGACCGAGCAGATTCATGCGTTCCAGCACTTCGATGTCGCCTTCAAGGCTGTCGATGAAGGTGCTGTTGAGCAGGTGTCCACTGATCTGCGCCAGGCTTGGCTGCGCGCCGGTGGTGGTGATCCGCCCGGCATCCCGGTTGGTGTCGGCACCCCGGGGGTTCCCGCTGACGCCCACGACCAGCACCCGATTGGCGCCCAGGTGCAACGCAGGGCTGATCGGCGCAGACTGGCGTACCGCGCCATCACCGAAATACTCCTGATCGATTTTCACCGGAGCGAACAGCAGCGGAATCGCTGAACTGGCCAGCAGATGATCAATGCTCAATTGCGCAGGCACCCCTACGCGGCGGTGGCGCAGCCAGGGGTCAATGGTGCCCTTGCCTTGATAGAAGGTCACCGCATGTCCTGACTCGTAACCGAACGCAGTCACCGCCACCGCTCGCAGATGTTGCGCTTTAATGGCGGCGTCGATGCCTGTCAGATCCAGCCGGCTCATCAGCAGGTCACGCAGGGGCGAACTGTCGAGCAGCGCAACCGGAATCTGTTTGCCCAGCCCCAGCAAACTCTTGCTCACAAACCGCGCCGCCTGACGTGTCACGCCCGGCCAGTCGCTGCGCAGCACCTGATGGCTTCGAAACCCTTGCCAGAACTCGGTGAGTTGATGGATCGCCGTACGAAAATGCAAGGCACCACTGGCCAGTTTCACCGCGTTGATCGCCCCGGCCGACGTGCCGACGATGACGGGAAACGGATTGGGTGCGCCTGGCGGCAGCAAATCAGCAATGCCCGCCAGCACGCCGACCTGATAGGCCGCACGAGCGCCACCGCCAGACAGAATCAACCCGGTAACGGGCTCGACGTTATTCACAGCGTCCATTGCGACAGCGTTTTCGGGCATCAAGGGCTCCGCCTCAGGTCATGTGCGCTTTTTATACAGTTTCGGTTCGCCCGGCGGTCGGCTTTTGAAGCGGCGATGTGCCCACAAATACTGCGCCGGGCACTCCGTGATGGCACGTTCTACCCACTGATTGATGCGCAGGCAATCGACTTCGTCGCTTTCGCCGGGAAAGTCCGGCAAAGGCGGATGGATCACCAGTCGATAGCCACTGCCATCCGTCAGACGCTGCTGGGTGAACGGCACGACCTGCGCGCGACCAAGGCGTGCGAACTTGCTGGTTGCCGTCACCGTGGCCGCCTGAATGCCGAACAACGGCACGAAAACACTCTGTTTGGCACCGTAATCCTGATCCGGCGCGTACCAGATGGCGCGACCGGCACGCAGCAGTTTGAGCATCCCGCGTACGTCTTCGCGCTCAATGGCAAGGGAATCAAGGTTATGCCGCTCGCGACCGCGACGCTGAATGAAGTCAAACAGCGGGTTCTTGTGCTCGCGGTACATGCCGTCAATGGTGTGTCGCTGCCCCAGCAACGCCGCGCCCACTTCCAGCGTGGTGAAATGCAGGGCCATGAGAATGACCCCCTGCCCCTGTTGTTGCGCGCTTTGCAGATGTTCCAGCCCTTCGATGTGGGCAAGTTTCGCCAGACGTCCCCTGGACCACCACCAACTCATGGCCATCTCGAAGAAGGCGATGCCCGTGGAAGCGAAGTTTTCCTTGAGCAGCCGTTTGCGCTCCTCCCGGGACAATTGGGGGAAACACAGCTCCAGATTTCGCGAGGCGATGTATTTTCGATCAGTGGCAAACCGATACATGACCGCACCCAAGGCGCGACCGATGGCCAGTAATACGCGAAACGGCAGCTGGACAACCAGCCACAGCAGCCCCAGCCCCAGCCACAATGGCCAGAATCGGGGGTGAAGAAAACAGGCTCGAAAACGTGGGCGATCCATCAAAGCGTCCGTCAGAACAATGGCCGCGCATTCTACATCGGTTCGACCCGGCTTGCGGCTAGCGGACGATCTCGTTATAAGTCTCGGCACTTTTAGCGACAAGCTGTTGTATGCCGACCATGAGCCAAATCGAATCGCAAGACCAGGATCCCGTCTTCCAGCTGAAGGGCAGCATGCTGGCCATCACGGTGCTGGAACTGGCCCGGAACAATCTTGAAGCGCTCGACCGTCAACTGGCGGCCAAAGTGGCGCAGGCCCCCAATTTCTTCAGTAACACCCCGCTCGTACTGGCGCTGGACAAGCTCCCGGCCAACGGCGGCCCCGTGGATTTGCCCGGCCTGATGCGCATCTGTCGCCAGCACGGGCTGCGCACGCTGGCGGTCCGCGCCAATCGCATCGAAGACATCGCCGCCGCCATTGCCATTGATTTGCCGGTGCTGCCGCCTTCTGGCGCGCGGGAGCGTCCTCTTGACCCTGTCGAAGGTGAAGCGGCAAAGAAAAAGATCGAAACACCACCCGAGCCGACCATCAAGCCAACCCGGATCATTACCTCGCCGGTACGCGGCGGGCAGCAGATTTACGCTCAAGGCAGCGATCTGGTGGTCATCGCCCCCGTGAGTCCGGGTGCGGAACTTCTCGCGGATGGCAACATCCATGTTTACGGCCCAATGCGTGGCAGAGCATTGGCAGGCATCAAGGGTGACACAAAGGCCCGGATTTTTTGCCAGCAATTGGGCGCCGAACTGGTCTCGATTGCCGGTCAATACAAGGTTTCCGAAGATTTACGCAGGGACCCGCTTTGGGGTGCGGCCGTTCAGGTCAGCCTGTCCGGCGATGTGTTGAACATCACCCGGCTTTAACGGATACTGCGCCATTTTTAACGCATCTCTGATTCGTCGCGAAAACGTAGCAAAGGTTGTAGGAAATCCGGGGATTTTTACTTTTCCGGCACATCGCCCTCGATTCAGAACCCAGGGCTACGTGGTTTCCATCATTGTTCGACTGCCGCCGCTTCAAGGGACGCTCTTCAGGGACTAACTGTCTTTTTCCTCTAGGGGTGATACACCTTGGCCAAGATTCTCGTAGTTACATCCGGCAAGGGCGGCGTGGGCAAGACCACCACCAGCGCCGCTATCGGCACCGGCCTTGCACTGCGCGGGCACAAAACAGTTATCGTCGACTTCGACGTCGGCTTGCGTAACCTCGACCTGATCATGGGTTGCGAGCGACGCGTAGTGTATGACTTCGTCAACGTCGTCAATGGCGAAGCCACGCTGACCCAGGCGCTGATCAAAGACAAACGTCTGGAAAATCTGTACGTGCTGGCCGCCAGCCAGACCCGCGACAAAGACGCCCTGACCGTAGAAGGCGTCGAAAAGATTCTGATGGAGCTCAAGGACACGTTCGAATACGTGGTCTGTGACTCCCCTGCCGGTATCGAAAAAGGCGCTCACCTGGCCATGTACTTCGCGGATGAAGCGATTGTCGTGACCAACCCGGAAGTGTCCTCGGTACGTGACTCGGACCGGATGCTGGGCCTGCTGGCCAGCAAATCCCGTCGTGCCGAGCGCAACGAAGACCCGATCAAGGAACACCTGCTGCTGACCCGCTATAACCCTGAACGCGTCACCAAGGGTGAAATGCTGGGCGTGGAAGACGTGGAAGAAATCCTCGCTATCCGTTTGTTGGGCGTAATCCCGGAGTCCCAGGCCGTCTTGAAGGCGTCCAACCAGGGTGTCCCGGTTATTCTCGACGACCAGAGTGACGCCGGTCAGGCCTACAGCGACGCTGTGGACCGCTTGCTGGGCAAGGAAGTGGCGCATCGATTCCTCGACGTGCGTAAAAAGGGCTGGATAGAGCGGCTGTTCGGAGGCAAATAATGAACATTTTCGACTTCTTTCGTGCCAATAAAAAGGTCAGTACCGCGTCAGTCGCGAAAGAGCGTCTACAGATCATCGTGGCGCATGAACGCGGCCAACGGACGACCCCGGACTATCTTCCCGCCTTGCAGAAGGAACTGGTGGAAGTGATCCGCAAATACGTCAACATCGGCTCCGATGACGTGCATGTGGCTCTGGAAAACCAGGGCAGCTGTTCGATTCTGGAACTCAATATCACCCTGCCTGATCGTTGATCCGGCGGGTGTCAGCGGCGGTATACGCGGCGCTCTGCAAAGGGCGTCGCCTGTACCGCCGTTGGCGTTTCTCCCGTTTCGAGGCCGTTGCACATGCCATTGTCGAACATCCGCATCATTCACCAGGACACTGCCGTTCTGGTGATCGATAAGCCCACCCTGCTGCTTTCCGTTCCCGGCCGGGCGGAAGACAACAAGGACTGCCTGATTACCCGCCTGCAGGAAAACGGTTATCCCGAGGCCCGTATTGTCCACCGACTGGACTGGGAAACGTCCGGGATCATCCTGCTCGCTCGCGACGCGGACACCCATCGCGAACTGTCCCGCCAGTTTCATGACCGGGAAACCGAAAAAGCCTACACCGCCCTGTGCTGGGGCCAGCCAGCCCTGGACAGCGGCAGCATCGACTTGCCGTTGCGCTACGATCCACCCACCAAGCCTCGGCATGTGGTGGACCACGAAATCGGCAAACACGCTCAGACATTCTGGAAAGTGCTGGAACGCTGCGGTGACTATTGCCGTGTCGAGTTGACGCCGATTACCGGCCGCTCGCATCAACTGCGCGTGCACATGCTTTCGATCGGCCATCCGTTACTGGGCGACGGGTTGTACGCGCCCCCCGAAGCGCTGGCGGCTTATCCGCGCCTATGCCTGCATGCCAGCATGTTGGCGTTCACCCATCCACAGACCGGCGAGCGGCTGCGGTTTGAGTGCCCGGCTCCGTTCTGAGTGGTCGGCTGATTGCGCTTGATCGCGTGGTGCCAATCACAACGTGGCGTAGCTGATGTCGGTTCCGTCCTGACGGCCGGGTCACTTTTGTTTCGACAAAGTAACGCGCCGTAAGGGCGCAAAGGTGAATCGGCGTCGCCACGCAAATGGATATGTCCCCAATATCAACCCAACCCAAAGCAAACCCGCAACTACACGCCCCATCCCAATACGGTAAACTCCGCGCCATTGCTGTCTGGAGTAACTTATGCGCGAAGAGCTGAACCAGGGTCTGATCGATTTCCTCAAGGCCTCTCCTACACCGTTCCACGCCACTGCCACCCTCGTTCAGCACCTGGAAGCCTCGGGCTTTCAGCGCCTGGACGAACGGGAAACCTGGTCGACCGAAACCGGCGGGCGTTACTACGTCACCCGCAATGACTCCTCCATTGTCGCGTTCCGACTGGGCCGTCAGTCGCCGCTGACAGGCGGCATCCGCATGGTCGGCGCTCATACCGACAGCCCATGCCTGCGGGTCAAACCACAGCCTGAACTCCAGCGCCAAGGCTTCTGGCAACTTGGCGTCGAAGTCTACGGCGGCGCCCTGCTCGCCCCGTGGTTCGACCGCGACCTGTCCCTCGCCGGCCGCGTGACCTTCCGCCGCGACGGCAAGGTTGAAAGCCAGTTGATCGACTTCAAATCGCCGATTGCCGTGATCCCGAACCTGGCGATTCACCTCAATCGCACCGCTAACGAAGGCTGGGCGATCAATCCGCAGACCGAACTGCCGCCGATCCTCGCTCAGGTGGCCGGTGATGAGCGTGCGGATTTCCGCGCCCTGCTCGCCGACCAACTGGCCCGTGAACATGGCTTGAACGCCGACGTGGTGCTCGATTACGAGCTGAGTTTCTACGACACCCAGGGCGCCGCTGTGGTGGGGCTCAATGCTGACTTTATCGCCGGTGCACGCCTGGACAACTTGCTGTCTTGTTATGCAGGCCTGCAAGCGCTGCTGGGCACCGACTCCGACGAGACGTGCCTGCTGGTCTGCACCGATCACGAGGAAGTGGGTTCGTCCTCCACCTGTGGCGCCGACGGCCCGATGCTCGAACAGGTCATTCAGCGCCTGCTGCCGGACGGCGAAGATTACGTGCGTACCGTTCAGAAATCCTTGTTGGTGTCCGCCGACAATGCCCATGGCGTGCATCCCAACTACGCCGAGAAACACGACGCCAACCATGGCCCGAAACTCAATGCCGGCCCGGTGATCAAGGTCAACAGCAACCAGCGCTACGCCACCAACAGCGAAACCGCCGGATTCTTCCGCCATCTGTGCATGGCTGAAGAAGTGCCGGTGCAGAGCTTTGTGGTGCGCAGCGACATGGCCTGCGGCTCCACCATCGGCCCGATCACCGCCAGTCACCTTGGGGTGCGCACCGTGGACATCGGCCTGCCGACCTTTGCCATGCACTCGATTCGCGAACTGGCGGGCAGCCATGACCTGGCGCATCTGGTGAAGGTTCTGGGCGCGTTTTACGCGAGCCATGAATTGCCGTGATCTTCGGCCTGTAAGCGCGTGCCTTCGCCAATGAACCCGCCCCACAACGCTCTTGCCCAGGTGGCAACACGTTCAACGGCGAAGGCCCTCGCTTTGCAAATCGTTGCCTTACATCAGGCCTGCTCTCCAAACCCGGCCTAAACTTATGGCATCTGCCCCGGAGCCTGATGCCATGAATGCTTTCTACGCCATGCTGCTGCCTATCACGATCGGGATGCTGCTGTTGTGTGTGGGTTACAGCTATCGGGAGCGCGGAAGCGGTGTTTTCATGATCTGGCTGGGAATGCTGCTGATCCTGGGCACCATTGGGTTCAAGATTCTGGAAAAGCTGACCTGAGCATCGCCCGCGATAAAATACCCGGTCGCTGGGGTATCCGGCTCGCCTGCGAGGGACAATAACGCGGTGTGTCGGGTCACCGAGGCGGCTGATTCGCAGGCAAGCCTCGCCGACGACTCGACCCGAATCGCATTTCAATTCAAATATCCTTCACCACCGCACTCACGTGAATCGCGTCATGACGCCAGTATTCAAGGTCGCAGTCGATCAGGCGGCCTTGCTGGTCGTAATTGACCCTGACAATACGCAGGCCCGGGCTGCCGAGGGAAACCTTCAGCGCGGACGAGGCTTCAGCGTGCAGCGCGGTGGGCACCATTTCGAAGCGAACCTGACCGTATCGCAGGTTGTATTGGCTGGCATACAGTTCGGTCAATGACTGATTCAGGTCGAAATCAAGAATTCCCGGGAAGTATTCCGGGTTCAGGTAGTGCTCCACATACAGCACCAACCGCTGATCAATACGCCGGGCACGGCAGATCTGGATGACGCTGGACAGCGCCGGGAGTTGAAGCAGTTCGCAGATCTTCGCCGAGGCGGGTTGCAGCCGCGCGCTGATCACCTGAGTCCCGGCCACCCTCCCCTGAGCGCCCACCATGGCGTGAAAGTGGCTGCGCCGCATCAAGTCATAGGCAAGACGCGGTGGCGAAATGAACCAGCCACGGCGCTCCTCTCGATAAATCAGACCCAACGCCTCGAGCTGCACCAAGGCTTCGCGCAAGGTAATGCGGGTGGTATCGAACACTTCGCTGAGCTTGCGTTCAGCGGGCAACTTGCTGCCAGGCGGGAGCAAACCGTGCTCGATCTGCTCTTGCAGCGCATTGCAAATGGTTGTCACCGCACGGGGTACTTCTTCGCGCATCAGGTTACCTATCTGGACTAGACCAGCGCCATTCCGGGGCACAGGCTGCTCGGACGCACCGCTCGATGCGTGCAAACAGCCTATTGAGCGTAGATGACTATTGAGTGACAAAGCGCATCACGAACCATGCCAATGCGGTCGTTCAAAATGATTTAGCCCTTACAGATCAACTGTTTGCCGATGGTCTACGCTTAGGCCACGGCTGGTATCCCGATCCAGGGACAAGCCACCAAAAAGCCATGCCGACATGAAAATGTCATTGAAAGGGCCTAACTTGGCTCAGGTATTGCTGACCTAGACCAACCCACCCGCAATGAACACTTCTAAAAAATCTTGAAGAAGTGCACAAGGAGCTTCGAATGAAACACCTTTTGCTGGCATCACTCCTCGGTTCCGCTATCGCCTTTAGCACCGCCGCCATGGCGGCGGATGTAGACCTCAAGACCCTTGAAGCCGCGGCCAAGACCGAAGGCGCGGTCAATAGCGTCGGCATGCCCGATGACTGGGCGAACTGGAAAGGCACCTGGGCTGACCTGCAGGCCAAATATGGTCTCAAGCACATGGACACCGACATGAGCTCGGCGCAGGAAGTGGCCAAGTTCGACGCGGAAAAAGACAACGCCAGTGCCGACATCGGCGACGTGGGCGCAGCCTTCGGCCCCATCGCGGTCGCCAAGGGCGTTACGCAACCCTACAAACCCACGACCTGGAGTCAGATTCCGGACTGGGCCAAGGACAAGGACGGCCATTGGGCACTGGCCTACACAGGCACCATCGCATTTATCGTCAACAAGAAATTGCTGCACGGTTCTGAAGTGCCGACCAAATGGACTGACCTGAAAGACGGCAAATACAAAGTCACCATCGGCGACGTCAGCACCGCGGCCCAGGCGGCCAACGGCGTACTGGCGGCAGCGATCGCCATGAAAGGCGACGAAAGCAATATCGCTCCAGGCCTGCAACTGTTCACCGAGCTGGCCAAGCAAAAGCGTCTGGGCATCAATAACCCGACTATCCAGAGCATGGAAAAAGGTGAAGTCGAGGTCGGTATCGTCTGGGACTTCAACGGCCTGAGCTACAAAGCCAAGATGGCCAATCCTGACGATTATGTCGTGCTGATCCCGTCTGACGGCTCGGTGATTTCCGGCTACACCACCATCATCAACAAATACGCCAAACACCCGAACGCCGCCAAGCTGACCCGTGAGTACATCTTCAGCGACGCCGGTCAGACCAACCTGGCACGGGGTAACGCACGTCCGATTCGCGCCGAACACCTGAAACTGCCGGAAGACGTGCAGAAGCAACTGCTGCCAAACGAGCAGTACAAAGGTGTAACGCCTATCAAGAACGCCGCGGCATGGGAAGCGACTTCCAAGAAACTGCCACAGCTCTGGAACGAACAAGTCATCGTCGAAATGCAATAACCCAAACCCGTTTGCAATCGAGCGGCACACGCAACAAAAGACGAGGCAGGCTCACTGCCTCGTCTGTCCCATATGATGAATTGCGCCGGAGCACTGGCTCATGAACCACAACGTCATCCTGATCGTGCTCGATGGCCTCAATTACACAGTGGCCCGGCATGCCATGGGGCATCTGCAGGCCTACAGCAATGCAGGTCGCGCCGCGCTCTACAAGCTGGAATGCGAGCTGCCGGCACTTTCCCGCCCGCTGTACGAATGCATCCTGACGGGCATTGCGCCTATCCGCAGTGGCATCGTGCATAACCAGGTTTCGCGCTTATCCAACCAACGCAGCGTGTTTCATTACGCTACGGCGGCCGGATTGACCACCGCAGCGGCGGCCTATCACTGGGTCAGCGAGTTGTATAACCGCACCCCCTTCGACGCGGCGCGCGACCGACACACCGATGACGTGAAACTGCCGATCCAGCACGGTCATTTTTATTACGCTGATCACTACCCCGATTCGCATCTGTTCGCCGACGCGGAAAGCCTGCGGGTCAAGCATGCACCGCACTTTCTTCTGATTCACCCCATGAACATCGACGACGCCGGGCACAAGCACGGCCTCGACTCCCCTCAGTACCGCAACAGCGCACGCAACGCCGATATCCTGCTGGCCGACTACCTGCAACGCTGGCTCGACGCCGGCTACCAAGTGCTGGTAACGGCCGACCACGGCATGAACAACGACCGCTCGCACAATGGCCTGCTGCCGGAGGAGCGGGAGGTGCCGTTGTTCGTGCTCGGCGATGCCTTCAGCCTCGACGCCAGAGCAACCCCCAGGCAAACCGACCTGTGCGGCATCGTCTGCGAACTGCTCGGCGTGCCCCACGACAAACCGGTCTGCCGGGAGATATTCAATTGAGCACTCTTACCCGAGGCAAATGGCTGGGGCTGCTGTGCCTGGTGCCCTTCGCCGTGTTTTTCATAATCTTCCAGATCGCGCCGCTGGCCTGGGTCGCAATCAACAGCCTGCATTCCGATGCCGGCTGGGGGATCGATAATTTCGTCACCGCGTTAAATTCGCGGTTCTATCGGCAGGCGATGCAATACAGCCTGGAGATCAGTTTCTGGTCGAGCCTGTTCGGCATCGTGATTGCGGTAATGGGCAGTTACTCCCTGCGCAAGGTGGATTCCCGGCTGCGGGATTTCGTCAATGCCTTCGCCAACATGACCAGCAACTTTTCCGGGGTGCCGCTGGCCTTCGCCTTCATCATCTTGCTGGGCTTCAACGGCGCGCTGACGTTGATTCTCAAGCAGGCCGGGATCATCGACGACTTCAACCTGTACTCGAAAACCGGGCTGATCATTCTCTACACCTACTTCCAGATCCCCCTGGGCGTGCTGTTGCTCTACCCCGCCTTTGACGCCTTGCGCGAAGACTGGCGCGAGTCGGCATCACTGCTGGGCGCCAGCAGCTTCCAGTTCTGGCGCTACATCGGCCTGCCGGTGTTGACGCCCGCATTGTTGGGCACGTTCGTGATTCTGCTGGCCAACGCTCTGGGCGCTTACGCCACGGTGTATGCGCTGACCACGGGCAACTTCAACGTGCTGCCGATTCGTATCGCGGCCATGGTGGCGGGCGATATCACCCTTGATCCGAACATGGCCAGCGCCCTGGCAATGATTCTGGTGGGCCTGATGACACTGGTCACGGTCGTCCATCAGTGGCTGCTGAAGAGGAGCTACCATGTCTCGCGTTGAACGAGGTCCCGCCCGGCTTTACCACCGCTTCGTGGTCTACACCCTGTTCTTTATCCTGCTGCTGCCACTGGCCGGGACACTGCTGTACTCCGTGGCGACCAGTTGGTCGGCCACTATTTTGCCGAGTGGCCTGACGTTCAAATGGTACATCGCGCTCTGGAGCGATCCACGCTTCCTGACCGCGTTCGCCCAATCGCTGCTGGTCTGCATTGGCGCGCTGATCCTGTCGGTGGTGCTGATCCTGCCGTTGCTGTTCGTGGTGCATTACCACTTTCCGCGCCTGGACGGCCTGATGAACATCCTGATCCTGCTGCCTTTCGCGGTGCCGCCGGTGGTGTCATCGGTGGGCTTGCTGCAGCTGTACGGCTCAGGGCCGATGGCAATGGTCGGCACGCCGTGGATTCTGATCGGCTGTTACTTCACCGTCGCGCTGCCCTTCATGTACCGCGCCATCACCAACAACCTGCAAGCCATCAACCTGACCGACTTGATGGACGCCGCTCAACTGCTCGGCGCCAATACCTGGCAGGCCGCCTTTCTGGTGGTGCTGCCCAACCTGCGTAAAGGCTTGATGGTTGCGCTGCTGCTGTCCTTCTCCTTCCTGTTCGGCGAGTTCGTGTTCGCCAACCTGCTGGTGGGCACCCGCTACGAAACCTTGCAGGTGTACCTGAACAACATGCGCAACAGCAGCGGCCACTTCAACAGTGCGCTGGTGGTTTCCTACTTTATCTTCGTGCTGCTGCTGACCTGGGCTGCCAACCGACTGAATAAGGACAAAGACTGATATGAGTTTTGTCAGTGTCGAAAACCTGCAAAAAACCTACGCCAGCACCGCGGTCTTCAGCGACATCAATTGCACGATCGAGCGCGGTGAGTTCGTCACCCTGCTCGGCCCGTCAGGGTGCGGCAAGTCAACGTTGCTGCGCTGCATCGCGGGCCTCACCTCGGTGAACAAAGGGCGCATCCTCCTCGATGGCGTGGATCTTGTGCCCATCACGCCGCAAAAGCGCAACATCGGCATGGTCTTCCAGAGCTATGCGTTGTTCCCGAACATGACCGTGGAGCAAAACGTCGCGTTTGGCCTGCGCATGCAGAAAGTCAACGCCGACGACACCCACAAGCGCGTCGCTGAAGTGCTCAAGCTGGTGGAACTGACCGAACTGGCCAGCCGCTACCCACACCAGATGTCCGGTGGCCAGTGCCAGCGCGTGGCCCTGGCGCGTTCGCTGGTGACCCGTCCGCGCCTGTTGCTGCTGGACGAACCGCTGTCGGCGCTGGATGCGCGGATTCGCAAGCACCTGCGGGAGCAAATCCGCGCCATTCAGCGGGAATTGGGCCTGACCACGATTTTCGTCACCCACGATCAGGAAGAAGCGCTGACCATGTCAGACCGCATCTTCCTGATGAATCAAGGCCGCATCGTGCAAAGCGGCGACGCTGAAACCCTTTACACTGCACCGGTTGATGCTTTCGCCGCCGGGTTCATCGGCAACTACAACCTGCTCGAAGCGGACGACGCCAGCCGCTTGATGCAACGTCCGATCACCAGCCGTATCGCGATCCGCCCGGAAGCCATCCAACTGAGCCTCACCGGCTCCCTGGAAGGCGAAGTGCGCAGCCACAGCCTGCTGGGCAACGTGATTCGCTATCGGGTCGAGGCCCGCGGCGTGGAGTTGGTGGTGGATGTGCTCAACCGCTCGGCGGACGACCTGCACCCCAATGGGCGGCGCGTGACGTTGAGCATTGATGATTCGGCGTTGTGCGAGGTGGCATGACCACTGACGCGAAACCGTTGGAGCGACGCTTGCCCGCGAAGGGGTCAGTACAATCGACGCCACCTTCGAACCTGGACGATTGCCTTCCCGAGCACGCTTCGCTACAACGAGATCGGGTAATTTTGAGGACCCTTAGTAATGCCTTTAGCTATTTTTGACTTGGACGAAACCTTGATCGCCGGCGACTGCGCCAGTTTATGGAGCGAGCAGATGGGCCGCCTGGGCTGGGTTGATCCTGAGTCGTTCATCAAGCGCGATCACGAACTGATGCAAGCCTACAGCGAAGGCAAGCTGGCGATGGAGGACTACATGGCGTTCAGCCTGGAGCCGATGCTCGGCCGCACGCCTGAGGAAGTCGATCATCTGGTCGGCCCGTGGGTAGAGGATTTCATTGAGCCGATCATTTTCAGCGACGCCACCCGATGCATCGCCGACCACCGGGCGGCAGGCGACCGGATTCTGGTCATCTCTGCATCGGGAATCCATCTGGTCAAGCCGATTGCCGAGCGTATCGGCATCGACGAGGTTCTGGCGATCAACCTGGAGGTGCAACACGGCGTGTACAGCGGCAAGACCGTCGGCACCCTGACCTACCGGGAAGGCAAGGTGGCACGACTCATGGAATGGCTCGACACCGAAGGCGAAAACCTCGAAGGCGCCAGCTTCTATTCAGACTCGCGCAATGACCTGGCTTTGCTGCTCAAGGTCGATCATCCCCACGCCGTCAACCCGGACCCGGTCCTGCTGGAGCACGCCCAAAAAGCGGGCTGGCCGGTGCATCACTGGAAATAACCATCAGGTTATTGAACTGCACCCCAAAAGCTGAACAGCTATCCAGACTTTGGGGTGTTTTCATGGGCAAATATTCAGCACAGCTCAAACGCAAACCTATCCGCCGTCGGGCCGGCTTCAGTCGGGAATGGTTGTTCACTTCGTGGGACTGGCTTCAGCCGGGAAGAGGCCAGGGCGGTCGCTGCATCTGCATCGCCTGAACTACCCCCTCCCGGCTAAAGCCGGTCCCACGGTGACGCGCCCATCTTCAGTCACACCAGGCTTTCATCAATCACCAACACGACTTTTCCGGACACCTGGTTGGTCGCGAGCTCCGCGAACGCCGCTTCGGCATCCTTGATCGGGAAGCTGCGGGCCAGTTGCGGCTTGAGGCGGCCTTCGGTGAACAACGGCCAGACCTGTTGGGCAAGGTCCTGCAGCAGATCGGCCTTGAACTGATCATCCCGGCTGCGCAGGGTAGAGCCCAGCAACTGGATGCGCTTGCCCAACACCTGCGCCAGATCCAGCTGCGCCTGGCGACCGCCCATCAAACCGATCAATACCCAGCGGCCATCGACGGCCAGCAGCTTTACGTTCAACGGGGCATAGTCACCGCCGACGGGATCGAGGATCACGTCAAACGGTGCAAAGTCCTTCAAACTGTCGATGCTGTCACTGCGTACAACACCGCCCTGGGCACCCAACTCAATGCAGTAAGCCAGACGCTCGGCAGAGCCGACGCTGACCCAGACCGGGTTACCGAATGCCTTGCACAGCTGAATGCCCGCTGAACCAACACCACTTGCCCCGGCATGCAACAACACCTTTTCGCCGGGCTTGAGGGCCGCCAGTTGATACAGATTCAACCAGGCCGTTGCGTACACCTCCGGGATGCCTGCCGCTTCATGCAACGACACGCCTTCAGGCACCGGCAGGACGTGCCGCGCATCGGCGACGACTTCTTCGGCCATGGCACCACCGGCCAACAGCGCGCAAACACGGTCGCCGAGCTGCCAGGCCGATCCCGGACCGACTTCGATAATCACCCCTGAACATTCCATCCCGAGGAATTCACTGGCCCCCGGCGGCGGCGGATAGAGTCCCGCACGTTGCAATAAATCGGCACGATTCAAACCTGCTGCGGCCACTTTGATCCTGACTTGACCCGCATCAAGGGCCGGACTCGCCGTCTGAACCCATTCCACTTGCCCTTCAACGCCTTGCAATGCTTTCACGGTGCCTCCATAGTGAGTCTGGACTGAGCCCGAAGCTATAGACGCTTGGGCTTTTTGCATTATGCGACCGGATCCGACGGGACCGGCGACTTCCAAAGACGGCCTAATATGCGTTATCAATTGTCCCCGCGTCGAATCAGCATGAAGCATTTTTTCCCAAGCACCGCCCTTGCCCTGCTCGTTGGCCTCAGCATTCTGCCAATGTCTGCCAGCTCCTTTGCCGCCAACAGCTGGGATAACCTTCAGCCTGATCGCGACGAAGTGATTGCCAGCCTCAACGTGGTTGAACTGCTCAAACGGCACCACTACAGCAAGCCGCCGCTTGACGACAAGCGCTCGGTGATCATTTATGAGAGCTACCTCAAGCTCCTCGACCCGACACGCAGCTATTTTCTGGCCAGCGATATCGCCGAGTTCGATAAATGGCGCACACAATTCGACGATTTCCTGAAAAGCGGCGATCTGAACGCCGGTTTCACCATCTACAAGCGCTATCTGGACCGAGTCAAATCGCGTCTGGATTTTGCGTTGGCAGAGCTGGATAACGGCGTTAATAAACTTGATTTCACCGCCAAGGAAAGCTTGCTGGTAGACCGCAAGGACACCGCCTGGCCGAAGAGCGAAGCCGAGCTGGACGATCTGTGGCGCAAGCGCGTCAAGGATGAAGTCCTGCGCCTGAAAATCGCGGGCAAAGACCCGGCGAAGATTCAGGAAACCCTGACCAAGCGCTACAAGAACCAACTGGCGCGCCTGAGCCAGACCCGGGCTGAAGACGTGTTCCAGGCGTACATCAACACCTTCGCCATGTCCTACGATCCGCACACCAACTACCTGTCCCCCGACAGCGCGGAAAATTTCGATATCAACATGAGCCTGTCGCTGGAAGGCATCGGTGCCGTGTTGCAGAGCGACAATGACAACGTGAAGATCGTGCGTCTGGTGCCGGCAGGCCCGGCAGCCAAGACCAAACAGGTGGCTCCGGCCGACAAGATCGTCGGTGTCGCCCAGGGTGACAAGGAAATGGTCGACGTGATCGGCTGGCGCCTGGACGAAGTCGTCAAGCTCATTCGCGGCCCGAAAGGCTCCGTCGTGCGCCTGGAAGTGATCCCGGCCACCAATGCGCCGAACGACCAGACCACGAAAATCGTGGCCATCACTCGCGAAGCGGTGAAGCTCGAAGAACAGGCCGCGAAAAAGTCGATTCTGCACCTGAAGCAGGACGGTCGCGACTATAAGCTCGGTGTCATCGAGATTCCGGCGTTCTATCTGGACTTCAAGGCTTACCGCGCAGGCGACCCGGAATACAAGAGCACCACGCGGGACGTGAAGAAACTGCTGACCGAGCTGCAAGCGGACAAAGTCGACGGCGTGGTTCTGGACTTGCGTAACAACGGCGGCGGCTCCCTGCAGGAAGCCACCGAGCTGACCAGTCTGTTCATCGACAAGGGCCCGACTGTGTTGGTGCGCAACGCCGACGGCAAGGTCGATGTACTGGAAGACGAAGACACAGGCGCCTTCTACAAAGGCCCGATGGCGTTGCTGGTCAACCGCCTGTCGGCCTCGGCATCGGAAATTTTCGCCGGCGCCATGCAGGATTACCACCGTGCATTGATCATCGGCGGCCAGACCTTCGGCAAAGGCACCGTACAGACCATTCAGCCGCTGAATCATGGCGAACTGAAACTGACCCTGGCCAAGTTCTACCGGGTTTCCGGGCAGAGCACCCAGCATCAGGGCGTGGTGCCGGACATCACCTATCCGTCGCTCATCGACACCAAGGAAATCGGCGAGAGCGCGCTGCCTGAGGCCATGCCCTGGGACAGCATCAAGCCGGCCATCAGGCCCGCAGCCAATCCGTTCAAGCCTTTCCTGGCGCAACTGGAGGCCCGACACCTGGCTCGCTCGGCAAAAGATGCCGAGTTCGTCTTCATCGAAGACCGCCTGGCGTTGGCCAAGCAGTTGATGAGCGAGAAAACCGTCAGCCTCAATGAAGCTGACCGCCGCGCCGAACATGCCGCTATCGACGCCAAGCAGTTGGCCCTGGAAAACACCCGCCGCAAGGCCAAGGGTGAAGAGCCGCTCAAAGAGCTGAAGAAAGAGGACGAGGACGCATTGCCCGTGGATGACGACAAGACCAAGCCCGAAGATGACGCTTACCTGGCGGAAACGGGGCGAATCCTGATCGACTATCTGGGGTTGAACGCTGCCGTGGCGAAGAAGTAATGGCTGAATAGCTGGTGGCTTTTTAATAGCAACCGTCATCAAACAGTCATGAATCTGTCGTGAAATAAGGGGCTTAGCGCCATACGCTAGGTCCCTTTTTTCTTGCCTCGAGATCGCCATGACCGCCACTGAGCAGCTGAACGCATTGAGTTCGATTCTGGCTCACGGCGATTTGCACAGCTTGTTTCAACCCATAGTGTCACTGCCCGAGCGCCGCATCCTGGGCTATGAAGCGCTGACCCGAGGTCCATCGAACAGCTCGCTGCATTCCCCCATCAACCTGTTCGCCGTGGCGCGTCAGGCCGGTCGTCTCAGTGAGCTGGAGCTGTTGTGTCGAGAAAGTGCCTGCCGCCGCTTCAGCCAGCAAAAACTGCCCGGCAAGCTGTTTCTCAATGTCTCCCCCGAATCCTTGCTGGAGCCTGCACACCCGCCGGGTAGAACCCTGCAAATGCTGAAACGCTACCGCATCGCCCCCAGCGACGTGGTGATCGAGCTGACCGAGCAGACCCCTACCGAAGACTTCCAACTGCTGTACACCGCCCTGCACCACTATCGGGACATGGGTTTTTCCATCGCCATGGACGATCTGGGCGCAGGCTATTCGAGCCTGCGTCTGTGGTCGGAACTGCGTCCGGAATACGTCAAGATCGACCGGCACTTCATCGACGGCATCCATCAGGACGCGGTCAAGCGCGAATTCGTCGGCTCCATGCTGCAAATGGCCCGAGCGTCCCGCGCGTTGGTTATTGCCGAGGGTATCGAATTACCGGAAGAACTGGCCGTGCTCAAGGAAATGGGCGTCGAACTGGTTCAGGGCTATTTGCTATGCCGCCCGCAGGAGCAACCACCCCGGGACGCCCAAGCGCTGCTGCCCAAGCTGGAAAACATGACCACGTTGGCACTGTCAGAGGAAGGCAGCGACTTGAGCGCCCTGCTCAACGAACAGACGGCCGTCATTTGCGACATGCCGACCGCATCGGTACTTGAAGCCTTTCGCCAACAGGCCAATCTCAATTCCCTCGCCGTGCTGGATGAAAACGGGCAACCGTGCGGGATCGTTCATCGACATTCTTTATCTGAAATCCTGCTCAAGCCTTACGCCACCGAACTGTTTGCGCGCAAGCCTATCAGCCGGCTCATGAGTGACGACTTTCTTGCCGTGGAATTGAGTCAATCCTTGCAGCAGGTCAGTCGCCTGCTGACCAGTCGCGCCCGGCAGCGTATCGAAGAAGACTTCATCATTACCCTGAACGGCCGCTATCTGGGCCTGGGCCGGGTGATCGATGTTCTAAAACTGATCACCGAGTTGAAAATCCAGCAGGCGCGCTACGCCAACCCGCTGACCCTGCTGCCTGGCAACGTGCCCATCCAGCAATGCCTGACGCGTCTGTTGCAACAAGGCCGGGAGTCGATGATCTGCTATGTGGATATCGACAGTTTCAAACCCTTCAACGATATCTATGGTTACGGCCGTGGCGACGAGGTGTTGTTGTGTCTGGCTCAATGCCTGAACGACCGCATCGACCCAAGCCGCGATTTTGTCGGGCACATTGGCGGCGATGACTTTTTAATGGTGCTGGGTTCGGATGACTGGCACAAACGCTTGAGTGTGCTGCTGGAGGACTTCCAGAATCAGTGTCGACGCTTCTATCGGGCCGAGCATCTGGAAGCAGGCTGCTTCATCGCTCTGAACCGCCATGGCCAGCGCCAGGAGTATGCCTTGTTGTCATTGTCCATCGGTGTCATCCACCTGCACCCCGAATCCTGTGCCCAACTGGACGCCAGCCGCCTGGCTGAGCTGGCCTCTCAAGCCAAGCATTACGCCAAGGAAGTGATCGGGGCCAGCCTGCATGTGATTGATACGCGGGATCTGGATGTCCTGACGGTAGAGTGATTACGGCGGGGCGGCTCTTATGCCAACCCTCAGGTAACGCGGCTTACGGCTCATCCGGATAAGCAAACTCGAACACCCGCACCACCTCGGAGGCATGCCAGGAAGCTGCCGCGACGCCGTCCGATGGTCCGGAGAATCGGCCCAGACGTTCCACACATTCAAAAAAACCGGTACGCGGTAAACGACTGGCGCCCTGACTGATCACCAGGGAGCTGCGCAACGGTTGCTCGGCTCGCGCGTCCAGCGCGGCCAGATGCTCAAGCGCGGCCGACAGGGTTTGCATGGCGGGGCTGGGCAATTGCAGGCGTTCGAGCAACGCACGATAAGTCAGCAGATGACGTTGGCGACGCGCCAGATCCAGTTCAGCCAACAGGGCCTCCCAGTGCTGGCGACTGATGCGCACGCTCATGAGTCACCTCGCCAGCCCGCGATACCCAACTCCCAGGCCAGGCTCCGGCGGATGGCCGCATCAGGCTGGCGTACGCCACTTTCGATTAATTCCAGATAAGAAGGGCTGATGCCCACTGTACGAGCCAACTGCGCCCCTTCCAGCCCCTTGGCTGCACGCAGCGTTGCCAATTGATCCAGGCCCGGCAACTCAACGGCTGCCGTCCCGCTCTCGCTGACTGGCTGGGCACTTGGCTCCGACGTGCCTTTAGAGGACAGGCCAGCAGCCCGCAGCAGCGCCTGGTACTGAGCCCACGGCAATACTGCGTACTCTGGCTCTCCATCACGAGAAATGACCTGAAGATCCATACAACCCCCTGTAGGACAACTACACATTGCGAGTAGGCGTTTTCCTTGTCCCGGCATCTTAACAGCGGAAAGGGGCTATATGCCTGTCCTGAATCTATAACGGCATCCTATATAGCGACGTCTTACGGATCCGGGGGCTTTCAGTCTTTGGCCTTCTCCTGCTCGAGAAGCGCCGGTGTGGCGGGCAGTCGCTCCACGACAATCAGCTTCTCCGGGGCCTGTCGCTCGCGCCATTGGCGAAACGCCGTCAACTCGCCGTCCAGATGCTTCATGACCCAGGCCAGCACGGCAATGTCATCGAGCATGCCGAGGCCGGGTATCCAGTCAGGAATGGCGTCCAGCGGGCTGAGGAAATACATCAGGCCGGCCACGATGGAAAGAATCGCGGCCGGGCTGATAGCCCGGTACTCGCCGCGCCAGTAGGCCAGGCACAACGACTGGAGCAGCCGCAGGTCGTCCTTGATCTTGCCCAGCCGACTGCCTTCCGACGCCCCCTTGCGCGCAACGGCGAATAGCAGGCCAGGCAACCGCCCGGCCGCCATCAAGCGTCGGGCCATCGGTAGATAGCGAAGAAAATTCCACGGTGCTTTCATGTCCACTCCCGTTGAGCGACTTTTCTGTCTTTAAACGCCGATCCAGAATAAGCCAGCGTTTGATCATCAAAAAGGTTATCCACACAACTTGTGGATAACCTTGTGAACAGAGCCTGATTTTGGCCCGAAGAGCCCCGTTCTACAGGCCCTTGAGTCAGATCGGGCGTTTTTTACTCACATAAAAAAAGCCAGAAATTCGTTGACTTGCGGGCTGCTCGAAGTTACCCACAACCTACCCTGTGGATTAATGTTGGATCTTCTGACAATAAACATTTTCGCCTCAGAATCAACGTAACTGGGACTGCGCCTCTTTGCATCCGTTCGACAAATAACGCAGAAACGAAAACGCCCCGTCGAAACGGGGCGTTTTCTTCAAGCCTGAACCGATGCCTATTTTTTGGCAGCCGGAGCAGCTTCTTCTTCTTCGTCAGCCTGAGGAGCCGGTGCAGCCGCCGGGTCCTTGATGCCGAGCAGTTCCAGATCGAACACCAATACCGAGTTGGCAGGGATCATCGGGCTAGGGCTCTGTGCGCCATAAGCCAGATCGCTCGGAATGAAGAGCTTGATCTTCTCGCCTACGTGCATCAGTTGCAGACCTTCAACCCAACCCGGGATCACACCGCTGACCGGCAGATCAATCGGGCTACCGCGCTCTACCGAGCTGTCGAACACCTTGCCGTCAGTCAGCTTGCCTTCGTAGTGAACCGTCACTACGTCAGTCGCCTTAGGCTGAGGACCATCGCCTTTTTTGACGATTTCATACTGCAGGCCGGAAGCGGTGGTCACAACACCCGCTTTCTTGCCGTTTTCCTCAAGGAATTTCTTGCCAGCCGCTTCCGACTCTTCGCTCATCTTGGCCATACGCTCTTCGGCACGCTTTTGCAGCGCGGCGAAAGCTTCGACCAATTCGTCATCCTTGAGCTTCTGCTCTTTCTTGCCGACGGCATCTTCAATACCCAAGGCTACTGCCTTGGAATCCAGATCATCCATGCCTTCCTGAGCCAGGCTCTTGCCCATGTTCAGACCAATGCCGTAGGACGCTTTCTGTGCCGGGGTTTTGAGCTCAACAGTGCTGGCTTGCTTGTCACAACCTGCGAGTACCAGACCGACCAGGGCAATCGCCGCTGCCAACCGATGCTGTTTCATGCTAATTCCTTGTTCATGCGCCAATAGGGCAAACGAGTAAAGCCGCGAGCTTATCAGGCCGCCGCGATCAATGGCTACCGGCATGAGAGGCAGAAAACGCAGATAAGTTCAGGTATCCAAAGGTTTTCCTGAATTGGAAGCCCGCTGTTCAGGCCGGGTTCAGGGCCATCACGAAAAATCGTACAAATCTACTAGATACGTCTGACGCATCAGGTAGCCGCTCAAAGAGCCTTTTCTTACGGGCGGATCACACCTTTCTTTGGCCAGTTGCCACTGGTTGCCAGCACCTGCAGCCGCCCCGCCCCCGCCACCTGACTCACGAACGCCCTCGGTTCGAACGCCCCCGTGGTCAACTGATACTGAACCGACTCGGACATTGAATAGGTCATCGACACACGTCGGGCCAACTCATACTCGGCCTGCAGAAAAACCACGACATACACAGTTAAGTGCAGTGCATGACCGCAACGGGCCTGAAAAACAAAAAACGCAGACAAAGAAAAACCCGCACAAGGCGGGCTTTCTTTTGCTTCAAGGAGTTCAAGGGCCTTGAAGCGGAATATGGCGCAGCGGACGGGACTCGAACCCGCGACCCCCGGCGTGACAGGCCGGTATTCTAACCGACTGAACTACCGCTGCGCGTAACACTGAGAAGGAATTGGTGGGTGATGACGGGATCGAACCGCCGACCCGCTGCTTGTAAGGCAGCTGCTCTCCCAGCTGAGCTAATCACCCTTCACTCTCGGTGTGGCGCGCATTCTACGGAGCGACCCTACCTCTGGCAAGCACTTTTTTAAATAATTTTTATAATCCTTCCAAAGGCTTAGCGCAGGGTTGGCCGCAGGGTCCGAGGAGCGAATAATGCCCTCCTTTGTATAGATGGAGAGATTCACCTCATGTGGTTCAAAAACTTGCTTGTCTATCGCCTGACCCAGGATCTGCCTTTTGACGCCGAAGCGCTGGAAACGGCACTGGCGACCAAACCGGCCCGCGCCTGTGCCAGCCAGGAGTTGACCACTTACGGTTTCGTCGCCCCTTTTGGCAAAGGTGAAGACGCTCCACTGGTGCACGTCAGCGGCGACTTCCTGCTGATCGCGGCCCGCAAGGAAGAACGCATTCTGCCCAGCAGCGTGGTCAACGACGCGGTGAAGGAGAAAGTCGAAGAGATCGAGGCCGAGCAAATGCGCAAGGTCTATAAGAAGGAACGCGATCAAATCAAGGATGAAATCATCCAGGCGTTTCTGCCGCGTGCCTTTATTCGTCGCTCCGCCACCTTCGCCGCCATCGCGCCGAAACAGGGGCTGATCCTGGTCAACTCGGCCAGCCCAAAGCGTGCCGAAGACCTACTGTCTACATTGCGTGAAGTGATCGGCACACTGCCGGTACGTCCGCTGACCGTCAAAACCGCACCCACTGCGGTGATGACCGAGTGGGTCACCACGCAGAAAGCGGCTGACAACTTCTTCGTGCTGGATGAATGCGAACTGCGCGACACCCACGAAGATGGCGGGATCGTGCGTTGCAAGCGCCAGGACCTGACCAGCGATGAAATCCAGCTGCACTTGAGCACCGGTAAAGTCGTGACCCAATTGTCCCTGGCCTGGCAGGACAAGCTGTCCTTCGTGCTGGACGACAAGATGGTGGTCAAACGCTTGAAGTTCGAAGACTTGTTGCAGGACCAGGCCGAACAGGATGGCGGCGACGAGGCCTTGGGCCAGCTCGATGCCAGCTTTACCTTGATGATGCTGACCTTTGGCGAATTCCTGCCAGAGTTGGTAGAAGCCTTGGGTGGTGAAGAGATGCCGCAGGGAATCTAAGCAACACACGCAATCTTTGTAGGAGCCAACCTGTTGGCGAGGCGGCATATCTGACACTGCCTCGCCAACACGTTGGCCCCTACAGATCCATTGTTCGCCGCAAGATCTGCATTCCACCCCAAACTAATAAGAAAGGAACCCGCCATGCGCGCACTGGCAGCCTTGAGTCGTTTCGTCGGTAATACCTTTGCGTACTGGGTCTTGCTGTTTGCCGTGTTGGCATTCCTTTTCCCACAATGGTTCATCGGGCTGAAAACCCTGATCGTCCCGCTGCTGGGGGTGGTGATGTTTGGTATGGGCCTGACGCTCAAGCTCGATGACTTTTCCGAGGTTGCTCGCCATCCGTGGCGGGTGGCGCTGGGCGTCGTCGCGCATTTCGTGATCATGCCGGGAGTGGCGTGGCTGCTCTGCCAGGTGTTTCATCTGCCGGCAGAAATTGCGGTCGGCGTGATTCTGGTGGGCTGCTGCCCGAGCGGGACCTCTTCCAATGTCATGGCATGGTTGGCCAAGGGTGACCTCGCCTTGGCGGTGGCCATCGCGGCTGTCACCACCCTCCTGGCTCCGCTGCTGACCCCGACCCTGATCTGGTTCCTGGCCTCGGCCTGGCTGCCGGTGTCCTTCCTGGACATGTTCTGGTCGATCCTGCAGTTGGTGATGTTGCCGATTGTGCTTGGCGTACTCGCTCAGCGGTTGCTGGGCGCGCGGGTGGCTTATGCCGTGGACGTGCTGCCGCTGGTTTCCGTGGTCAGCATCGTGATGATTGTCTGCGCAGTGGTGGCCGCCAGTCAGGCGAAAATCGCTGAATCGGGTCTGTTGATCATGGCCGTGGTGATCCTGCACAACAGCTTCGGTTTCTTGCTGGGCTACTTCACCGGCAAGGTTTTCAAGCTGCCATTGGCACAACGCAAGTCCCTGGCACTGGAAGTGGGCATGCAGAACTCGGGGCTTGGTGCCGCACTGGCCAGCGCGCATTTCTCGCCCCTGGCGGCGGTGCCCAGCGCGTTGTTCAGCGTCTGGCACAACATTTCCGGGGCGTTGCTTTCCACGTACTTTCGCAAGATGAAAGAGGAAGTCGAACCCGGGAAAGCTGCGGCACCTGCCGTAGAGTGAATGCAACACAACAATAAAAAAGGGGGGAGCCGATGATTCGGCTCCCCCCTTTTTTCAAGCGGTTCTATTACCAGAATGTACCGCGCAAAGTCAGCATGTGGTTGCGGGGATCGCCGTACCAGTTGGTGGCCGACGTCGATCCGACGGTGGAGTAATACGTCTTGTCGAAGATGTTGTTCGCGTTGTAGGTGACGGTCCAGTGTTCGTCGACCTTGTATTCGGCCAACGCACTCCAGACCGCATAGCCTGCCTGTTCGAAGTCATAACTGTTGGTGGCGCCGTTGCTGGTGACGGTACCGCTGTAATAGTTGGAGCTTTGCAGGTTCACACCGCCGCCCACTTTGAAGTCCGACAACACGCCCGGCAGTTGATACGTCGTGAACAGCTTGAACAAGTGTTTGGGCGTCTGGGTGCTCAGCAGTGTCTTGGAGCTCTTGTTGTGGTTCTGGTTATAGGTATAACCGGCCATCAACATCCAGTCGGGCATGATTTCACCCGACACTTCCATGTCGACCCCTTTACTGACCACTTCGCCGCTCGCTATCCAGCAGCAACTGCCGGAAAAGTCATAGTCGTTGGCTGGATAAGCCGGATCGCGCACGCCCTGATTGTCGCGGGTGGTGTAGTACAGCGCAAAATGGGTGTTGACGGCGCCGCCGAACAATTCGCCTTTCAGACCCGTTTCATAGGTCTTGCCTTCCATGGCTTCCAGGGAGGAACCCGAACCGGTCAGCAGGCTTACCTGCGGCTTGTAGATTTCCGAATAGCTGCCGTAAACCGACCACTCGTCGTTGAGGTCGTACACCAGACCGCCATACGGCGTGACCTTGGTCGGCTCGCGCATGGATATCTCCGACGAAGTCTTCCAGATGCCTGCGGACAGGGTTTTGTACGTCTGGTCGAATGTGTAACGTTGTGCTCGCGCCCCCAGGATCAAGTGCAGCGGCTCGGCAAGCTGCAGGCGCAGGCTACCGTAAACACCGTACTGTTTCTGATCGTTGGGGCTGTAGTCTCGGGTGTAGTTGGTGTTGTTGGCCGGCTCGGCAAACGGCGTGCTGTCCGGGTCGTAGGGGTTTATCGAGCCACCGACAACGCGGCCAACTCCCAGCCAACGGCTGGTCACGTCCTGATAGTCGGCGCCCACCACCAGATCATGCTGCAGGCCAAACATAGCGAAGGTGCCGGACAGGTTGCTGTCCCACATCCGCTGCTGGTTTTCCTGCTTGGCGGTCGTGCTGCTCCACGACAACCCGGAACCGGTGGCCTTATCGACGCCCACACCGCTGACGGTCGTGGTCTTGAAGTAACCGACATCCCAAAGGTCGGTGTAGGAAACGTTGAGTTTCCAGTCATCTGAAAGCTTGTGGTCGATCTTGGCGAAAATCTCGCGACCCGTGGTGTCGGTATACCCCCAGTTCTCGCCCAGGCTGGTGTGCCTCGGCAGGCCGATATCGGAGCCATCGAGGTAGCGAGGCACTGAGTTCTGAGTGCCGTTCTCGTGGGCTTTGTTGTAACGAATGCCGGCCGTGATCAGGGTGTCGTCGGTGATGTCAGCCTCAATGACACCATAGACAAACGGCTTTTCTGTGCTGCGGTTGTCGATGAAATACTGCCGATCCGTGTTAGCCACCACCATACGTCCACGCAATTTGCCATCAAAGGCAATCGGGCCGGTAAGGTCCACTTCCTGGCGATAGTTGTCCCAACTGCCCGCCGATGCGGTGAGTTTCAGCTGATACGTGTCCATCGGACGCTTGCGCACCATGTTCACGATGCCGCCCGGATCACCGGTACCGCCAAACAGAGCCGCTGCGCCACGCAGTACTTCAATGTGGTCGAATTCGGCCATGTCGTAGACGTTGGACGAATAGAAGCTTCCCAGTGAGCTGCCCAGCGCCATCGGGGCAGCACCATCGAGCTGGAAGTTTTCAATCTTGAAACCACGGGACAGGATGTCGAAGGTCCGATAAGTGCTGTTCTGCACAGTGATGCCGGGCGTCATACGCAGCGTATCGTTGATATCGGTCAACTGCTGATCGGCCATCATTTGCTGGCTGATGATAGAAATCGACTGAGGTGTCTGACGCAGGCTCATGGGGGTTTTCGAGCCGACGCTGGTCAGGCCGGTGGTGTAAGACTTGGAGTTCTCGGTCGCCTGGCCCATGCCCTGGCCTTGAATGGTCGTCGCCTCCAACTCCATCGCGCCGCCTGCAACGGCCTGCTCGCTCAGGAAAATCGTGTTGTTTTCGATGCGATAGGTCAGGCCAGCGCCATTGAGCAGCGTATCCAGCGCAGCGCCCGGCTCCAGATCCCCGTTGACGGCCACGGAGTTTTTACCGCTGACCAACTGAGGTCGATACAACACTTGCAGCCCGGTCTGCGCGCCGAGCGCATTGAGCGCGGCGTCCAGCGGCTGAGCCGGAATATTCACGTGACGGGCTTCGGCGAATACGCCCTCGCACGTCCCCAGCGCCAACCCCAATGCCATGACGGATGCGGACGTTCTCAACGAAGGCATCGGCGATTTCAATAAACGCCTGGCAAATGTCTGGTTACTGGATTTCATGCGATGAATCACCCCGATTGAAACGCTAAGTTGGCGGGTCGCCGTCTCTGAGAATGGCTGACCAGAGGAATATGAAGGGCTCGCCGTTAGCGTCCTTGCACCGTATTGGGTGCACAACGACACGTGCCCGAGAATCAAGCGGGCAGTGAAAACGGTATCGAGCATTGAATGGACGAAGGTAAAAGTGAAAATTTAGTGAAGTGTCAGAAACTTCTAAGAGCTGTAAATTAATTGCGCTGTCTGGAGGGGGTTTTCTTCGTACTGCCACGGGTTGGGTGCGTTGTTGCGGAGTGTCGGGGGTCGTCTGCCGGTGACTCACCTTTGTGCCCTTACGGATTGCACTGCTGGCCTGTTAATCCAGTTTTTTTGGTCTTGGGTTAAGTATGTATATCCGTTAGCGGCGTTGACGCTGAATCAGCTTTGCGCCCTTATGGCGCCGGACCTTTGCTGTTCTGATGGATTTTGGGTGGTGCGCTCATGACGCTTTTCTCTGAGCGACACCCTGCGCCTCGGCAAAGCGCGCCGCAATACCCTGATCGGGCTTTTGCTCGCGCAGGGTTTTGACGGTTTCGCTCAGGCGTTGCGGTTCTGCGCTGGGTTTGGCCCATTGTTCCGGTGGCAAGGGGGCTGACCAGCGTTGCATGGCCTCGGGTAGGACGGCGCGGCCGATGCTTTTGATGCGGCGGATTTCCCATTCGGTGAGGTGGTTGGGCAGCGTCCACAGGGTCAGCACGTGGTACAGGTACCACCAGAACGGGTAAAAGAAACCGACTTCACGATCCCTGCGCCGCCGACGCATACGCTCCCGCGCGTTGTAGAACGTGTGCAGGCCCTCATGGGGAGGGTCTCCGGGGTTTTGCAGGTCCAGCGGGTCCTGGATGTCCTTGAGGCTGTGCACCTCGTATTCCATGTACGCCCGGATCGCCTCCCAGTTGCACACCGCCAGATCAAAACCGCTGCAGAAGAACTCCAGGCTGTAATGCTCGTCGTGAGGCGGATGATAAAACCCGACGCCCATGGCGTATTGAATATCCATCCCGTACTGAGTCACCGACCGCGCCTGCACCACCCAGGCAGACAGCGATTCCCATGGCACGAAAATGGGCTCGGTATGGCCGCGAGGAACAAAACAGACTTCCCGGCGCTGGCGGTTGAAGCGGGTGGGGACGACTTTTTTGTATTTGGCGAGGTGATGGAAGGTGATGGCGAGGAAGATGACGAGAGGTGGGAGAGCGCCCCAGCCCCCAACCTCTAAGCCATAAGGCATATAGCCCAGTGCGTTTTCTTTTGCACGCTCAAATCCAACCCCATAAGTAAGTGAAAGGAACCAGATGAGTAGTGGTGCAAAAAGCCCCGAAAACCAGATTGCCCAGAATGGTGTTCCTAGCCCCATTTGCCACGCAAACACAGACGGTAACCCAACCCCAAAGTCCAGATACGTATCATTCACCGCGCCCACGGCATGACCATAGTCCTGAGCGGGCAAATCGGTGGGCAGTGGCAATGGGGCTAGATACACCACTTGCCCGGTCGGAAAGTGCTCAACCATCCCCGCATGGGGCGTGTGATGAATCGGGGGGGGTGCGCTCATGACGCTTTTCTCTGAGCGACACGCTGCGCCTCTGCAAAGCGCTCCGCAATACCCTGATCAGGCTTGTGCTCACGCAGGGTTTTGACGGTTTCGCTCAGGCGTTGCAGTTCTGCGCTGGGCTTGGCCCATTGTTCCGGTGGCAAGGGTGCTGACCAGCGTTGCATGGCCTCGGGTACGACGGCGCGGCCGATGCTTTTGATGCGGCGGATTTCCCATTCGGTGAGGTGGTTGGGCAGCGTCCACAGGGTCAGCACGTGGTACAGGTACCACCAGAACGGATAAAAGAAGCCAACTTCACGATCCCTGCGCCGGCGACGCATGCGTTCCCGGGCGTTATAGAACGTGTGCAGGCCCTCATGGGGCGGGTCGCCGGGGTTTTGCAGGTCCAGCGGGTCCTGGATGTCCTTGAGGCTGTGCACTTCGTATTCCATGTACGCCCGGATCGCCTCCCAGTTGCACACCGCCAAATCAAAACCGCTGCAGAAGAACTCCAGGCTGTAATGCTCATCATGAGGCGGATGATAAAACCCGACGCCCATGGCGTATTGAATATCCATCCCGTACTGAGTCACCGACCGCGCCTGCACCACCCAGGCAGACAGCGATTCCCATGGCACGAAAATGGGCTCGGTATGGCCGCGAGGAACAAAACAGACTTCCCGGCGCTGGCGGTTGAAGCGGGTGGGGACGACTTTTTTGTATTTGGCGAGGTGGTGGAAGGTGATGGAGACATAGTAAGCAAGGCCCGCCGCTGCGATCCATGAAGAGTAATTAACTATTGTCGAAAATGTACCGGATAGAAATGAAGCCGCTTCGTTCATCCCCCCTCCTGCCACCAAAGCAACCAAAGCAGATAAGACGGGAAGCACGAATGCACACATGCAGAAAAAACTGAACGGTCCCCCCAATCCCATTTGCCAAGCAAAAACTGGCGGTAGCCCCACACCGAAGTCCAGATACGTATCGTTCACTTCGCCCACGGCATGGCCGTAATCCTGGGCGGGTAAATCGGTGGGCAACGGTAGCGGGGCCAGATACACCGTTTGCCCGGTCGGAAATTGTTCGACCATTCCTGCATAGGGGGCGCGATGAATCGGGGGTGGTGTGTCGGGCTTGTCAGTCGCCATCTCAGTCATCCACCGTCTTGATCAATGCTGGATCAATCCTGAAGTAGGCGCATTCCTCTCCTTGACGCGTGATCTGTTGTATAGGGAAATGGCCACTTTCACCCGTGACCGGGAAGCGCAGGTCATAGAGATTGCCTTCATAGCGGCCATCCCGGTAGGCATGACCCAACTGGATGGACAGTACGATGTCGGTGTTTCCGGGATAGGCCGAGTTGATAACGCTGCGGATATCAATCAATTCCAGGGTCAGCGGGCTTTGCCGCTTGATCAGAATGCAGCCTTGCAGCGCTTCATTCAGTGGGCGCCATTGGGCTGGCATGCCCACACGACCGGGGATTTCGCGTATCGCCTGATACGCACCGATGTTGAGCAAGACGCTGCTGGCGCTGCTCGCCAACTGCTGTGCCAGGTCGCTAACTGACAAGGTTGGAAAGTGCAGCAGGAAACGACGGGGCTGCGCCACGCCGGAGTCATTCGAGGCCGGCAGGATTTCCACATGGGGTGCCTGTACACACCCACGAAGCGCTTTCTGATACTCGCTCAAGGGGAGCGACTTGCGCTGATCCGGGTCCAGGCTCCACGGCGTGCTGAGTAGCCAGCGGTCATGGGCGCTGAGGTTATGGCGGTTGTAGAACCAACTGCCGGACAGCTCCAGCGCAGTAAATATGATTCCGGCGAGATTGAAGCGGAAAAATACCGTGGACAGGCGCGTGCCCGCTGCGGCCCAGGCGGCGGTCCGAGCAGCAGAGCCCGCCTCGGCGGCGAGAACATGCCTGAAGGCTTGCACCGTATGGGCGAAACCGTAAGCGTTGCTGGCAATAAACCCGCTATTGCCCAGCATGCTCAAGGTCGCCCCGGCCTGCGCTTCGCGATTTCCTTTGCGCACGGCGTCCTGCCAGTTTTCATAAGAGCTCTTTATGCTCATCACCGCAGCCGCTACGCCTGCGAGATAACCAACAACCCCTAAGCTAATGTGTAGTTTTCCCACCTGTGCATACACGCCGATTAACTCAGCTTTCTTTAGGTTATTGGCCAAATACGTTGCATGGGCATTAAGAGATGTATCGACGATACCTTGTGCAGCACCAAATCCCGCTGCTGTAGTTGCCAACAAACTGCTGGTCAACCCCGTCCAATCTCTTTGCTTTTCTTGGGCTGGAAAAATCTCACGTGCCACCTGCACCAAATTCACCACCTGCGCCACAAACACCAACAACCCCGCCCCATCCCCCAGCAGTCCGACCTTCGGCGCTTTCTTCACCCCCAGTCGGTAGTTATCCAGCACGGAACGCACTGCTTCGTGTTTGTGCGGCGGGAAGACCAGCGTCAGGCC